>JAZLKJ010000055.1:0-32315 GCA_045597565.1 Prevotella sp. | reverse complement strand
TCATGCAGTCAGAGATTGCCTTTGAGCAGGACGATATAGACCGTCGCTTTGCCCAACTGTACCCCGACGGCTATAATCGGGCGGATGTTCACTTACCTATGGACAACTTGGACGATGTAGCCCTTATTAACTACACCTCCGGCTCCACAGGCTCGCCCAAGGGTGTTATGCTGACTAACCGTAACCTGTCGTCCAATGTGGTGTATGCGCAGGCTAATATACCTAACTACCACGGACTGACCTTTGTCAGCATGTTGCCGCTGGCGCACATGTTCGGACTGATGTTTGATTTTATCTACCAACTCGCCGGAGGTACGCATGTCTATTTCATCACGAAGAGCCTGACGCCCGCTTTGCTCATGAAGGCGTTCCACGATGTCCAACCGTATATGATTCTGACGGTGCCGTTGGTTATTGAGAAAATCTTTAAGAAAAAGATTTTCCCCACTATCCAAAAGCCTATCATCAAAGCCCTTTGGTACACGCCTCTTATCAATATACCTATTCGTAAGAAGGTGTATAAAGCCCTTATGCAGGCTTTTGGCGGTAAACTGCAATTCCTCATTATCGGCGGAGCGGCGCTTAACCAAGATGTGGAACGCTGCATGCGTCAGATCCGGTTCCCCTATACCTGCGGTTACGGAATGACCGAGTGTGGACCGCTGGTCTGCTACGAACGCTGGGACAAGTACGCCTTCAAGTCCTGCGGTAAGATTATCGACCGCATGGAACTGCGTATTGACTCCGAGAACCCGCGTAAAGTGGAAGGTGAGATATTATTGAAAGGTGACGGCATTATGCGCGGGTACTATAAGAATATACAAGCAACGGACAATGCTTTTACCGATGACGGTTGGATGCGTACAGGCGATATAGGTATTGTGGACCGCAAAGGTAACCTCTATCTGCGTGGACGAAGCAAGAACATGATTTTGGGTGCCAGTGGGCAGAATATCTATCCGGAGGAGATTGAAGATAAGTTGAACTCAATGCCTTACGTGCTAGAGTCTGTCATGGTGCAGCGCAACGACAAGTTTGTTGCCCTTGTCTATCCTGACTATGCTGAGGCTGAGAAGGCAGGAGTTTCAAAGGAACAGCTTGCCGAAATCATGGAGCAGAACCGCGCTGAGGTGAACAAGTCTATTGCTTCTTATGCTAAGCTTCAGTCTATAGAACTTCGCGACGAAGAATTTGAAAAAACTCCTAAGAAGTCAATCAAGCGCTTTTTGTATAATTAATAGCGATTAACACATTGCGCTCTCAGAACAAAACAAGAAAGAAACAGCAGTTGAAGCACTTCCTTGTAATACTTTTCATTCTTGCAACGCCACTCGCTGCATCCGCTCAATATCGCAACGCAGACTACGATGCCTACATCGAGAAATATGCGCCGGTAGCTATTGAGCAGATGCAGCGTTATCGTATTCCTGCGTCAATAACCCTGGCGCAAGGACTTCTTGAGAGTGGTGCTGGCAAGAGTTATCTCGCAAAGAATGGCAATAACCACTTCGGAATAAAATGCCACGACTGGCAGGGACGAAAGCAATATCGTGACGACGATGCCACGAACGAATGTTTCCGAAGTTACAATTCGGCGAGAGAAAGCTTTGAAGACCACAGCAAATTCCTCCTTAAGTCGCGTTATTCAAGACTTTTCACCTACAGCCTGACCGACTATAAGTCTTGGGCTCATGGTCTGAAAGCCTGTGGATATGCCACCTCCCCAACTTATGCTCAAAGCCTGATTTCCATAATAGAACGCTATCAGCTTTACGCTTACGACAGCGGAAAGAAAGCTCTTGCTAATCAGCATGATAACTCAGGAAAGAAGAAAAAGAAGAATCCTGACCATATCGTTGAAAAGAACTACGAGACGCTCTATAACAACGGACTTCCATACGTCGTAGCTCAAAGTGGCGATACGTACAAGACCATCGCTTGGAATCTTGACAAATCATGCCGGAAACTTGCAAAGTATAATGAGCGCGATGTTGACAGCCAACTCTATCCAGGAGAAAAAGTCTATCTGAAAAAGAAGGCGAAGAAAGCTGATAAGCGATATAAAGGAATGGTTTATGTGGTGAAGCCGGGCGACAGCATGTACAGCATTGCACAGCATTTCGGCATTCGCTTGAAGTATCTCTACAAGATGAACGACCTCACGCCGGATATGCCTTTAAGAATAGACCAGCGCCTTAAGGTGAGATGATGCTCTATTATAATAATAAATGTATAGAAAGATTAAGCAAATAATTGTAACGAATAAATATAAAACATGACACTATATCCAAAACTTATAACAGACGCGCTCGCTACCGTAATCTATGCAGGTACGAAGAAGAACCTCATAGAGAGCGAGATGCTTGCCGACGATGTTCGCATCGACGGCATGAAGGTGGAGTTTACTCTTATCTTCCCAAAGGAGACAGATCCATTCCTCAAGTCAACCGTTAAGGCTGCTGAGGCTGCTATTCATTATCATGTCAGTAAGGATGTTGAGGTAAACATTAAGATAGAAACCAAGCAGAAGCCACGTCCTGAAGTGGGAAAACTCCTGCCTAAGGTGAAGAATGTTGTTGCCGTAAGCTCTGGAAAGGGTGGAGTAGGCAAGAGCACCGTCTCGGCTAATCTTGCTATTGCCCTTGCGCGACTCGGTTACAGCGTCGGACTTCTTGATACTGACATCTTCGGTCCTTCTGTGCCTAAGATGTTCTGCGTGGAAGATGCACGCCCATACGCCGTTGAAGTGGAAGGCAGAAATCTTATCGAACCAATAGAGAAATACGGCGTAAAGCTCCTTTCAATCGGCTTCTTCGTTGATCCGGAAACTGCTACTCTCTGGCGTGGCGGTATGGCATCTAATGCTCTCAAGCAGCTTATTGCAGATGCAAACTGGGACGAACTTGACTATCTCATTCTCGATACTCCTCCTGGCACTTCCGACATCCACCTCACTCTTCTTCAGACTCTCGCCATCACTGGCGCTGTCATCGTTTCTACTCCTCAGCAGGTGGCACTTGCCGATGCTCGTAAGGGAATCGACATGTACAGCAACGAGAAGGTTAATGTGCCTATTCTCGGACTTATAGAGAACATGGCGTGGTTTACTCCTGCCGAACTTCCGGAGAATAAATACTACATCTTCGGACAGGGTGGCTGCAAGAAACTGGCTGAGGAAATGAATGTTCCGCTCCTTGCGCAGATTCCGATCGTTCAGTCCATCTGCGAGAGTGGCGATAAGGGCGAGCCTGCTGCGCTTCATCCGGAACTGCCTACTGGTCAGGCTTTCCTCGCTCTTGCTCAGTCTGTGGTTACCGTTGTGAACAAGCGAAACCGCGAACTCGAGAAGACCAAGATTGTTGAAACTCACAAATAGAATATTTAGAGGTGGGTTCTATATATTAGCTTTGTTATTTATAGAACCTACCCATAACTTTAGGATGAATATATAAACTAAACACTAACCCTTATGAGAAAACTTTTTTCACTCTTACTCCTCTTCTGCGCTCTTGCAGCAAATGCTCAGGACCAGAAACATTACGATGCTTACTACACAAACCTTCCTGTAGAGATGCAGAAGGCTAAGCTTCCTGTTTTCCCGAATTATGAAGTCAATATCAAGGATTTAGGCGCTGTGGGCGACGGTCTTACGCTTAACACGGAAGTCATTCAGAAGGCTATTGACCAGGTGTCAAGGCATGGCGGCGGCAAGGTTGTCGTGCCGGATGGAGTTTTCATGACAGCTCCTTTCGCGCTCAAGAGCAACGTAAACCTCTATCTCTCTCGCAATGCCATCCTGATGTCAACTCCAGAGAAGAAACAGCACATTGACCCAAAGAATCCGAAAGGTCGTTGCCTGCCGTTGATTAGTGCTCAGAAAGCTGAGAACATTGCAATCACTGGACATGGAACAATTGACGGAAACGGTGCTTACTGGCGACCTGTAAAGCGCGGAAAGGTGAGCGATACTGAGTGGAATATCTTCAAGGCAATGGGTGGCGAAATCTCTCAGAAAGGCGATCTCTGGCTTCCTTTTAATCTGAAGGGTATAGAGAACATCGCGGAAACTGCCTTGAAGGAGGAGTCTATGCGCCAGGACATCTTCCGCATTACAAAATGTAAGAATGTTTATCTTCAGGACGTAACAATACAGAACTCACCTCGTTTCCATGTACATCCAATTGAGTGTCAGGATGTTATCCTCGATGGAATTACGGTTCGCTGTCCATGGAATGCGCAGAATGGCGATGCCATTGACCTTAGCAACTGCCAGCGCTGCCTCGTCGTGAACTCTATCGTCGATGCCGGCGATGACGGTATCTGTATGAAGGGTGGAACCGGACAGAGCGGTGTTGACAAGGGTGCCTGCAAGGATATTCTTATTCAGGACAATATTGTCTATCACGCTCACGGCGGCTTCGTAATCGGTTCTGACGTTTCGGGTGGTATGGAGAACATCGTTGTGCGCAGCTGTCGCTTCAGTGGAACTGACATCGGTTTGCGATTCAAGAGCGGTTTGGGGCGTGGCGGATATACTAAAAACATCTTCTGCTACGACATCGTAATGTCAGACATCACAGATGATGCTATCTGTTTTGAATGCACTTACATTGATAAAACGGCAACTTACCAGGAAGGCTCTTACCAGAAACCTGAGACTCTTGCCTTTGCGCCAGACTTCCAGGACATACACATTAATAATATAGTATGCCGCGGATGTAAGAATGCCATCCGTAGCGTCGGACTTGAAGGTCTTGAGTGTGTGAAGAACATCAACATCAGCAATTCCTCTTTCTTCTATCTAAGTAAGGATCTCAAGATTGATGCTTTCTCAAAGATTGACATTAAAAATTGCAAGTTTGAGGGATTGAAATAAGACGTAGAAAGTAAGTAAGCAGGGGGGTAGGTAGGGTAAGTAGATTTCCTATATTATATATATTTATGTATTATATATATGTGAAAAATTTCGCGTAATATAAGAAATCTACTTACCCTACCTACCCCCCTAGAGTGTAAAAAGCCGTTTTTGCTTGATATAAATAAACTATTTCTGCTTACTTCTTTACGATAGCGCCAGTTTCTGTAACGTCAATCTGGAGATTGTCTATGTCGCTGTAGGTAAGGTTGCGCATTTCTTTTGCAACAGAACCTGAGTTGTCTTTGCGAGGACCAACGCCCGGCTGCTGGATGAAAGAGTGGATTTGACCGTCGAGGAATTCACCGTCGCCGTTGATGTTTACCGTAACAACAGGAGCATAACCGCTGATGCCAGTGAGGCTCATGCCGTATGGAGTGGCAAAGTTACCGAGGCTATAGGCAATGAAACGACCTTTGTAGAGCTCCACTGCGCGAGTGACGTGAGGACCGTGACCGTAGATAAGGTCAGCTCCGGCGTCAATGGCAATGTGCGCAAATTCGCGGAGATTACCGCGGTCTTCTCCGAAGGCTGTCTCATGTCCCTGACGTGGAATGTGGCTCTGTGCCTTACCTTCAGCACCGCCATGGAGAGAGATGAAGACGAGGTCAGCGCCTGCTGCCTTAGCATCTTTTATTGTCTTACGGAGCAGGTTGTACTCAGTGTTGCGCATTGAATATTCGTTCTGACCGAAAGCCATGCAGGCAATCTTCAGTCCGTTGCGCTCGATTATTGCGAATGGAGTATGACCTTTATGACCGGAGAAAGCGATGCCGAGCTTCTTCAGCGTATTCTCTGTGTCGCGAACACCCACAGGACCGAAGTCGTTAGCGTGGTTGTTGGCAAGTCCGAGATAGTCGTAGCCGGCTTCCTTGAGTCTGTCGGCGAATGCTGTCGGAGTGCGGAAAGCATATACATTCGGACCGGAACCCTTTGTGCAAGTTCCGCTGTCAGTAACGGCACATTCAAGGTTTCCGAGCGCTACGTCTGCGTTCAGAAGCAGGTCGCGAACATCGTCCAGCACGTTCTTTCCGTCGTTTGCAGGGAGTTTGACGGTAGGGTAGGTTGTGCCAAGCATGATGTCGCCAGTAAGAGCAAGAGAGAGCGTGATAGCTTCCTTAGATTTTTCTGACTCGTTTTTTATTGTGTCTGTTGGAGTTGATACAGAGTTTTGGGTTGATTCAGAAGTTGTTGTAAGTGGTGTCTTACCGTTAGAGTTCTGACATGCCACGCAGCTCAGATGGAGCATACAGGCAAGAATGAGCAAAATGCTTTGATGTTTCATATTTTATAAGATGATTATTTTATTGAATACGGCTGCAAAATTACACATTTAATATTAAATAAACAATTATAATCTTTCGCTATCCTTGTTTTCTTTCAGTCGTTTGAGTTATGTCATCTAATTGGACGAAGAACGCTTTTCTGCGAAAAAAAATACGGAAAAAGTTTGGAGGTAATCCAAAAAGTCTTACCTTTGCAGTGTACTAATGAACTAATACACTAATAATATGATACAAATAAACAATCTGAATTACCGCTATCTTGTTTCAAACAAGGTACTTAGTAACATCAATCTTGAGATTAAAGAAGGTCATATTTACGGACTTCTTGGTAAGAACGGCGTAGGAAAATCTACATTTCTCAAACTCGTCTGTGGAATACTATCTCCGAAGTCTGAAAGTGCAACAGCGAAAGTTGAGAAGGATGTCGTGCTCGTTGATGGCATAAACTCATACGGCAGACCTGCTGAAGTGCTTAAGCTTATACGTTTTGTGGGCGAAAACGAGGCTGTTCCGGAGCTTACCATCGGTCAGTGGGCTAGCATCGTAGCACCTTTCTATGAGAACTTCAGCCAGGAAATCCTTGACAAGGCAATGGCTGCTTTCGAGGTTCCACAGAATCAGAAACTCACTCAGATGTCGCATGGTCAGCAGAAGAAGTCTATCATCTCTCTCGCTCTCGCTTGCAACACAAAGTATCTCTTCATGGATGAACCGACAAACGGCATGGATATTCCGTCAAAGTCAACTTTCCGTCAGATCATAGCAGAGTGCATGACAGAAGAAAAGACCATCATCATCTCAACACATCAGGTTGACGATATTGAGCAGATTCTTGACGCAGTGATCATTCTCGACAATTCAGCCGTCCTTCTCAACGACACCATCCAGGAGATCGGCATGAAGTATGCTTTCGGCAAGGCAGAGGAAGGCGACGAGATTCTCTACACAGAACCTTCTATCCTCGGCAACATCTCTGTCATAAAGAACAAGACCGGCATTGAATCTCCAGTTGATCTCAAACTCCTCTTCACCGCAATCGTTAAAGGAAACCATCAAAACCCATAAGGAAACGAGTCGAAATCCTTAAGGAAACGAGTCGAAATCCTTGGGCTTACGAGTCAATTTCTTATAAGAAAATAATTTTTTTCTTACTAGAAAACAGATAATTTCTTACTAGAAAATTCTTAGTTTCTTATAAGAAAACGATATACTTCCCTAAGGATAATGAAATGAAACTCCCTGGAAAACCATTAACTTCACCAATAATTACAAATATGAACACTTTCAATTTCAGTCAATATAAATCTCTCTTGAGATATTCAATGGTAGAGAACAAGAGAAACTACATGATGGCTTTCGGCATCGGTATTCTCGCCTATACTCTCATCGGCATTTTCTTCTTCAACATCCTGCCAAGCGGCGGCCTCTTTATCAATTACGAGGGCGAAGATATGCAGGGCGCACTTGAAGCAATGACCATCATTGCAACGCTCATCTTTGGCACTGTCATGACATTCGCCATAACACAGTTTGAACTCGTAAACCGCTACTGTCTCCAGCGTGAAGCAATGCAATACAACCTCCTTCCGGCATCTTACAAAGAGAAGGGTTGGGCTATCCTAACGATGTTCTTCGGATGTGTTTTGCTGGCAAGCATCGTTTACTATCTGGTAGTTTACATCATCACATACCTCTATTTCGTAATCTTCAATGGCGCAGTCGATTTCCTTCCGTTCTGCATAATCGGCGAGGGTATCAATGAATTCATAAAGACTTTCCCTCATGAAGTTCCTAGCGGCGTGTATTTCAGCCTTGTACTCTTTGTCTGCATGATTCCTTTTTCTATTATTGGTCAGACTCTTTGCTATTTCGTGATAGTAACATATTTCAAGACAAAGGCGCAGATTAAGGCACTCGTCGTTCTCCAGATTGCCAGCAATGTCATCTCTTGGGCATTTCTCATCGTGGGTTCTGCCTTTATACCATTCTTTGACGGATCTTTCATTGATGAATATATCCGCAACATAGATGAAGCAACAGCTCTCTGTTATCTCTATGCATTCGATGCATTCATCGTAATCATTACAGTTGCATATGCCATCGGCTTCGGCTACTGGTTCTTCCGTCGTTTACATTATAAGGAGATTAGATAAAAGAAACTATTATGAAATTCCAAGAATCACAACCAATCTTCATGCAGATAGTAGATTATCTGAAGGAAGAAATACTACAGGAAAACCTCAAGGTTGATGAGCAAGTGCCGTCTGTTCGCGAACTTGCCGTCCGCCTCGGAGTAAATCCTAATACAGCGATGCGTGCTTTCGAGCGACTCACTGCAGCAGAACTTATCTATATGCAGCGCGGCAAGGGTTACTTCGTAATGCAAGGCGCAAAGAAGAAGATCCTCAATGAACGCAAGAAGAAACTCCTCAACGAAACCCTGCCTTCCCTCGTATCAGAGGTGAAGCTCCTCGGCATAGAAAAGGAAGAAATATTGAAACTTTTCTCGGAAAACCTGTAGCAAAATGACGACACCTTCGTCTAATAATACAAACGATATATCCCCCATTTATAAAAAAGAATATGCAATTCACCGCAGTTTCTGCGGTGCCCAAAACAAACAACTATGAAAATGCAATCTATCGCTTCTGCAGTCGCTTTCGCAGCTCTCTGCTCTTCATTATTATTCTGTTCATGTTCAAAACTCAGCAACTTCCTCATCCATTCAGTTGTAGAAAAAGAGGACCTCTCAAACGTGGCTCCTGCAGATACTGTACACATCGAAAAGAAGATGGCTTTCAACGGCACTTTCTCTCACATCCACACAGAAGGAAACTATGAGATAAACCTCGTTCAGGGCAGCAATGCTATCAAATTCGATGGCAGAAAAATCTATGCCGACAAAGCCGTTCTCAAGGTTAGCGGCGACACTCTTTACATCTCAAGCAAGGAAGACCGTTTCAGCCGTGGTTCTTACAGCGTGTCTGTGCCTGCTATCAAGTCCATCTTTACAGCCGGCGCATCCGACATCAATGCGGAAAACTTCCAGCAGTCAGATGTTTTCAGTATCACTACAGCTGGCGCTTCAGACATTGAACTCAAGAGCTCAAGCTTCAACGACATCAAGATTGCTACATCTGGTGCAAGCGATATTAACGTGAAGTCTGTTCTTATGCGCAATCTGAATATAAGTACAGCTGGTGCTGGCGACATCAATCTGGAAAGAATCACAGCAGATACCATCAAGTCTGAATTGAGCGGAGCCAGCGAACTCAAAGCTTCCGGCCACTGCAAGGACTTCATCTGCAACCTCAACGGTGCTGGCGACATCAACATTGACAAGCTGAACGTTGCAAACAAGAATGCAAAGAAGGTTGAGAACGCAGTAAATAAATAAGATATGAAACATATTTATAAGAAATGGCTTCTGATAACGAATGATTATTCTGGAATTGCTTTCATATTATCGTTTGTTGTAGCCGGGATCACAAAACTCGATATTCTGAATACTATCAGCTATATCTTAGGTTGTGTATTTATCTCAAGCGGAATAATTCTTTTCTGCAACGATTACTATGTAACCCGAAGCATTCGAGCTACCATCAAGAAGAATGGTTTTATGTTTTACTTTATGGTGGGGTGGATTATATTTGCATTGTGTCTGGCTCTCTTGATTGAATTGAGAAGTTAGTTGACGCCGTAAATAAGAAGTTTGGTGACGCAGTAAATAAATAATTTATTTGTTAAGTTTTTATCGTTTTTGAGCTCCAGGCTTAGGCTTGGAGTTCTTTTTTTGTGGTAATTGTAACAAGAAAACGAAAGTTTTTGCGCTTTTTCTTTGTCAGTACGTTTCTTCTTCGTACCTTTGCAACCGAATAATAATTGTTATGAACATAATACAAGACAACATATCAAAACTATTTATCTTATGCCAAAAGCATAAGGTGGAAAATTTGTCAGTATTTGGATCTGTTCTTACTGACAAGTTCAATGCTGATAGTGATGTTGATTTTGTGGTGAACTTTGAAGGAGTAGATTTGAATGAATATGCTGACAACTACTTTGATTTCAAGAACAGCCTTCAGCTTCTCTTCAATAGACCTATTGACCTTGTAGAAGACAAGAGCATACAGAATCCTGTCTTCAGAAGAGTAGTAGATAGAACAAAACAATTGGTTTATGGACGAGAAAGTTGAAAAATATCTTTATGATGTTCTTGCAAGCGTAGAACGAGTAGAAAGTTTCTTTGGAGATAAGCCTAAACTATTTGCCGAGTTCAATTCCAATGTGCTATTGAGACAAGCGGTAGAAAGAAACATTGAGATTATGGGTGAGGCTATGAACCGCATTCTGAAGATTGATCCAGAGATAAACATCACCAATGCAAGAAAGATTGTGGATGCCAGAAACTACATTATCCATGCTTATGACAGTTTGTCTGCTGATATTCTCTGGAGCATCATAATCAACCATTTGCCGTTACTTCATAAAGAACTCAAGGAACTTTTCGATTGTCAACATTAGGTTTAACCAAAGACCTTTTGCGTTATATATATATCGTAACTTTGCAACCGTAACTTAAAAATAATTGTACAATGAAAAAACTCGTTTTTGTGGCAGTTCTCTTCGCTCTTGTTTGTGGATGTACCCAGGAGAAGAAAACGGCTTTGCTGCCTGAAACCAATAAGGAGATAACTATTGAAGATTCTACCATCTACGGAGAATACATTGACGCAGCTAATCATACCCTAGAACTTTCTGTGGCTTCGGCTGATTCTGCTGGCGATACAGTGCGTATCTATCTTCCGGAAGATACTCTTGAGGATGCGAGAATCATTGTCGGCGATATTGTTGCTGGCAGCCGTTATGCTGTTGTCGGCGAGAAGGATGTTGACGGTGAGTGGGACTACATCGCAAAGAAGGTTATCAATCTCAGCACTCTCATGGGCGTTTGGTCAAATGAGGGAGTAGGTAAAACGCTGAACCTCAACGAAGATGGCAGTTGGATAATGAACGGTCATATCGTTTCTGAAGGTGATACGTTTGATATTTACAACCTGCTTCCTGACACGCTTACGCTTGAAAACAGGACTGGCATCTTAGACTTTATAAGACAGAAATAAAGTGCTTATGAAAGTAACTGTAATAGGATGTGGCTCTGCTCTGCCAACTATGCATCATAATAATGCTGCGCAGGTGGTGGAGGTAGATGGTCATCTTTATCTTGTTGATTGCGGCGAAGGCACTCAGGTTTGGCTTCGTCGCTCAAAGCTTGCTTTCTCACGGATATCGGCAATCTTCATCTCGCACATCCATGGCGACCATGTTTTCGGACTCATCGGACTGATTTCTTCTTTCAATCTCTTGGATCGCGATAAGCCGCTGCATGTCTTTGCTCCGAAAGAACTTGAGGAATTCCTGAATCTTCAAATCAAGATGTTCTGCCGTGACATGGGCTATGAAGTGATTTTCCATGCCGTGGATACCACGAAGAAACAGCTGATCTACGAGGACGAAAAAGTATGCGTAAAATCTCTGCCGCTTAATCATCGTATGCCTTGTTCCGGCTATATCTTCAGCGAAAAGCAGAAACTTCCGCACATCAAGCGTGAGATGATTGACTTCTACAAGGTGCCAAACTATAAGATAAACGACATAAAACATGGCCTTGACTTCGTGGCAGAAGACGGTGAGGTGGTGCCTTACACCCGACTGACAACGCCTGCAAAGAAGCCGAGAACCTATGCTTATTGCTCCGACACGAAGTACATCCCTGACCTCTACAAGCTGTTGGAGGAAGTGGATGTTCTCTATCATGAGTCAACTTATGCCAATGATCGTCAGGACCAAGCTGCAAAATACTATCATTCTACCGCTGAAGAGGCGGCAAAAGTGGCTCGTGATGCTAATGTGGAACGGCTTTATATTGGCCATTATTCACAGAGATATAACGATGAAACTGTGCTGCTAGAAGAGGCTAAGCGCGTGTTTGAAAACACGTTTCTTACGAATGAAAACATGGAAATTCGCATTTGATAGGCAGTATTTTTGCCGATTTTGCTCATGTTTTGCATTTTTTTTAGCCTTTTCCTGTGTTTTTTTTGCAAGTTTACACAATAAATCGTAACTTTGCAGCAGAATAAATACAGATTATTGCCTATGAAGAAATATATACTCTCACTCTCATTATTTGCTTTTACTGCAACAATAGTTCCAACTTCTGTGATGGCAGCCATTGACATCGTTGAAATGGCGGCAGGTGAAGTTTCTATTGATTACAGCGGCAGAACCATTCATGTAGAGAATGCGCAGGGCGAGGTTCTTCGTGTATATGATGTAACTGGCGTTTCTGTAATGACTATCAAGATTCAGAGCTCTTCTCAAAAGGTTGAACTCGGAAACCTTCCAAAGGGATGCTACATCGTTAAGGTGGGCAATGTGGTCAGAAAGATTTCTGTGAAATAATCGGTTTTACAACCAAGCAATATGAGAGCGGTTTCGTGAATAACGGAGCCGCTTTTTATTTTGCTTTATGGAGCGTGCTTCTGCTTGCAAAAAGGCAAGAATGATAACTTTGTTATCAATAATATCTTGTCATCTGTCGGATAAAAGTGATTTTTTGATACAATTTGTTGGCTTTTAGCTAAATAATTATTAATTTTGCAGCGTATTTTGTCCTGTAATGTACAAAGAAGAAATCAAATGGCTGTGGAATGCGTGGAAGGGCAACCGACTACAGGCATTCATAAACGCTTCGCTCGGACTCATAGATGTTGCTATCCAAATGGCGCAGGTGTGGGCAGTGAAGCACGCTATTGATGTTGCTTCTCATGACGTTGAAGGCTCTGTCGTTTGGGCTGTCATGATTATGGCTGGACTTATAGGCTGTTCGTATGCCGAAAGCATTGCTGGCATTTGGGTGAAAAACCTCCTCGGCGTGAAGGCTCAGAACCGAATGCAGCAGAAAATGCTCAGCAGATTACTCCGCTCAGAATGGGAAGGAAAAGGGCAGATGCACAGCGGCGACGTGATAAACCGACTGGAAACAGATGTGCAGCAGGTGGTGGGTTTCCTTACAGAGACTCTTCCGAGCACACTTTCCGTGTTGACGCTCTTCTGCTGCGCTTTCGCCTATCTCGCTTCTATGGACTGGAAACTGGCTTGCATCATAGTCGTGTTGCTGCCTTTTTTCATACTCGCCAGCAAGCTTTATATGCGAAAGATGCGAAGACTAAACCGTGAGGTTCGCGATACGGACTCCGAAGTGCAGAGCATTCTTCAGGAAACCGTTCAGAACCGTATGCTGATAAAGACGCAGGAAAAGGAAAATGCAATGGTGGATAAGCTGGAGCGTACTCACAGTAAGCTGAGGAAGAACGTCATACAGCGTACCAAGTTCTCGGTAATATCCCGCCTCACCCTCAATCTGGGTTTCTCTATAACCTATATTGTTGCGTTCCTCTGGTCAGCTTTGCGCCTTTCTGCCGGCACTCTTTCCTTCGGTGGAATGACGGCTTTCCTTCAGCTCGTTTCAAAGGTGCAGCAACCGGCGCGCAGTCTTACCCGACTTGTACCGCAGTTCGTAATGGTGTTTACTGCAACAGAGCGACTGATGCAGCTGGAGAAGAATCCGCTTGAAGAGCAGGGCGAACCGCGCAAGCTTCAAGGAAAGCTTGGCATAAAGGCAGAGAATATCTCCTTTGCATATAAAGATGACGAGCAGCAGAGAATGGTCATTGAGAATCTTTCTTTTGATTTTAAGCCAGCTACGTGCAACGTAATCCTTGGCGAGACTGGCTCTGGTAAGACAACCTTGCTCCGACTTATCCTCGCTCTTGTCCATCCGACGGAAGGAAGCGTGCGAATATACAATGACGAAACTGAAGAGGATTTATCTCCACTTCATCGTACAAATATCGTATTTGTTCCTCAGGGAAATACGCTGATGAGCGGAACCATTCGCGACAATCTTCTCCTTGGCAGAATGGATGCTACAGATGAGGATATGAAAAATGCCCTGAATACGGCTTGTGCAGACTTCGTCTTTGAACTTCCTGACGGCATAGACTCCGTGATATCTGAGGATGGCATAGGACTCTCCGAAGGTCAGGCGCAGCGTATAGCCATAGCAAGAGCGTTGCTAAAGGAAGGCGCTATAATGGTGTTTGACGAGGCAACATCCGCTCTTGATGGCGACACAGAAGAACAATTACTAAAGAATGTTCTCTCGGAAGAACAGCGAACAGTCATCTTTGTAACTCACAGAAAAGCTGTCTGCAAGTATTCTGAGAATATTTTGAATCTAAGTAAAAATGAATAAAGAACAGCAAGAACTTCGTAAGAAGAGTCCGGTGCAGATAAAGAATAAGAAGGCTGCCTTCGACTATTTCTTCGTTGACGAATATACTGCCGGCATTGTGCTTACCGGAACGGAAATAAAATCAATCCGTCTCGGCAAGGCTTCGTTGGTAGATACTTATTGCTACATCCATAATAATGAAGTATGGCTCAAGGGAATGAATATCTCGACCTACTTCTACGGCTCGTTCTCAAACCATGCTCCTAAGCGTGACCGTAAGCTTCTGCTTAAGAAAAGGGAGATCTATCGCCTGAAGGAAGAGCTGAAGGCAGTTGGTCTTACCCTTATTCCTACTCTTGTCTTCATCGATCAGAACGGTCGTGCGAAGGTTGATATCGCTCTTGCCCGCGGTAAGAAGCAGTACGACAAGCGCGCTACAATGAAGGAAAAGGAAGATCGCCGCGAAATGGATCGTGCAGTAAAGCGTTATTAATTTTGATTAAATCTTCTTACAAACTCTGTAACATTGAAAAAGCAAGCCTATAACCTAGTAGTGTATAACGGTCGCGAATATCGTCAAGCCATTGTAGAGCGAGACGATGAAGGCAAAGTCCTACGTGTCTATGAGTTCACAGAGGAACAGCCGTTTACCGAATGGATAGGCGGAACGATTGAACTATAACCCTAAAATTTGCACAAAGGGGTCTGACCCTTTTGTGCAAAAAAACTCCAAAAACAAGAAAAAAATGAAAAAGATACTATTCATAGACCGCGACGGTACCCTTATCGAGGAGCCGGAAGACGAGCAGATTGATGCTTGGGAGAAACTGAAATTCAAGAATGGTGTGTTCAAGAACCTCGCCTTCATCCGCGAGAAGACTGACTTCATGTTTGTCATGGTCAGCAATCAGGACGGACTTGGCACTGACTCTTATCCAGAAGATACCTTCTGGCCAACCCACAACTTCGTTCTTCAGACACTTGAAAGCGAAGGTGTTGTGTTTGACAAGATTCACATTGACCGCCATTTCCCAGAAGATAACCATCCTTGCCGCAAGCCTGGAACAGGTATGCTCACTGAGTATATTGATAATCCTGAGTACGACCTTGCCAACAGCTACGTCATCGGCGACCGTGAGACAGACGCACAGCTTGCTGTAAATCTTGGATGTAAGTCGCTCATCCTCTCTGACGACCTCTCTTGGGACGGCATCGCGGAGATACTCTTTGCCGGCGAGAGAAAGGCTACTGTTGAGCGTAATACAAAGGAAACTCAGATAAAGGTTTCCGTTGATTTGAACGGTTCCGGTAAGTGCGACATTGAGACTGGTCTTGGCTTTTTCGACCACATGCTTGAGCAGATAGGCAAGCACGGCAACCTTGACCTTTATGTTCACACTAAGGGAGACCTCAATGTTGACGAACACCATACAATAGAAGATACCGGTATCGCTCTTGGCGAATGTATCCTTCTGGCTCTTGGCGATAAGCGCGGCATTGAGCGTTACGGATATTTCCTGCCGATGGACGACTGCCAGTGTGAGGTTGCTCTCGACTTCGGCGGCAGACCATGGCTTGTGTGGGACGCTGAGTTCAAGCGCGAAAGGGTAGGGGACATGCCTACGGAGATGTTCCTCCACTTCTTCAAGAGCTTCTCCGATGCAGCCAAGATGAACCTCTACATTAAGGCTCGTGGTGAGAATGAGCACCATAAGATAGAAGGAATCTTCAAGGCTCTCGCCCGCGCCATCAAGAACGCCGTTCGTCGCGATATCTATAACTTCAACCTTCCTTCAACCAAAGGAACTCTTTAGCCACCGTTCCCGGTGATTTCGTCGCCGGTCATAATAGCCACCATATCCGGTGATTTCGTCGCCGGTCATAATAGCCACCGTTCCCTCGCATTCATGCGAGGTCCAAATTAATAGCAAACATGGATAATTTTAAAATTATAATCGTAGAAGATGTGCCTCTCGAACTCAAGGGCACAGAAGGTCTTGTTAAGACAGAAATACCTGAAGCAGAAATCGTTGGTACTGCTCAGAATGAGCTTGATTTCTGGCGACTGATAAACACAAACCAGCCTGATCTCGTGCTTCTTGACCTCGGTCTTGGTGGTTCTACGACTGTCGGTGTGGAGATTTGCCGCGAGTGTAAGCAGAAATACCCTGACGTGAAGATTATTATCTTCACAGGCGAGATTCTGAACGAGAAACTCTGGGTGGATGTCATGGACGCTGGATGCGACGGAATCTCTCTAAAGAGTGGCGAACTCCTCACTAGAAATGATGTTATTTCCGTCATGAAGGGAAAGAAGATGGTCTTCAATCAGCCTATCATGGATAAGATAGTTGCTCGCTATAAGCGCAGCGTGAATATGGAAATGATGCGTGGCGATGCGCTTATCAACTATGATATTGACGAATACGACGAGCGTTTCCTTCGTCATCTTGCTCTAGGCTATACAAAGGAGCAGATTACTGGACTTCGTGGTATGCCTTTCGGCGTTAAGAGTCTTGAGAAGCGTCAGAACGAACTCGTGCGCAAGCTTTTTCCTTCAGGCAATTTCGGCATAGGTATTAATGCTACTCGCCTTGTTACTCGTGCTTGCGAACTTCGCATTATTGATATTGACAACCTCCAGCCAGACGAAGATTGAAAAAACTCTATCTCATCATATTAACTCTCCTCTTTGTCAGCCTTGGCATTGAGGCGCAGTCGTGTACTCTGCAAGGTCGTGTTACTGACACCAACGGAAGCCCTGTAGAGTTTTGTACCGTGTCTATACCTTCTCAGGGTAAGGTAACGTTCACGAATCTCAGCGGCGAATATGTGCTTACCGCCAGTTCAGCCGACAGCGTCGTTGTGCGCTATTCTATCGTCGGCTATAAGACGAAGACAAAGCTTCTTCGCAATCCAAAGGGCAAGCAGACTTTCATCATTCAGCTTTCTGACGACAATACCAATCTTGGTGAGGTTACGGTCACAGAAGAGCGTCGCCAGACCGACCAGACGCAGAAACTCG
The DNA here is from genome assembly GCA_045597565.1 of Prevotella sp. Lineage (GTDB taxonomy): Bacteria > Bacteroidota > Bacteroidia > Bacteroidales > Bacteroidaceae > Prevotella. The sequence goes on along the minus strand of JAZLKJ010000055.1, from coordinate 14,790 downwards.
ATATTGAAGACGTCAAACGCGGACCTTCTACAACCGGAAATGCCGTGGAGGAAATGATTCAGCAGCAAGCTGGCGTTTCCACTCACAATGAGATGTCTTCGCAGTATAATGTCCGAGGTGGTTCTTTTGATGAGAACTCCGTATATATAAATAATGTGGAGATTTATCGTCCGTTCCTTGTTCGTAGTGGTCAGCAGGAAGGTCTCTCCATTATCAATGCCGACATGGTTGAGCGCGTTGATTTCTCTACAGGCGGCTTTGATGCTAAGTTTGGCGATAAAATGTCATCAGCGTTGAACATAACCTATAAGAAACCGAAACCTTTTGAGGCTTCGCTCACTGCAAGTCTTCTTGGCGGTTCGGCATATGTAGGCTTCGGAACAAAGAATTTCTCTTGGCAAAATGGCGTTCGCTATAAGACAAACAAAATGCTTCTCGGCGGTGGAGATAATAAGGCTGAGTATGACCCGAATTTCTTTGATTATCAGACATATCTTACTTACGAGCCAACAAAGAAGTGGAAGATAGAGTTTCTTGGCGACATCTCCGACAATCATTATAACTTCACTCCAGAAAGTCGTGAGACGAAGTTCGGTACGCTGGAGAGCGTGAAGAGCTTTAAGGTTTATTTCGACGGTTGGGAGAAGGATGTCTTCCGCACTTATTTCGGTAGTGCAGCCGTCACTTACAATGTCTCTGATAAGACGAAAGTACAGTTTCTCGGTTCGGCGTTTTATACCAACGAACAGGAGAAATACGACATTCAGGGACAGTATTGGCTAACTCAGACCGAAACGTCAGAGAATCTCGGTATCGGTACATACGCAGAACATGCCCGAAACTATCTCAAGGCTGACGTGAAAAGTCTAAAACTACAGTTCCAACATAAGGAAAAACATCACGACTGGCTTGCCGGATTAACCTATAAGATGGAGCATATCAAGGAGCAGAGCAAGGAATACGAGATGCGCGACAGTGCAGGATATTCCATGCCTCATACTGGCGATCGCCTTGACATGATCTACTCCCTTAATGTTCGCAACGAACTGAGAGCCAATCGTGTAGAGGCTTATGTACAGGATACTTACAAGTGGATGTCGGCAAGTGAGAAGACATTCTACACGCTTAACTACGGTCTGCGCTTTGCCCACTGGAACTTCAACAAGGAGAGCATCCTCTCTCCTCGTATCTCCCTTGCCATCGTGCCTGCATTCAACAACGATGTAACTCTGCGCTTTGCTACGGGTGTCTATTATCAGGCTCCTTTCTACAAGGAACTTCGCGACACCGTGACCACGGATGGCATAACATATGCCCGACTGAATGATAAGATAAAGTCGCAGCAGTCCATCCATTTCATCGCAGCCTATGACCAGCGTTTCAAACTCAACGAGCGAAAGTTCAAGTTCTCTGCTGAGGCATACTATAAGCTCCTGAACAACCTCATTCCTTACAGCGTAAACAACGTCAAGATTGTATATGACGCTTCGCAGCAGGTTGGCGGTCATGCCATGGGTTTGGACATGAAGCTCTACGGAGAGTTTGTTGAAGGCACAGACTCCTGGATTTCTCTCTCTCTGATGAATACTCGCATGAATCTCAACGGCAAGAGCATTCCGATGCCTTCCGATCAGAGATACGCGGTAAACCTCTTCTTCACAGACTATTTCCCTGGCACAACACGCTGGAAGATGTCCGTGAAGCTCGCCTTTGCCGACGGACTTCCTTTCGGAGCTCCACACCGCGACCTATCGCAGATGCCTTTCCGTGCGCCAGCCTATAAGAGAGTTGATGCCGGAATGTCTTATCGACTGCTCGATAATGAGCAGAAGATAAAGGACTGGGAGGTTACGCAGAAAAACAAGCGCAAGGGACATCGTTCCGTATTCCGAAATATCTGGCTCGGAGTAGATTGCCTCAACCTTCTTGGCATAAACAATGTGAATAGTTACTACTGGGTGACCGATGTTACTAACCATCAGTATGCCGTACCTAATTATCTCACAGGCAGAATGCTGAATGCGAAGGTTACGTTCGAATTCTAATTACATAAAATTATGTTAAAAGATTTATTACTCAAGCGTCGCAGTCACAGAAAGTTCACTGCTGACGATATCTCGCAAGATGCTGTGCAGCTCATTCTTCGTGCAGCTCTGCTTTCTCCATCATCTAAGAGCAAGCGCTCTTGGCAGTTTGTTGTCGTAGAAGATAAGCTCGACCTTGAGAAGCTTTCCGATTCTAAGGCAATGGGCGGGGAGTTCCTTAAGGGTTGTAAGCTTGGCGTCGTTGTCTGCGGCGATGCTCTTGAGAACGACTGCTGGATTGAAGACGGTTCTATCGCAGCCTACGGTATGCTCCTTCAGGCTGAGGAGCTCGGACTCGGAGCCTGCTGGTGTCAGATTCACAAGCGTGCTCTCCCTGACGGAACGAATGCAGAAGAGGTTGTTCGTGGCATACTCGATATCCCTGAAAACCAGAATGTTCTCTGTATCGTTGGCATCGGTCATAAGGAGACAGAACGCAAGCCGCAGAATGAGGATAAGCTCAAGTGGGAGAATGTTCATTTGAATAAATATTAAGCCCCCATTATGTTTCTAACAGCCACACATATTCATAAGAGTTATGGCACACATAAGGTGCTTGACGACGTGAGCATAGAAGTGCCACGCGGAAAGGTCTTCGGACTTCTCGGACCTAATGGCGCAGGAAAGTCAACTCTTATTCGTATCATAAACCACATCACCCTTCCTGATAGCGGAGAAGTGATGTTCGACGGTCATCCGCTTTGCGAGAAAGACATGCTTTCCATTGGCTATCTTCCAGAGGAACGTGGACTTTACAAGAAGATGAAGGTCGGTGAACAGGCTATCTATCTTGCTCGCCTTAAGGGACTTTCTTCTGATGAGGCAGAGAAGCGACTGAAAGCATGGTTTGAGAAACTCGACATCATGCCTTGGTGGAACAAGAAGCTCGAGGAACTCTCCAAGGGTATGCAGCAGAAAGTGCAGTTTGTTACCACTGTTCTTCATGAGCCGCCGTTGCTCATCTTCGACGAACCGTTCTCTGGTTTTGACCCAGTGAATGCAGAAATCCTTAAGAACGAGATTCTCAATCTCCGCGACAAAGGTCACACCATAATCTTCTCAACCCACAACATGGCGTCTGTGGAGGAAGTGTGCGACAAGATTGCCCTCGTCAATAATTCGAAGATCGTCCTTCAAGGCACAGTCGAGGAAATACAAGAGCGCTTCCAGGAGGAGAAGAAAATCATCACGAAAGAAGTCTTCCCTTCAATGAACGAAATCTTCCTGAAGGTGGTAGGAGGCTAATCTATTATTGTAAATGATAAGATGAATAAAGTTTGGATAATTATACAGCGTGAGTTTGTTACCAAGGTTAAGAAGAAATCGTTTATTATTCTTACTCTTCTCATGCCGTTTATCATGGTCGCTATTGTTGCTATTCCTGCTTTGTTGGGAAGCATTGATAGCGACGAGAGCTTTACTGTTGGCGTTGTTGACAAGACTGGTTTGTATGCCGATTCTTTCAAGAATACCGAAAATGTTAGCTTCGTAACTGTAAAGGACAATGCGCCGATAGACACAATCAGTAACGTTCTGAAGTCAGAAGATTCTCCTTATACTCAGATACTTTACATCTCAGATACTCTGACAAATGCAAAGGCTGGGTCGGCGATAATCTATTCCGTAGAGGAGACTCCTAATGCAGTAGAGTCGGAAGTAAACGATGTTTTACGTAGCAAGATTCGTACTGACCGCCTTAATTCCTTCAATCTACCTAATGTGGAGGAAATAGTAAAGGCTGCTGATGTTAAGTTCAGCGTGAAGACTCTCCGAAAGACGGAAGATGGCGATAAAGAGTCAAGTGCAGAGATAGCTGCCGTCATTGGACTCATGCTCTCGCTCTTCATCTATATCTTCATTATCTCTTACGGATCAATGGTCATGAGCAGCGTCATGGAAGAAAAGACAAATCGTATCGTTGAGATTATAGTCTCTTCCGTAAAACCATGGCAGCTTATGGCGGGAAAGATTATCGGATGCGGACTTGTTGGACTCCTTCAGATGCTTATCTGGGGAACAATGATGGTCGCTGTATCTACAGTTGCTGGCACTGTTTATGGCATCTCTGCTATGCCAGAGCTTACGGATATGGCGGCAGCAGGATCAGCCGAACAGCTTGCACAGCTACAGCAGATGCAGCAGATGGCAGACAATCCGATGATAGAGATGATGCAGATAATTAGCGGCATGGACTTCGTAAGCATCTTCGTCTTCTTCGTGCTTTACTTCATTGGCGGTTATCTGCTCTTTGCCTCACTCTTCGCTGCTTTCGGAGCAGCAGTCAACGAGATGCAGGACGCAGGTCAGTTCCAGATGCCAGTAATGATGATCTTCGTTTTCGCCCTCTATGCTGCAATGTTCTCAATGGAGAATCCTAACGGTCCGTTGGCAGTTTGGTGCTCGTATATTCCTCTAACATCGCCTATCGTTATGATGGTTCGCATGCCTTTCGACATACCTGTATGGAATGTGCTTCTTTCCATCGCAATACTCTATGTCACAGCGGCTGCTGTCATCCTTCTGTCGTCAAAGATTTACCGCGTCGGAATCCTTATGTACGGTCAGAAGCCTTCGTTTAAGGATATGCTCAAATGGTTGCGATATTAATCGGAAATATCTTGGTAAGAAAAAGAAATACTTAATCATATAATATGCAGAAAATCATTATTTTGGACTTTGGTTCGCAGACAACACAGCTCATCGGACGCCGCGTTCGTGAGCTCAATACGTTCTGCGAAATCATGCCTTACAACAAATTCCCAAAGAACGATCCGGACATTATCGGTGTAATTCTTTCGGGTTCGCCACTCAGCGTGTATGCTGATGATGCTTTCCACATCGATTTCTCTGAGATACGTGGCAAGTATCCAATCCTCGGCATCTGCTATGGCGCACAGCTTATGGCTCACACTTTCGGAGGAAAGGTTGAGTCTGAAGGCACTCGCGAGTATGGTCGTGCTAACCTCGGTTTCATGGAGGAAGGCAATGTTCTTCTCAAGGACTTCGCTCCTAACTGACAGGTGTGGATGAGCCATGGTGACACAATCACTCAGCTTCCAGAAGGTTTCCGTTGCATCGCTTCCACTTCTACCGTGAAGTTTGCCGCTTATCAGGCTAACGATGAGAAGATCTGGGGCGTTCAGTATCACCCAGAGGTGTTCCACTCTATCGATGGCACTCAGCTCCTCAAGAACTTCGTCGTTGACATCTGCGGCGGTGTTCAAGATTGGAGTCCGGACATGTTCGTTGAGACTACCGTTAAGGAACTCAAGGAGCAGGTTGGCGAAGATAAGGTTATTCTTGGTCTTTCCGGCGGTGTTGACTCTTCCGTTGCTGCTGTTCTGCTTAACAAAGCTATCGGCAAGAACCTCACTTGTATCTTCGTAAACAACGGGCTTCTCCGCAAGAATGAGTTTGAGGATGTGCTCAAGGACTATGAGTGCCTCGGACTGAATGTTGTTGGTGTAGATGCTTCGCAGAAGTTCTACAGCGAACTCTCAGGTGTTCATGAACCAGAGCGTAAGCGCAAGATTATTGGCAAGGGCTTCATCGATGTCTTCGAGGCTGAGGCTAAGAAGATTGAAGGCGCCAAGTGGCTTGCACAGGGCACAATCTATCCTGACCGCATCGAGTCGCTCAACATCACTGGTAAGGTCATCAAGAGTCACCACAATGTTGGCGGACTTCCTGAGAAGATGGGACTCGCACTCTGCGAACCACTCAAGTGGCTCTTCAAGGATGAGGTTCGTCGCGTAGGTCGTTCTATGGGAATGCCAGAGCATCTTATCACTCGCCATCCATTCCCAGGTCCAGGTCTTGCTGTCCGTATCCTTGGCGACATCACTCCTGAGAAGGTTCGTGTGCTTCAGGATGCAGATGACATTTATATCCGTGGTCTCCGCGAATGGAAGACAAAGCTCTCTGGCGAAGAAGCTCGTCGCGTTCTTCAGGCAGGTGTTCCTGCTGACATGAAGGACGGCGAGATAGAGGTTTCACTCTACGACCAGATATGGCAGGCAGGAGCAATCCTCCTTTCTGACGTGAAGTCCGTAGGCGTTATGGGCGACGAGCGTACATACGAAAACCCAGTTGCTCTCCGTGCCGTAACTTCAAGCGACGCGATGACAGCCGACTGGGCGAAGCTTCCTTACGAGTTCCTCGCAAAGGTCAGCAACGACATCATTAACAAGGTGAAGGGAGTCAACCGCGTTTGCTATGACATCTCCTCAAAACCACCTGCAACAATTGAGTGGGAATAACCGAGAATTTGCACAAAAGCGTCTGACCCTTTTGTGCAAATTTGATAATAAATAAACAACTTAATTGCCATACAGTCCACTTAAAAAGTTCCCCCCTTCTGTGACAAGGGGCTTTTTTATGAAAAAAATCCTTTCTTTCATTCTTGTCCTATTGGCGTCACTCTCCGTCTCTGCCAAGGACTACAACTACGTCAGCGTGCCGGGCGACCCGATGCAGACACGTATCTACACGCTCGACAACGGCTTGAAGGTTTATCTCTCCGTAAATAAGGATAAGCCTCGTATCTTTACAAACATTGCTGTTCATACAGGTTCGCGCAATGATCCTGCAGAGACAACAGGTCTTGCCCATTATCTTGAGCACATCATGTTCAAGGGCACAAAGCAGTATGGTACTCGCGACTACGAGAAGGAAAAGCCTTTCCTCGACCAGATTCGTGCCAAGTACGAAGTTTATCGCACTCTTACCGATGATGCTGAGCGTAAGCAATGTTACCACGAGATAGACTCCCTCTCTCAGCTTGCTGCAGAGTATAACATCCCAAACGAGTACGACAAACTCTGCGCCTCTCTCGGTGCCGATGCTACTAACGCCTATACCAGCAATGACCAGACTGTCTATGTGAACGAGATTCCTTCAAACGAGCTCGAAAAGTGGCTTAAGGTAGAGTTTGACCGCTTCCAGAACCTCGTTATCCGTGGTTTCCATACAGAGCTTGAAGCCGTTTACGAGGAGTATAACATGGGCATCGCAAAGGATAGTCGCAAGATGTGGCCTGCGCTTACTGCAAAGCTTTTCCCGGGTCATCCTTATGGCACACAGACCACTATCGGTACACAGCAGCACCTGAAGAATCCTTCTATCGTAAACATCGAGAACTACTACAACAACTACTACTGCCCAAACAACGTGGCAATAGTTCTAGCAGGTGATTTCGATTGCGACAAGACAATTGCCCTTATCGACAAGTACTTCGGCTCTTGGAAAAAGAACGAGAACCTCACTCGCCCTTCATATCCTGCTGTCAAGAAGATAACAGAGCCTACTGACACCATCGTTCTCGGTCAGGAGGCAGCCTTTATGTACATCGCATGGCAGGCAGAAGGTGGCAAGAGCCATCAGCTTGACACGCTCGCTGTTATCGACCGTCTTCTCTCAAACGGCAAGGCTGGTCTTATTGACCTCGATGTCAATCAGCCTATGAAGTGTGCTTATGCTGGTGCTGGTGTTCAGGATCTTGAGGAATATTCTGGTTTCCTTCTTCAGGGTATGCCAAAGGAAGGTCAGACAAACAAGGAGGTTAAGGACATCCTGCTTGCAGAAATCGAGAAACTCAAGAAAGGCGAGTTTGACGAAAGCATGCTCAAGGCTATTGTCAACAATATGAAGAGAAGCGAATACTCTGCCCTTGAGAGCAACGAGAGTCGTGTCAGCACGATGACAGACGCCTTCATCAACGGTGCTGATTGGGCTGACGAAGTGCAGCAGCTCGACCGTATTTCAAAGATTACAAAGGCTGATGTCGTAAGCTTTGCAAACCGCTTCTTCAAGGACAACTATGTGGTTATCTATAAGGAGCAGGGCGAGGACACTACGCTCAAGAAGATTGAAAAGCCAGCCATCACGCCTATTCCAGCCAATCGCGAATATCAGAGTGAGTTCGTCGGCAACATCATCAACGAGCAGAGCCCTGAGATAGCGCCAGTGTTCCCTGACTACGATAAGGAAATCACTAAGGCTACAACGAAGAAAGGTCTTCCTGTTCGCTATGTGAAGAACAACGTGAACGGACTGTTTACGCTCGTTTACAACTACAATTTCGGCACAGACGCAGAGCCGTTTATCGACTATCTTTCTGACTATCTGGAACTTGTAGGCACAAAGAAATATTCTGCCGATGAGATCCAGAAGATGTTCTACGCCATGGCTTGCGGCTACAGCATAAGCGCTAGCGACCGCGAAGTGCGCGTCACTCTCTCTGGTCTCAGCGAGAATATGGTGGAGGCAATGAAGCTCTACGAGCATATCATCACAAATGCCGTTGCTGATTACGACCAGTACAAGTCGTTCATCGACCTTGTTGAGAAGAACCGTCTTGACGCGAAGAAGAATCAGGAGAGCTGCTTCCGTGCGCTTTCTTCATACGGCTATTACGGAAATAAGTCGCCTTACTATCGTCAGGTTTCCATAAAGACACTTCGCGAGACAAAGCCTGAGATCATCCTCGCTACAGCCAATCTCCTCAGCACTCGCAGCCATAGCGTGCTTTACTACGGTCCGATGGAGTTGAAGGATGTTGTTGCTGCCGTCAACAAGAATCACAATTCAAAGGCTGTATCAAAGAAATCTGCCCCTGTGTCAGAAGCATCAGCTTCTGAATCAGCCCATGTCCAGCGCGAAGCAACTCCTCAGAACGAAATAGTCATCGCACCTTACGACGCAAAGAACATCTACATGCGCATGTACAACTGCGAAGACCGTATGTTCAACCCAAAGGAACTTGCCACTATCGATCTCTTCAACACGTACTATGGTGGTAGCATGAACGCAATCGTCTTCCAGGAGCTTCGAGAAACGCGTGGTCTTGCCTATAGCGCAAGTGCATACTACAATTATCCAAGCTACAAGGACCAGAAGGAATTCTTCGTAACAAGCATCATCACTCAGAACGACAAGATGCTCGATTGCGTTAATACGTTCAAGCAGATTCTTGACACCATCCCTCAGCAGCAGGAAGCATTCGACGTTGCTAAGCAGACTCTCCTCAAGAACCTTGCCACTGAGCGCACCATTAAGGCTGGCTTGCTCACCTCTCAGCTCTCTTCTGAGCGTCTCGGACTTGACAAGTCTGTTCGTGAGATTGTCTATAAGAATGCGCAGAAGCTCACACTTCAAGACATTCTGAACTTCGCAAACACCCACATCTCAAATAAGCCTTATCGCTACCTCATCCTCGGTGACGAAAAGGAACTCAACATGAAGGAACTTGAGAAGATCGGTCCTATCAAGCGAGTTACCCTTGAGGAAGTGTTCAATTATTAAGGGAATACTATTTCAAATGCTCTCCGTTATGGAGGTGCGCTGCCCTCAGCGCACCAAGTGCGATAAAATGTAATATAAAAAAGCGGTAGGAATTCCTGCCGCTTTTTTACTTCCGTGTCCGCAAACATATGCTTATGTTTCATTTTTTTCTTGATTTATTTGCGAGAAAGAAAATAATTGCTTACTTTTGCAGCGAAATCCAGTCTGCCCATCAATGAGGGGCGGAGGGTTATGGTATAGAGACTGTTCTATGCCATAGGAGCGAAAGCTCCGATTTACATATTGGTTGATGCTTGAGCAACGCGCATCGTGCTATGCGCATCGCTGACAACGCATCAGAAGGACGTTTACGAACGTTTGTCTTCTAAATCTGAAAATCTGGTAAATTTTCTAATACACGAAGAAGATGACGCAACCGAAACGTCCACGTGGGTGATTTATTCCAAGTAAGGCTCTATGACCTTGTTGTATGCATACTTATTGTAGGTGTATAGAAGAGGTGTATAGAAGTCTTGCTTTCGTATATATCCCAATGACGTGGGCAGACTGGTTGCTTATCCTTTGTGTATAGGTTTACCAGAGCCTCAGATTTGGGATAAGCAGGAGAACAGACTTACCCACGTCTTTCCGTTTACATTACCTTTATATTTTGAATGCCGAATCTTGGGGTGAGTCTATAGGCTGTGAATACACAAAAAATGATTAACGGGTTCAAACAAGTTCTGGCTAACAGCTTGCTGCTTAAGCCCAAGCCGTTTACGAGTGAGTTGGCGATGGAAGGATTCATTGCTGACAATCCGATGCTATTGCAATTGGACGAAAACGATTCTACTGACGATAACAACGGAATAGAGATTGTTGACACCGAGGTCTCTATCCCGAACACAAATGGCAGAATTGACATACTGGCACGCTATGATGTCAGTAGCACGATGGCAATCGTTGAATTGAAGAATGTTCCGCTTAAGAAGGAACATTTAGATCAGCTGTTGGAGTATCTTAGAAACAAAGATTCTATGCCGGAGTTAAGAGATAGCCAAGAAGAAAAGAAACTCTCACAAGACCAGAAGGACAACTGGATAGGTATTCTTATTGGAACTGCTTTTGATGATGAGAATCTTAAGAAAGCCCTTGATGATGTGAATGACTTCCCTATCTATGTTTTGAAAATAAACAGATACTGCTCTAAGGACGGAAGCTTGTATGTTTTCACAGAGTTAGTCTGGGGACCGAAGAAATCGTCAAGAAACTTCAACAAATATCTCTACCGTGGACATGTCTATGGCAAATCAAGACTTGTTGAGGCTGTCATTACTGACTATATTCATGAGCATCCAGATATAACTGTAGACGAACTCAAGAAAGTGTTCCCTGATAATCTGCAGGGCAGTTGGGGATGCTTCCAACCACATGACGAAGCTATCAAGCGTCAGAATGGAGGTCGTAAGAGATACAGAACAGACACGCCAGTAGATGTCAATGGAGATTCCATTGTTATCTGCGACCAATGGAGTATCCATAACATTGGTAATTTCATTGCCAAGGCTAAGACTCTGGGTATCGATATTAAGCAATATAAGTAATAACCTTATCTGTAATACTTTTAAACTATGAAAAGAATACTTACCCTTTTAGCTTTTGTGGCATTGACCATCACCGCCAATGCCGCTGTAATTCAGTCAGGTTCCTGTGGCGACAATGTCACCTTCGTCCTTAACGATGACGGTACTTTGGTGATTTCCGGTAGTGGGAATATGAAGGACTATACTTCTTCGTCTTCCACTCCTTGGTACGACAACAGAAGTAAGATCATCAAGGTACAAATAGAAGATGGCGTCACGAGCATTGGAAGCCGTGCGTTCTATGAATGCTACAACCTCCCTACTGTCACCATCCCGAATTCCGTCAAGAGCATTGGAAACATTGCGTTCGAAGGTTGTTTCGGCCTTACCTCTGTCACCATAGGAAATTCCGTCACGAGCATTGGAAACTATGCGTTCCGTAGTTGTATCAGCCTTACCTCCATCACCATCCCGAATTCCGTCACGAGCATTGGAGGCAGTGCGTTCTCAGATTGTGACGGCCTTACCTCTATCACCATCCCGAATTCCGTCACGAGCATTGGAAACTATGCGTTCTCAGATTGTGACGGCCTTACCTCTATCACCATAGGAAATTCCGTCATGAGCATTGGAGGCTGTGCGTTCTCTGGTTGTTCCGGCCTTACCTCTATAACTGTAGAAAAAGGAAATCCGAACTATGACAGTCGAGATAATTGCAATGCCATAATTGAAACGAGTACAAACACTTTGATATTTGGATGCCAAAATACTATCATCCCTAATTCCGTCACGAGCATTGGATACGATGCGTTCTCTGGTTGTTCCCGCCTTACCTCTATAACCATCCCGAATTCCGTCAAGAGCATTGGACGCTCTGCGTTCTATGGTTGTTCCGGCCTTACCTCTGTCACTATCCCGAATTCCGTCATGAGCATTGGAGACTGGGCGTTCGAAATTTGTTCCGGCCTAACCTCCGTCACCATAGGAAATTCCGTCAAGAGCATTGGAGACTGGGCGTTCTCTAGTTGTTCCCGCCTTACCTCTATAACCATCCCGAATTCCGTCAAGAGCATTGGAGACTGGGCGTTCTCTGGTTGTTCCAGCCTAAAAGAGATTCATTGTCAAGCTATAACTCCACCTACTGCTTATTCTACTACTTTCAATAAAGTCGATAAAAACGACTGCAAACTATATGTGCCTAAGGGATCAAAAGAGGGCTATGCCTCTGCCGAGGTGTGGAAAGAATTCATAAATATCATTGAGGAGGGTAATGCTGTAATTCAGTCAGGTTCCTGTGGCAAAGATGGCGATAATGTCACCTTCGTCCTTTACGATGACGGTACTTTGGTGATATCTGGTAGTGGGGAGATGAAGAACTATGATTGGGATTCTTCCGCTCCTTGTCCTTGGTACGATAACAGAGAAATAATCATCAAGGTACAAATAGAAAATGGTGTCATGAGCATTGGAGACTGGGCGTTCTTTGATTGTTCCGGCCTTACCTCTGTCACCATCCCGAATTCCGTCACGAGCATTGGAGACGCTGCGTTCTATTATTGTTCCGGCCTTACCTCAGTCACCATCCCGAACTCTGTCACGAGCATTGGATACGAAGCGTTCCGTTATTGTTCCGGCCTTACCTCAGTCACCATCCCGAACTCTGTCACGAGCATTGGAAACGAAGCGTTCCGTGGTTGTTCCGGCCTTATCTCAATCACCATCCCGAATTCCGTCAAGAGCATTGGAAACAATCCGTTCTCTAGTTGCTCCGCCCTTAGCTCTATAAAGGTGGAAAAAGGAAATCCGAACTATGACAGTCGAGATAATTGCAATGCCATAATTGAAACGAGTACAAACACATTGATATCAGGATGCATGAATACTGTCATCCCGAATTCCGTCACGAGCATTGGAGAGCAGGCGTTCTATGGTTGTTCCGGCCTTACCTCTATCACCATCCCGAATTCCGTCAAGAGCATTGGAGAGCAGGCGTTCAAGTATTGTTCCGGCCTCACCTCTGTCACCATAGGAAATTCCGTCACGAGCATTGGAGACAGGGCGTTCGGTTATTGTTCCGGTCTTACCTCTGTCACCATAGGAAATTCCGTCATGAGCATTGGAGAGCAGGCGTTCTATGGTTGTTCCGGCCTTACCTCTATCACCATCCCGAATTCCGTCAAGAGCATTGGAGAGCAGGCGTACATGTATTGTTCCGGTCTTACCTCAATCACCATCCCGAATTCCGTCAAGAGCATTGGAGACTGGGCGTTCTTTGATTGTTCCGGCCTTAAAGAGATTCATAGTCAAGCTATAACACCACCTACAGCCTCTTATTATATTTTCGATGGAGTCAGCAAAGAAGACTGTAAACTATATGTGCCTACAGGAACAAAAGAGGCCTATGCCTCTGCTGATGGATGGAAAGAATTCATAAATATCATTGAGGAAGGTGGCTCTGACGAAGAAGATGTGGATGCGCAAAATGCTCAGATTTCAGCCCTTGAATCAGAGATCGCCACTCTAAAGGAAACCATAAAGAAGTACGCCGAAGGCGACTTGAACCTTGACGGTCGCATAGATATTGACGATGTTGTTTATCTTCTGAAGCTTGACAGCTATTCAAGCGATGATGACGCTCTCGCTCTGCTTATAGACAAAGCTACAGCGGTAACGCTATCTGATATAAGCAGCAAGTACGGCGATGTGGAGTTCTATACCCTCAACGGCGTGAAGGTGAACATCCCTAACCAAACCGGCATTTACATCGTAAAGAAGAACGGCGAAACGAAGATGGTTGTCGTGAAGAAGTAAGAACTATTACTTTCTAAAAACAAAACGAATATGGCGCAAATCCTTACATTATTGGGATTTGCGCCATATTATTAGAACTGATAGCCTAAGGTGATTCCCACAGACAGGTTGTTGCTCACGCCAGGGAAAATGGATATGAGTTCACCAATAAGTCCCTCTTGCAGATTGTAGATACGCTTGAAACCGTATTCTGCGTTTAATCCAACAATGTAGTGTTTGTTGATGGTGGCCTTTGCGCCAACGGTCAGACCATAGTCAAAGCGGCTTTTGTATCTTTTGTCTTTTCCGAAAGCGTCGCAGGAAGTTTCGGTTTGTGTTCCGTACTCAGTGGTCGTCGTAAGTGTTCTTCCACCGACACCGTATGCAGCATAGAGTCCACAAAGCACTTGGCAGCTGATGTTTCCGTCTTCGCTCTCATAGGCTTTTATGCCAAGGCGCACAGGTATTGTGATGAAGTGCGCCTGCGTGTCAATCTCGCTTTCCACCAATACTATTCTTTCATAGGTAAATAAAAAATGGCGAGCATCATTGTGGTTGATACTCGCCCTTTGTTTTTGTTTGGATGTGAAAAGTCTTTTTATTCCTCTGCAGGCTTGAGGTTTGTGTAAACGTTCTGAACGTCGTCGAAGTCCTCAAGCTTCTCAACCATCTTGTCGATAGTAGCGCGCTGCTCTTCGTTGAGGTCGCCCTTGAGGTCGTTAGGGATGTAAGTGAACTCACCACCGATATCCTCAAAGCCCTTCTCTTCAAGGAACTTCTGGATCATTGCGTAGCTCTTAGGATCACCGTAGATAGTGATTGTGCCTTCTTCCTCATCCTCGTCGTATTCGTCTTCTGCGTTTACGTCGATGAGTTCGAGAACGAGTTCGTCCATGTCGAGTTCAGCAGGCTTCTTGAAAGTGAACACGCACTTGTGGTCGAACAAGAAAGAAAGTGAGCCTGTAGTTCCGAGAGTACCAGAGAACTTGTTGAAGACTGAGCGTACGTCGCCTACTGTACGAGGGGTGTTGTCAGTAAGAGTGTCAACGAAG
>JAZLKJ010000054.1:0-10510 GCA_045597565.1 Prevotella sp. | reverse complement strand
TGAACTACTACCTCCCACTCAAGGGTATCGCTTCAATGCACTGCTCAGCTAACACAGACATGAACGGTGAAAACACAGCTGTATTCTTCGGCCTCTCAGGTACAGGTAAGACAACACTTTCTACAGATCCTAAGAGACTCCTCATCGGCGATGACGAACACGGCTGGGATGACAACGGCGTATTCAACTTCGAAGGCGGCTGCTATGCTAAGGTTATCGGCCTTGACAAGGATTCAGAACCTGACATCTTCAACGCTATCAAGAGAAATGCTCTTCTTGAAAACGTAACAGTTGATGCAAACGGCAAGATTGACTTCGATGACAAGAGCGTTACAGAAAACACTCGTGTATCATATCCAATCAGCCACATCAACAACATCGTTAAGCCAGTATCTTCAGCTCCTGCTGCTAAGAACGTAATCTTCCTTTCAGCAGATGCTTTCGGTGTACTTCCACCAGTTTCAATCCTTACACCAGCTCAGACACAGTACTACTTCCTCTCAGGCTTCACAGCTAAGCTTGCAGGTACAGAACGTGGTATCACAGAACCAACTCCAACATTCTCAGCTTGTTTCGGTCAGGCATTCCTCGAACTCCACCCAACAAAGTATGCTGAAGAACTCGTTAAGAAGATGGAAAAGAGCGGCGCTAAGGCTTACCTCGTAAACACAGGCTGGAACGGCACTGGCAAGAGAATCACAATCAAGGATACACGTGGAATCATCGACGCTATCCTCAGCGGTGATATCAACAAGGCTCCTACAAAGCAGATTCCTATGTTCAACTTCACAGTTCCAACAGAACTTCCTGGCGTTGATCCTAAGATTCTCGACCCAAGAGATACATATGCTGATGCTTCAGAATGGGAAACAAAGGCTAAGGATCTTGCTGCAAGATTTAACAAGAACTTTGTTAAGTACACAACAAACGAAGCTGGTAAGGCTCTCGTAGCTGCAGGTCCACAGCTCTAATGCTGACGTAATAAAAGAATATCTTTAATTACAAATCTATATTCTCTATTTTGCAAGAAGCCCTGTCCGTGAGGATAGGGCTTCTAATTTTTTATCTCCTTATATAATATTCACTTCCGGATGAATATCTATTCCGAACTTCTTTAGTACATCCCCTCTCACCTTCTCGCAGAGCGTGACGATCTCTGCGCCTTTCGCACCACCTAGATTTACGAGCACAAGTGCTTGCTTATCGTGAACGGCAGCCTTGCCGAGCGACTTTCCTTTCCAGCCGCATTGCTCTATCATCCAGCCTGCAGGGATCTTCTCATGCTCTTCATCCACATGATAATGCGGCATAGCTGGATATTCTGCCAAGAGTGCTTCGAACTTATCGCGACTGACAACAGGATTCATAAAGAAGCTGCCGCCATTTCCCAAGACCTTTGGATCTGGCAGTTTAGCGTTGCGGATATCAATAATCGTGTCGCGGATATCCTGAGCAGAAGGTTCTGCAATATTCCGCTCTTCAAGCGCCTTACGAATGCCACCGTATTCCACATGAGGAACGAACTCCGTAGAAAGGCGATAAGTAACAGAAGTGATGAAATACTTTCCTTTCCATTCCTTCTTGAAGCGGCTTTGGCGATAGCCATATTCGCATTCCTCGTTCTTAATAGTAACCTTCTTTCCCGTAGCAATCTCTACGGCATCAATGCTATGGATAAAGTCCTTAGCCTCAACGCCATACGCTCCGATATTCTGCACAGCAGAAGCTCCCACATCACCCGGAATGATGGACAGATTCTCCAGTCCGTAATAGCCAAGCGAAACAGACATGGCAATAACATCATCAAAGCATTCGCCCGAACCAGCCGTCAAGAAAACAGTTCCCGTTTCCGAAGTTCCTCCAGGCAAAGCTGCTCCCGTTCCCGAAGCGCCTGCTTCTGGTTCTTCATAGCTCACCGAGATTCCCTTTATAGCAGAATGAACTACGATGCCCTCATAGTCCTTCGTTAGCAGCAGGTTGCTTCCGCCGCCAATAACAATCAGCGGCAAAGTGCTTTTAGCGACAAAAGGCAGCTTTTCGGCTGCCTCTTGCGATGTCTCTATTTCAACAAACTGCCTGCATCTGGCGTCAATGCCAAATGTATTATTGTGCAGTAGTGAGTAGTTTTCGTATATCTTCATAAGCAATTATCTCGCAGCCTCGAACTCGCGGAGGAAGCGCACATCATTCTCAGAGAACATGCGGAGGTCAGAAACCTGATACTTCAGGTTAGTGATACGCTCCACGCCGAGTCCGAATGCATAGCCGCTATACACGCTGCTATCTATGCCGCAGAGTTCAAGCACATTAGGGTCAACCATACCGCAGCCGAGGATTTCCACCCAACCAGTATGCTTACAGAAACCGCAACCCTTACCGCCACAGATATGGCAAGAGATATCCATCTCTGCAGAAGGCTCTGTGAATGGGAAGTAAGACGGACGGAGACGGATGTCTGTGTCCGGACCGAACATCTCGCGAGAGAATGTCAGGAGTACCTGCTTGAGGTCAGTGAAAGACACGTTCTTGTCGATATAAAGACCCTCAATCTGGTGGAAGAAGCAGTGAGCGCGGGCAGTGATAGCCTCGTTACGATAAACGCGACCAGGGCAGATGATGCGGATTGGTGGCTGAGTATTCTCCATCACGCGAGCCTGTACAGACGAAGTGTGCGAACGGAGAAGGATGTTCTTCGTAACGTCGTTAGGATAGTTACTCTCTACAAAGAATGTATCCTGCATGTCGCGAGCCGGGTGATCAGCAGCGAAGTTCATCTTTGTGAACACATGGAGGTCATCCTCCACCTCAGGACCGTCAGCCAGAGTGAAGCCCATGCGAGAGAAGATGTCGATGATTTCGTTCTTCACGATGGTGAGTGGATGGCGAGTACCGAGAGTCACAGGATAGGCAGTGCGGGTAAGGTCTATATCGTCGCTGCTTTCCTCAGCTGTCTGCAGTTCATCGCGCAGACCGTTTATCTTGTCAAAGGCAGCCTGCTTCAGGGCGTTAATCTTCATACCAACCTCCTTCTTCTGGTCGGCAGCCACATTGCGGAACTCACCCATGAGAGCGTTGAGAGCACCTTTCTTTGACAGATACTTCACGCGGAGTTCCTCTATTTCATCGAGATTCTTTGCTGTGAGGCCTTCCACCTCAGCGAGCAGTTCTTGAATTTTCTGTAACACGGTTTATTTCGGTTTTGTTCTTTTTTATAGTTAAAATGGTTGTCATTAGATAATAAAATGACATTTTACCGCTGCAAATTTATAAAAAAATTGTCAATAATTAATCAAGATGCAAGAAATAATCGTAACTTTGCACTTGATAATTGATATTATTGATGCGATTGTATTAAAGTAAAGATGAAAAAATTACTCTTTTTATTCGTGCCGCTCATGGCATTCGGAATACTGTCTCTCGGGCTGGGAAGCTGCAAGGACAGCAAAAAAGATAATGAAGTAGAGAGCACAGACTCTCTTCAGGACGACGATGATTTGGATTCGCTTGACGCTGATACCGCTGTTGTTGACAACACTCCAGTGTCTCAGGCGGAAGAGATTATCGATGCTACCCCCATGCCGAAGACTGCCGATGAGCTTTTTGACGATTTCTTCTTCAATTTCTCCAACAGCCGCAAGGTACAGAAAGAGCGCATCAAGTGGCCGCTTGAGATGGAAGTGAACGGAGCAAAAAAGACCATGGCAGAGAATCAGTGGAGCATGGAACGATTCTATGCTGACGACGGTTTCTACGTGATGCTCCTCGACGACGACAAGCAGACAAAGCTTGCCAAGGACACATCCGTCACCAGCGTAGCCGTAAAGCACGTCAATATTCCGAATAACTCTCTCGAAACATTCTCTTTCAACCGCATAGAAGGTCGCTGGATGATGACGCTCCTGGAGAAGGAGTCACTCTCTGAGTCACGCAATGCCAACTTCCTGAAGTTCTACCAGAAGTTTGCTACCGACACCCTCTTCTGCCAGCAGAGTCTTGCCGAGACCATCAAGTTCACCGGTCCTGACGAAGAAGACGAGAACATCACCACTACCCGCGACATTACTGCCGAAGAATACGGCATGTGGGCGCCGGAGCTAGCGACGGATTTCTACACCTTGTCCTACGGTCAGAAGAACGAATCGTCAAACAGCAAGGTCTTCATCATGCGACAGCCGGCAAGCTCACAGGAATGCCGACTCTACTTCCGCCGTCAGGGCAGCAAGTGGACATTATATAGGTTAGAGGAATAGGAACATGAATATGCAGAACGCAAATCTCAAAATAACTCTTCTCGGAACAGGAACATCTTGCGGTGTTCCTGTTATCGGTTGTACCTGTCCCGTATGCACCAGCAGCGACCCTAAAGACCGTCGTCTCCGTGCGGCTGCCATGGTGGAAAGCGACACCACTCGCATACTCATCGACTGCGGTCCCGACTTCCGCGAGCAGATGTTGCGCCATTTCCGTAACGTCAGTTTCAAGAGTCAGCTCAACATCGAGGGCGATCTCTACAACACCAAGGACTTTTCCAAGGTTACACCGAAAGCCATCAGCAGCAAAATTGATGCCGTCTTCATTTCCCACATCCACTACGACCACTGCGGCGGCATAGACGACCTCCGTCCGTTCTGTGTCTTCGGCGACATTCCAATCTACAGCAACGAACGGGTTATCAATGCCATGCACGGCACCCTGCCCTATCTCTTTGCGGAAAACAAATACCCGGGCATACCAACCATCACTGCCAGCGCATACAATAACCACGACATTATCACCGTCGGAGATATTGATGTTCAGGTATTTACGGTCAATCACGGCACGTTGCCTATCAGCGCTTTCCGCATCGGCAATTTCGCCTACATCACCGACATGAAGACTATCGACGACAGCGAACTGCCTTTCCTTCAGGGCATTGACACTCTTGTGGTCAACGCCTTGCGCTTCAAGCCGCAGCACCACTCTCATCTGATGGTTGATGAGGCGATAGACTTCGCGAAGAAAATCAACGCAAAGACTGTCTATCTCACCCACATGTGCCACGACATCGGACTCCACGATGAGGTAAATGCGAAGCTTCCAGAAGGTTTCCAGCTCAGTTACGACGGAATGGTCATTACCATTTAGCCCACTACAAACAGCCCCATGCTCTGTCCATTTCCCCCTCTCCATTTTTCACTTTTCATTTTTCATTTTTCTCTTTTCACTCTCCTCCCACTTTCCGCCACGGCGCAGACAGCCGACTGGCGACAGGACTACGAGAGGCTTTTTGTCATGGATGCGAATGAGGAGGGAGAGATTGATGCGGAAATGGACGAGGACATGATGCAATGCCTCGACGAGATAGCCCATAATCCCTTTAACATCAACACTATAACGCAGACTCAACTGGAGGAATTGCCGTTCCTCTCGTCAGAGGAAATCAACGCCATAGGCTATTACATCTTCCGATATGGCGGCATGGCGACATTGCAGGAACTGCAGGCCATTCCCGAGCTCAGCTACGAGAAGAGGCAGTTGATAAAGCATTTCATCTATTGCGGAGAGAAGGAGAGGAAAGAGACACTCACCCTGAAAGACATTCTTGCACACAGCAGGCACGAGCTGTTCTACAGCGGCAGAATACCTCTTTACGAGCGGAAAGGCGATGCCGTAAAACCAGAAGACGGCGGCTACATCGGCTTTCCTTATAAGCACCAGTTTCGCTACAACATCACCTACGGCAACAATATGAAGCTTGGCATAGTCGGTGCAAACGATTCCGGCGAGCCGTTCCTTGCCCATCGCAACACATTGGGCTACGATTTCTACTCTTTTTATGGTCAGATCAAGAATCGGAAACTGGGTAAGAACGTCCAGCTCGACAACCTCGTCGTCGGCAGATACCGCGCAGCATTTGGTATGGGATTGGTGCAGAACAACAATTTCGCGCTTGGGAAGTCAACCGTCATGTCTGCCTCCGGTCGCATCTCCACTGGTTTCCGTCCGCATACCGGCACCACCGATGCCAATTATCTGCAAGGCGCAGCGGCTACATTCAGTGTCAACAGCGATTTCCAGAAACCCTCTTTCCGCCAGAGCATCTTTGCCTCCTACCGCAGTATAAACGCCACACTGTCAGGCGATTCCGCTATTACCACGATAAACTATTCGGGCTATCATCGTACGGAGAATGAGATGAAGAAGAAGAATACGGCTACCGAAGCTACGCTTGGTGTAAATGAGCAGTTATTCTATCGCAACCTCACCGTCGGTGCCACTGTGGTTTACAACCATCTCAACCTGCCGTTGCAGCCTGATAAGAGGGCGGCTTTCCGTCGCTATTATGCCGAGAAACAGGATTTTTTAAATGCCAGTCTCAGCTATCAGTACCGCAACTACCACCTGTCGTTCCAGGGCGAGACAGCCTTTGCTCCGGCTTCGCAGTCCAATGATTCGCTCGTCGGGGTTGCTATGGCAACCATAAACACCCTCACCTACCGACCTTCTTACGGTTTCTCCGCTACCCTGCTCCATCGCTATCTCTCATATTGTTATACGGCGCTCAATGGCAGGACGATGGCAGAGAGCAGCAATGTGCAGGACGAGAACGGAATCTTCGGCAGCATAAACTGGAAGGTCAGCGGTAGTCTCGCAGTGCAGTATTATGTTGATTATGCTCATTTCAGCCGACCGAAATACCTTGTTTCGCGGCCGTCGGACATGATTGAGAGTACTCTTCTTGCCACATGGCACAGGGCATTTTGGAGCGTCACCGCCCGCGCCCGATTGAAGAACAGGCAGTATGACAATAGTGAGAAAACAGGTCTCGTATGGAAGCGCAATGCTTCGCTTAGGGTGCAGACGGAATACGATGCCAACGCCAATGCTGTCGTAAACACAAACCGACAGCTCGGACTCCATGCAAAACTCCTTCTGCAATATGCCCATTACGACAAGGCAGAGGCGCAGAGCAACGGTTTTCTGGCTCTTCTCTCAGGCGGTTTCAAGCCGGTAAGCAACAAGGAGGCGAAGACCATTCAGAATCTGAACATCGATTTTGCAGCCGGCTATTTCAACACCGACGACTATTACTCCGCCATCTATGCCTATGAGCGCGGAATGTCCTACGGCATGGGATTCTCGCAATACTACGGTGAGGGCATGCGACTCTCTCTCCTAATCCGCTCCGACATCACCCGCCACCTGCAGGCAGCCATAAAGGTTGGCAGCACAAAATACTTCGACCGCGACACTCTCGGCACCGGTTGGGAGGAGATAAAATCGAGCATCCGCACCGACATCGACTTCCAGTTAAGAGTCAGATTGTAGCGATTCCCCATGGGGAAAAGACAGTAAATGTATCGACAATAAATGTATCTCGTGGGGAATATGGGGAAGTAATGGGGAAACCAGACTATGTAAAAACTTCCACAGATTCCACACTTTCCCAAAGAGAACAATAAAAATCATCTTCCACAAAGAGAATAATAAAAAGATAGTTTATATACCTCGTGGGGAATATGGGGAAGTAATGGGGAAACTAAACAAGGTAAAAATTCCACAGATTCCACACTTTCCCCAAGAGAACAATAAAAATAATCTTCCACAAGAGATAAATTCTCTCTAAGGATTACAAATTGTATCGCCAAGGATTGCAACCCATTTTCTTATAAGAAAACTTTAATTTTCTTACTAGAAAAAATATATTTTCTTACCAGAAAAAACATTTTTTCTTATAAGAAAACGTATCGTCCCGCAGGAAGTTACAATTCGTCCCGCAGGAAGTTAAGAAAAGTAATGTACGGAATTATAGTTTTTAAAGCAAACAAATATAACAAAAGAAGATATGAACCAGATAACAGCAGAACAGGCACTGAAAAGACTCTCCTCCACCTGCGCCCGTCGTGAGGTGTGCGAGTATGACGCTCTGCAAAAGTTGCGCCTATGGAAAATCAGCGATGAGGAACAGGCTAAGATCATGGCACAGCTCACGAAATACGGTTTCATAGACGATGAGCGCTATGCCCGCGCCTATGCTGAAGACAAGCTGAAATACAACCGCTGGGGTGCGCGAAAGGTGGAGATGATGCTGCGCCGCAAAGGCATCGACGACGACATCATCAGCGAAGCCATCAGCGAATTTGCCGACGAAGAGAGCACCACCGAGACACTCCGCAAACTACTGGAGGAAAAAGCCCGCTCGCTCAGAAACGAGACTGACCCTTACAAAAAGAAACAGAAACTCCTTCGCTTCGCCGTATCTCGCGGCTTCGACTACAGCGACGCCCTGGACCTCCTGGAAGAATAGAGGTAGCTTTATCGGTAGTGGAAACTGCAAAGCATCACCAAGGGCTGCAACGGAACATTCACCATTGCAGCCCTTGATCTTTATTCGTTGCTACAGATCATTACTCTTCGCTATCGTCTATGAGATAGTCTTGGCGCTTGGACTCAACAGGGATAAAGCCGCCATCACCTGGTGTTGGCGCATCAGGGTCGCCAGCGTTTCCGCCAGGGATGGTTATAGAGCCGGCGAGTATTGCAGAGTTGCTTGACTCTATCAGCTCAATCATAGGTTTTGTATATTCTTTCTTATTCATTGTTGTCTAGCTAATTATTATGGAGGTGCGGTGCCCTCACCGCACCAAGGTGGATATTTGTTCTGCGGCGGGAGGTGCGGTGCCCTCACCGCACCAAAGTGGATATTTGTTCTGCGACGTTTCCATTGCGGCGGGTGGTGTGGTGAGGGCACCACACCTCCATACCCCCTCCCTCTAAGGGAGGGATGGGGAGGGTCTTTACTTTATATTTACCTTCACCGTCTTACCATTTCCGTACTTCACGATGTTAATGCCCTTCTGGAGCTGAGGGATACGGCGGCCGTTGAGGTCGTAGTCCTCTGCCTCCCCCCGGGAAATGGCATCTCGAAACAAAAAAATAGTGAAAATCAACATTTTTCATGTAATAGAATGCTTGTTTCTCAGGAAAATGTGTACCTTTGCACCGAAACTCGGGTGGAAAATGTGTAAATTTACATCAAAACTCGGGCGGAAAATGTGTATATCTCACTAAAAAGTCACCCCTAAAATGTGTAACAGCATGTATAAGAGGAAGATAGAAAACAGGCTTCAGGAGTGGTTTGATGATTCTACTCATAAACCAATCGTCGTGAAAGGTGTACGTCAGTGCGGTAAGACGAGTAGTGTCGTTGATTTTGCCCACAAGCATTATAAGAATGTAGTGTATCTTGACTTCCGTGAGCATCCGGATTACAAGAAGTTCTTCACTCCCAATCTGGAAGTGGATTCCATTGTCATGCGTATCTCGGCTTCTATGCCAAGCGCTGAGATAGAACCTGGAGAGACTTGCTTTGTATTTGACGAGATACAGGATTGCCCTCGGGCAAGAGGCTCACTTAAGTATTTTCATCTTGATGGGCGGTATGAAGTGATGTGTACAGGCTCATTGCTGGGTGTTAACGGGTATAAGACAAAGGAAGAAGAGGCAGAAGAAAAAGAGTCCTCTATACCAGTTGGATTTGAAGATATCATCAACATGTACCCGATGGACTTCGAAGAATGGCTGTGGGCTAACGGCATCAAGAAACTGCATATCGACTTCCTTAAGAAATGTCTGACAACCGAAACACCCGTTGAGGAAGCCTTGCATGATCGTTTCCGAGAACTGCTTCATCAGTATGTTGTGGTAGGAGGAATGCCAGAAGCCGTGACCACATTTATTGAGACAAAACAGATAGGCAAGGTTCTTGCCGTGCAGAGACGCATCATAGAGGAATACAAATCAGACATGTTGCAATATGCTCCTGCAATAGACAAACCACGAATCCGCGAATGCTTTGACTCCATACCTGCTCAGCTGGCTCGCGAATACAAGAAGTTTACCTATACAGTAGTTCGTCCAGGAGCACGCGGACGAGACTATGTCGGTAGTCTTCAGTGGATTGAGGACGCGGGAATTATCCGTAGATGTTATAATACAGAGATTACCGAACTGCCCCTTGACGGCAACAGAATACAGAGAGAGTTCAAGGTTTATATGGCCGACATCGGTTTGCTCATTGCCATGCTTGAAGAAGGTACTCAGTCAAGCATTCTGGCAGGGGATCTTCTTAGTTACAAAGGTGCTATCTTCGAGAATCTCGTTGCCGATATATTGGGCAAGATGGAACGTAAGCTGTATTATTATCATAAGGATGGTGGCTTAGAACTTGATTTCCTCATGCGCTACAAAGGGAAGTGCGTACCCGTGGAATGCAAAGCCACGACAGGTAATGCGAAATCCATGCGTACCGTCCTGAATAATCATGACAAGTATCATGTTGATTATGCCATAAAACTGGGCGATTACAACATTGGCAGAAGGGATAACCTCCTAACGCTGCCGATGTACATGGCTTTCCTCTTGACGGAAGTGTAATTTTTTAAAATATACTGTTAATGATAAAACACACCAAGGGCGGCAACGGAACATTCACCATTGCAGCGCTTTATATTTTTCTCGTGGGGAAGAT
>JAZLKJ010000053.1:0-7530 GCA_045597565.1 Prevotella sp. | reverse complement strand
ACTCCCTTAGAAGAAAAAGTACGGCAACATTAACAGAATCTCAAAACAATGACTAATTTTGCATCGCCATTAGGATAAAGAGCCAGAAAAGTGAACGGATATCCCCGTTTTGGGTGGGTGGATATCCTCCGTTTTCAGCATTAGTGTGTTACCGAATGGCAGAGACCAGAGCGTTACCACCGAAGTAGATGGCAAGACACACGGCTACTTCAAAGATGCCTATGACCCACCAGAATACTTTGTTGGACAACCAGATTCCCTTGTTCTCACGGACTACAGATTTGAGATGGTCGTTCTGCACATTCCATTCCTGGCGTTGCTGAAGTCGATGATGTTCCAGCAGCTGGTTCGCTTGTTGAATCATGTCGTTTACACGTTTCTTGACTTCCTCAAAGGAGTCTGGAGTAATCTTGGCAGGTATGATCATGTTTTCAATCTGCTGCTTCAAATCAGTGATATAGTCTGCTATCTCACCGAGTTTCGAGCAACCTGTCTCGACGACTTTGGCAAGTTCGACCATGCAATCACACATCTCCTTGGCAGAGGTGATGTGACTATCCAAATCAGAAATGGCTTGGCGCAATGCCTCGATCTTTGCATCCAGTCGTTTCTCTTCCTGATCGAACTCATGCTGATGGTCTATAGAGCTCAACATGTGTTTGACAGGGTTTGCAGCGTCCTCAGGCATTGGTGGTGGCACTGGAACTTCTTGGTTGATATTGTATTTCTTCATTGGCAAGCTGTTTTATCTACCTCTGCTTCGACGTATTTTGAGCTTTGGTGTTGTTATCATGGAATGGGCCATCTGCGCACAACGTTTTGCCCATTCCCAATCTTCCTCGTCATCCTTTCCCCAGCCAGAGGATGGAGATGTCCCACCCCCGCCGCAACTTTCGGACATAGATGTAGCTGCATCAATGTAGCTGGCGAAGAGCAAAAGAGCAACATCAAGAATGTGGTTGGACGTTTCTTCTTTGACCTTGAAGCTGGCAACTTCATCCTTCATAGCATCAAGGGCCTTGTCGGGAATCTCAACGGAATAGGTGTGACCATCCACATCTACTTTGCGGAGGCAATAGATAGGTTGCTCAGCTTTTGGCAACACCTTTGGCTGAGGAATAACAGTGTGTCTTGGACTGTTGGATTGTCCAGAATGAGATCTATTCTCATTAGAATTCAAAGGATGCAGCTTACGCCATGTCGACTCAATCTTTGAGGGCATCAAGTTACGACCCATCCCCAACTCAGACGACTTGTAAATGGAGTTGCCCTTGCGGACGGTATAACCTCTTACTACTCCATTGGAGCCATAACGTAGTTTTAGGTCGTAACCTTTGGCTGCGAGTTTCCGAACATAGACATCCCATGAGAACCAGGACATGGCTTTAAGTGCACTCATACAATCAAGCGTGATTCTCTCTTTGTTTTCATCGGAACGCTGCTCTGCTTGTACCCATCCACGTTGGCGTGTCACTTCATTGGCGGCCATCGTGGCCCGGATACCGATGTCGTGATCATCGTTCACGTTACCTTCCATGTCAATGCGATTACAGTCAAGATGCATGTGGACAATGCCCGATTTACTATCGCGGTGTAGAGAGACAACATATTGGGAATTGGCGATGTTAGTATCAGCGGCGGTGGTGCGGCCAGTCTTTTTCGAGAGGTCTATGCCATCGAATGCTTTGATGAAGTCCTCTGCCAGTTTCTCCCAATCGGCAAGAGTGAAGCCTTCGGTTTCTTCCCTTGCAGGAGAAATCTCTATACGCATCATGAAGTTCTTCATCGGGCGATGCTTCGAACGCTTATACTGAAACTTCATCTGGTGAGCCTGCATGTGTGCCCACCACGCTTCAACCTCAACGTCCTTGGGTAGATGGTTGAGTTTGACAATCTCAGCCATTCCCAATCGAGTAATATAGTCGATGGAAATACTTCCATGTGAAATAGATCTTGCTTTGGCTATCATAGGCTATTCTGATAATTGACGTTCGATTTCATACCAGCGACGGATAAGTTTATCGGTCGCAAGAATCCAATAGTTCATGAAGTTTGCATCACGAAAGTAGCGCAGTAGTTCTTCCTGGCTTTTGCCACTAAGAGCATTCTTGATGTGTACAATATCGCCACGAGCATTAGCCAAACTGATGAAGGCTTCGATCTCTTGTTCCGTGAGATGGAGTTTGGGGCTGTGTCCTACAACACATCTGCGAATATACCTACTTGGCGACATCGCACATAGCTTAGCCTTAGCTTCTATTTCTTGTTTCTCTTTTGCTGACAACCGGAATGCTAAGCGACATTCCAGGCAAGTCTTTTCAACGGTCTTTTTATGTGAGTTCTGTTTCATTATTGATTCTGTTTTTGATGGATAATTGTTAATCTGATGCGAGCCTGCGAGCGTCTGCAAGAAAGCCAATAAGCGAACTGGCAGCGAAGCCGATTGTTCGACATTGGCACTTCTTGCATAGCACTCACAAGTTCATTCATGTTTATTCTCAATCCAGCATAAAAGGTCATTGACATCTTTGAAGTCGTCAAAATGCTCTGACATACTTACCACATTATCGCCATACGCTTCTACGAGTTTTGCATGGGTTTCACGCCCTGCGTGGTCGTTATCGAGGAACGAATAGATGTGGTCATAACCTTCAAGCAGGGGGATGGCTTTTGACAGATTTGTGACGGAGTTCAAGATGATAAAATCCTGATCCTCGCTTAAACGGCCATATGCATACCCACGCTTTTTCATGGTTAGGAATGACAGGTAATCCATGAAACCCTCAAAGACGCTGCACTCGCTACGGTGCTGCTCGCGCCGGATGACAGAGACATCCTTAGGAGGTATGCAACCTTTGAAGAAAGGATTGCGCAGTTCGCTTCCGCCAGATTTGTTAGGGAACCCAATGGCAAAATATCGCTTGTCACCAAGAGAATAATGGGTCTCGTTGCAATGCTGGCGACAGATGTCGATGTCAACCTTTCGCTTCCTAATATAGTCCTCCAAAGCGAAATGTGTCAGAGGTTTTGTTTCAACATCCTTGAAACTTGGTTCCGAAGATTGTTGATGGCAGGACGAAATTGGAATCACAGCCGTGGTGGGTGACTCACGCTCAATCTGTTTGAGTACATGAGAAATGTCATTGGTGTGGTAATACAATATAGCAAAGTCGATAATGCTACCACCACGACCGATACCGAAGTCATACCATTGGTTTTGGTTGGTATTGACTTTGAACGATGGAGTACTTTCGCTATGCAACGGTGAATGATACCACAACTTATTACCCCTTTGTCGAACAGGGGTATGCCCGAGTGACTGCAAGAAGTCTTCCAGTCGTATTTGTTTTGCTTGTTCAATGGTCATAATCAAAGAGGTTTTGATGGTTAGGTTTATGTTGATTCTCACTATATATGCCCCATGCTAAACTGTACGTCTTGTCTTGTTTGACAATAATATCACGGGACATCAGCCACTTGTTGAGTGTGACCAGGGTATTGCGCCCACGTTCAAAGCCGATGGAAGCATAACCGTGCTTCAAGGCAACAATCAGATTGTTGTAACCTTGGATGGTGCCCTTCTCGAAAGCAATGCAAAGAGCTTCTTTGTGCTTCTCGTCCGGCAGTTCCGTAAGCGCAATGCGCTCCGTTTTCTGTTGGCATTCATAGCCAACAACCAATTCAGGCAAGGAGTCCTCATTGATACGGAATGCAAACGGCTCAAAGTCTTTGTCACGGATATGCATGGCTTTCACCTCACTGATGTTTGCATCCGTTTGGCACTTTGTCACCTGCAAGACAGTCTCTGCCTTGTTGTTTAACTCGGTTCCGATATGACCACGGGTATTGTCATCACCTTTGTTTAGATGGAGGACTGTATGAATGTGCAGATTGTAGCTGCTCGACCATCGCATCAGCAAATTGATGATTTCCGTGGATTCAGTCGGATTGTTGATGTCATACATCAGGTCACGTATTCCATCAATAACGACCAAACCGATGCCCTCTATGTTGGAAAGCATATAGTCAATGACTGTTCTCCGTTTCTCTGGTGACAGTTCACGCATGGCCACAAAAAGAAGATTCGGACAATCAGCATCTGTCGGCAATTCGGCCAATCGCAGAATACGTTTCATCACCTTCTGGCAATGGAACTTACTTTGCTCTGTGTCAATGTAGAGTATCTTGCGCTTGTCTTCAGGGAATGATGCCGAGTAGCACAGTACCTCACGATTGGTCAGGGCTGCAGCTACAATGGCCGACACATTGAAGGTCTTCTTGCTTTTAGCCTTGCCTGTAGATGCACTGAAGTTACCAAGCGTACCGATGGTGGAACCATTCACCCGAAGAGTTTCAGGCGGAACGGCATACTCATCGGTTACTTTCAAGTGGATGGACTGCCAGATGACACGGAACTCGTCCTTGGTCATCGGCTCGCTGGAATTATAGTTACGTGTTTCCATTGCCTACTTGCGATTAAATAAATACTTCTGTGCTTCACTGGCAATCTGTGCTTGAGTCTTGACCGGGTTCTGACGTAACCATTCTTCGAGGATGTTCTTCTCGAAATAGATCATCTTGCCCTGAGGCTTGTAGTGTGGAATGAGACCTGCCGAGGTTAGCTTGTAGAGATAGCTTTTCGACAAGGAGAGGAACTTGCTGGCTTCATCAAAACTCAGCACGTTCTTGGATGCATACACGAGGGACTCCAGTTCCTCGATGCGTTGTTCAATTGACTTATTAGCGTCCATATTTCTATAATTATTAAATGAGACAATAGGAGTGCGCGCCCTCCGAAATTTGAATTCGGGGGCAAAGGTACCGCTAATAAGTTTGAGGGCTGTTTGACAATGTTTGATGTGTCAATCCATTGTCAATGTTTTTGTGCTTCTTTGATGTCTTTTCCTATTCAGAAAGTCCTTTCAGATTGTTGAAATACTGATCTATCTTAGCAAACTTCCCTTTCATTAGAATGTCTCGACAATGATTGACAGCCGTGGAAATATCCGTTTGGTTTATAAAGGAATCTTTCTGCGGCGAAAGGAAAAGGTCGTTCTTGTAGATAGCCGATTGCCATTTCTCAGTAATATATGAATGGTTGGAAAGCTGGTCAAAGAAGAATGCTAACAAGCGATTATTGCTTGACCTGAGTGGAATGATGGGCTGACAGTCAAATATGGATTTCAGTTGTTCAAAAGTCACTTCGCCACCTTTGAACATCCTTACCTCATTGACACAATCTACCAACGATTCTATCTGCTGGTCGTTTAACGAGTGTTCAAAAGTGCACATCTCAACTTGAACATTCTTAGTGCTAGGTTTAGATGTTGATTCGTACTTAGGGGAAACTGTGTTTTCACCATTCTCCATCATAACTAAAGAACTAAGATACCTTTGGTCACTCTTGTCTTTGAGCGTCTGAACGTACTTTTCATAGACCACGACTTGATAGATAATAGAGAAGTAAGGGAATGTCTCATCAAAGATGGTGTTGTCCTTGCAAAAATCTTTGTAAGTGGCAAAGCTATGGTTGTGAAACCATTTGCGTTTCTCTTCCATAGTCAAGGACTCAATGAATGTACTTTCCCAAAGATAGTTGGGAAGGTGTATGTAGTTCTTGATGCTACGAACAGCAGGGAACTTGGAATAGATGGCAGCGAGTTCATCCAGGGCATGGGTGTACTCGCTCCGCTCAACTTCTGCCAATTCATTAACTGGAAGAACTTCAGCTTTGCGTTCAATAGTATCTTCCAGCGAACGTAGTGTTTGCTGGATGCAGTAATCCAAAGTCTGTTGAATCTTGGCTATTGCCTGTTCCTGTTCGTTCATACTGTGACTTAACTGTTATTTGCGGTGCAAAGATAGTCAAATTCAGTGAGAAAAGGAAAGAAATGGGCGATGTACTACGTTTCTTTAACTATTCATCTCCCCTCTTTTCGTTTCTTTGACCAACTTTCTGTTATATGTTCAAAATTAACACCTTTTTAACACCCTAGAAAAAGAAAACACCTTGTAAATCAATGACTTACAAGGTGTTCTAAGTGCCCAGAACCGGGGTCGAACCGGTACGGGTTTTACCCCATTGGTGTTTGAGACCAACGCGTCTGCCGATTCCGCCATCTGGGCAATACCGTTCATTGGCAAATGCGGGTGCAAAAGTACAATAAAAATTGAGAAATGAAAAGAGTTTGAGAAAAAATTCTGTTTTTCGTGCGTTTTTTTTGTTTTTTGTTTGCACGATAAAATCAGTATGCCTATTTTTGAAGACTCATTTGATGAAAGTTTTGTTTAACCCCTTTTAAAAAACTGTATGAAAAAGTATTTAGCAGAGTGCATTGGAACCATGGTTCTGACACTTTTGGGCTGCGGTACCGCAGTCTTCGTAGGTTGCGGTGAACCCGCAGGTGTATTTGCTACAGCCGCCGCTTTCGGTCTGTCTGTCATCGCAATGGCTTATACCATCGGTGGTATCAGCGGTTGCCACATCAACCCCGCCATCACCCTCGGCGTGGCTCTCAGCGGCCGCATGAGCGGTAAGGATGCTTTCTGGTACATCGTTTTCCAGTGCATCGGCGCTATCATCGGCGCTGCTATCCTCTTTGCTATCGTTAACGTGACGGGTGCTCCCGGTGCTATGGGCAATCCCGCTGGCCTGGGCACGAACGGTGTGGCCAACGCTGGTGGCGTGGGCGGCGCTCTGCTCGTCGAGTTCGTGGCTACGTTCCTCTTCGTCCTCGTTGTCCTTGGTACAACTGACGCTGAGAAGGGTGCTGGCAACTTCGCTGGTCTGGCCATCGGTCTCAGCCTCGTGCTGATCCACCTGGTCTGCATCAACCTGACCGGTACTTCTGTTAACCCCGCTCGTTCTCTGGGCCCGGCCCTCTTCGTAGGTGGCGACGCTCTCAAGGACCTCTGGGTGTTCATCGTGGCTCCCCTCGTAGGTGGCGCTTTCGCTGCCCTCGTTTGGAAGTGCCTCGCTGGCTGCAAGTGCAAGAAGGCTTGAGCATTCAACCATTCATCCTAAGAGGGACGCCCTGGCGCCCCTCTTTTTTATAAAAAAGCGATAGCAGATAGCGATAACAGCTGAAAGTTCAATGGACCTTCGGTCCGGTTCAAAAGTTTAATGCGGCTTCGCCGCGGTTCAAAGGCTGGCGCGCGAAAAGTAATTTATCTGAACACGAATTACACGAATCGACACGAATCTTGCTCGGAATCGCTTCGCTGTCCGAGCGGGCTGGCGCGTGAAAAGCGATGGCAGATAGCGATGGCAGATAGCGATTTATGATGACGGAAGAGACGAGGGTGTTTGCGTTGGCGCATGCGGATGAGGATGTGCACCGCTTGCTGCTGCAGGCGGGGCAGTATCCTGGTGTGGATATGACGGAGGCCGTGACGCAGATCGAGGGACGGCGCACGGCACGCGTCAAGTTGCCGTCGTGGGCCGACAACGAGCGCATCGTCTTCCCGCCTCGCCTGGCCATGGAACAGTGCTCGAGTGAGGCTACGGCTCGCTATAAGGCGCGCCTCTGT
>JAZLKJ010000052.1:0-16356 GCA_045597565.1 Prevotella sp. | reverse complement strand
CAAGCCTGATCCTCCAAAATTGCCGATAAAGAATGTTTATGAGTTACCAAAGATGAACGGCAAAATCAAATATTCACAAATGGAGGATAATCTTGGAGTCTCCGAAAGTACTATACACGATCGGAAAGGTGTCTATTCTGTCAAGGAAGCCGTTAGGATTTTCCTTGATCTTGTGGTCACGATAGGCGGTGTGAAGCACTGCACGAAATGTGAGTTTATTTTGCGCAATAAAATAAGCAAATTCTAATGACATTCTAACAACACATCTGGTTCATATTAGACGAAAGAAAACTCTACCACTCACCGATTACTCCACTCTCAGGTTGCAAGAACATGACATTATAGATTGGCATGTAAGTGATTGGACCGTCAGTGAATGTACGATACTCGTTACTCACAACGTAAGCTTTGTTAATATTGTAGTCTCTTATTTCAAGGAACTTGTCCAAGGCGCTATGCACGGTGTAGTCCTTACCAGACTTCACCTCTATCGGCATAGTAGAGAGATGAGCAGGATCATCAATAAGATAATCAACTTCGCCATTCTTCTTGTTGTCGTAATAATAGCATCCGTTGCCATGGGCTGTCAGTTCCTGAGCAACAAAGGATTCATAGACAGCACCAAGGTTAATACTACATTCATCATCCATGATGGCTTTGATGTTGTTGCGATAGAGCAAAGCCGTTAGCATACCTACGTCGTTCATATAGAGCTTCAGCAGGTTTTTGCCTTCGTTCTGGTTTAGCGGATAGGTAGGCTGACTGATAGCTTTACACTCAAGAGTGATACCAGATGCTACAAGATACTCAAACTCATCTTCATAGTCAGTCATGCGCTTGCCTTTCTTAGCCTCAATATCCTTAGCCACAACGCGTTTCTTCTTGTTCTCCATGAGTGACGGCACCATATTGTAGATACGTTGTATCTTCAGTTTCTTGCTTGATTCCTTTTCATATTTTGCCGCATCATTAAGATAGAGGTCGTGTATGTCGCTATGTATTTGGCGTACTGCCATAATGTTCTGCTCTGCTACAAATGTATTGACAGCATCAGGCAAGCCTCCCACAAGCAGGTATTTGCGCAGGAGGTTCATGATACGATTGTGCAGTCCTTCGTTTAAAGTTTCTCCTTTCTCAAAGGCTTCACGCATAGCATCAATTGCCAGTTCACCTACTCCATTTGCCCATAGAAATTCTTCAAAGTCAAGCGGGAACATGTGTACACGTTCATAACTTCCACCAGGGATTGATTGTGTCTTTTTGAGTGTAATGCCCAATTGCGAACCACTGGCAATATAGGTGAATTTGCCTTCGTCCATGAGGAATTTCACCAATGTCAGCAGATGGTCGTAGGCTTGTATTTCATCTATAAAAACAAGCGTTGTAACTTTGTCCTTCATCTTGTCTCCGGCCACTGCACTTAATGCCATATAAAAGTCATTTGTGGTCTTGGCATTCGCAAATATGCGTTCTCCCTGCCTATCCTCCTCCATATTGATTTCTATGTAATTTGGATAAAGCTGCTTACCGATATGGCGTATGATGAATGATTTGCCTATCTGACGTGCTCCATCTACTAAAAGCATCTTGTGCGAAGGAGCCTTTAGATATGACTCTATTCTGTTGGAAATCTTACGTTTAAGCATCTGTTGATACACTTTTCTTACAAATTAAGTACATAAAATATACACTTTTCCCATGAAATAACGGTGCAAAAATAACACTTTTCTTTTAATTATGCAAGAAAAAATAGGAAAATCTAATGAAATTCTAATACCACAAATGCACAATTCTAAAAAATTATTATTAATTTTGCCCCCATAATGAGTACCATTTTAATTATAGAAGACGATCAGCGACTTGCTTCTTTACTTCAGACTGGCATTGAGGAAGCTGGACACCATGTGCTGTTGGCGTATGATGCAGAGATGGCGTTGCGACTCTTGAAGAGTGACCGTGAAAGCATCAGTCTCATCATCAGCGACATTATTCTACCAGGAATGAATGGCATTGAACTTTGTAAGCACATCAAGAATGAGATACCGAATGTGCCTATTCTCATGCTTACCGCCCTCGGAACTACCGACGACAAACTGGAAGGCTTCGATGCCGGTGCTGACGATTATATGACAAAGCCGTTTGACTTCCGGGAGTTGCTAGCAAGGATAGGGGTGTTGCTGAGAAGAGGAAGCCCCACCCCAGCCCTCCCCGTTAGGGAGAGTATTAACTATGCAGACCTTAAGCTCGACCTTATTAAGCATGAATGCTCGCGCGGTGGTATCCCTATCCATCTTACTCCCAAGGAATTCATGCTCTTACAGTATCTGATGGAGAATGCGGGAAAAGTGGTCAGTCGCATGGATATTCAGAAGAATGTCTGGCATACGCATTTTGACACCGGCACAAACTTCATTGATGTCTATATTAATTACCTTCGCAAGAAGATAGACAAGGACTTTGCCGTTAAACTGATACATACAAAACCAGGCATAGGCTTCATGCTCAAAAACGATGAAGAATAACAAGATAAAACTCACCCTCAAGTACACATTCTTTATGTCGGTAGTGCTTGTGACATCGCTCATAATCATCTACATGGTGAGCGACAGGGCACGCCATGAGTCATTCCAAGGCACTCTGCGCTCAGAAGCCATCACAAAGGCAAATCTCTTTCTCGAAAAGAAGGTGAACGCAAGTACCATGCAGCATATCTACCTGAACAACACACAGTTTATCAACGAGGTGGAGGTGGCTGTTTATACGCCCGACTTCAAGATGCTCTACCATGATGCGGCAGAGCATGACATCGTGAAGGAAACGCCCGAGATGATTCGGCAAATTGGCGAAAAAGGCGAGATGGAGATAGAGGTGGAAAAGGGGTATCAGGCAGTTGGCATATTATATGAGGACCCCCTCTTATCCCCCTTAAAGGGGGAAGATTCTACCAGGACAACAAAGTCTCCCTTTAAGGGAGATTTAGAGGGTCTGCGGGGTGGATCTTTTATCATCACAGCTGCTGCTCACGATGGTTATGGAGAAGCAAACATGATAGCTCTTCGCAACACCCTTCTGATAATTTTCCTTGTGTCCATCGTACTGATGACCATCGTTGGTTACGTACTTGCCACACTGACAATCCGTCCGATAGAACGCGCACTGACAGCCCAGAAGATGTTTGCAAGCAATGTATCCCATGAGCTGCGCACACCACTTGCCGCCATCATGGGTGAACTGGGATTGGCACTGCAGAAGGAACGAACTGCCGAAGACTATCAAGATCGCATCAGCAGAGCTCTCGGCGACGCCTCCCGAATGTCGGACACCATTATCGGACTTCTGAACCTTGCCCGCGCCGAGTATGATGCATCGCAGATAAAGATGGAGTCCATACGCATAGACGAGCTGCTGATGGACGTAGCCGAAGAACTGCTGCGTGCAAAGCCTGACTACCATGTCAACATAGCCTTCAGTCAGGAAGCCGAAAGCGAAGAGTCAGTAAACATCACAGCAAATCGATATCTTCTTGCCCTTGCCATAAGGAATCTGATAGACAACAATTGCAAATACTCGCCAGACCACACTTGCAATATAGTCATTCATACCGAAGGCGGACTTTCCGTAACTTTCGAGGACAGAGGTTTCGGAATGACGCCTAACGAGCAAAAGAACCTCTTCCGCATGTTCTACAGAGGCATTGACCACAACGAAAATGGTCATGGAATAGGCATGGCTCTCGTACAGCGTATCATAGCTCTACACAAGGCAAAACTGGAGGTTTTCAGCAAAGAAGGTCACGGCACTACATTTCTTGTGGACATGACATAAAAAATCTCCCACGACTTTTCAAATTCGTGGGAGATAATTATTTTGGGTGATTATATATATGTTGTCCCCAAGGTGTAGGGCAACTGCCATATAGCTTCCTATATCTTTCTTCGGTTAATTGATTAATTTTTATAAATAATGTGTATTATTTATGCTACTCTAACTTTTACAAGACATTTTCTTGCAATTAAAAGGAAAAAATACTAATTTTGCACATTAATTGAAAATCCTACGACAACGTGAAAAGACTCATCGCAATAACAATACTACTGCTGACAGCTACGACTTACGGAGTAGCAGAAGAGTATGCCAGCGCTTTTACTTCTACTACTGACACAACAACGGTCGCAACCGACACCATCGCCACCAAGAAACAGACAAGTGCCCTGGCAGAATGGTGGCGAAGCCTCATCAATGGCAACGAGGACAAGACATTTGAGAGGAAGGCTGATATTTCGTTTGCTGTATCGCCATACTATTCGCAAGAGACAAGTTTCGGCTTGGGTGGACAGCTCAGCGCCCTCTATCGTCTTGACCGCAAGGACTCGCTCATGCAGCCGTCTGACCTCACCCTGATAGGCGGTGGCTCCATAAACGGCACATACAGCGTGGGCGTTCAGGGCAACATAAACTGGACACGCAACAAGCGCATGAACTACGTCATGGAGTTCAAGAGCCAACACCGCGATTTCTGGGGAATCGATTTCAACAGCTGCGCCAACAACCCTGCAATTTCCGTACGCTTCAACCGCGTAAACATCTGCGCCGACTACCAGCAGCGCTTCTCTGGCAACTGGTTCTGGGGCATTGCAGCGCGCATAAAATACGGCGCGATAGAACTGGACAAGCCTGAGTATATTCAAGGTCAGGACAAGAAAGGCTTCTTCAGCGGCCTTGGCTTCAGCATCGTTTATGACACGCGCGACTTCATCCTCAACCCAAAGAAGGGCATGATGTTCATGATTCGCCATATTTACTACCCTAACAAACTCGGAAACAACAAGTTCGACGTAGGATACACTACGGCCCAATTCAACGCCTATCATCGCCTTTGGAAAGGTGCCATCATGGCATACGACGTCTTTGCCGAAACAAACATCACGGACGGCGAACTGCCATGGCAGCTGAAAGAGGAGATTTGCTATGACGACCGCCGTATGCGCGGATATTATTCTGGCGGCTACATGGACAACAACCAAATCTGCGTACAGGCAGAACTGCGCCAAAACATCTACAAGCGACTCGGTGCTGTAGTATGGGGCGGTGGCGGCACTTTCTTCAAGACTTTTGAGAGTTTCCACGAACGCCAGATTCTTCCAAACTACGGCGCAGGCATTCGTTTCGAGATGAAGAAGAACACTAACCTGCGCGTAGATTTCGGCTTCGGTCGCCACGAATCAAGCATAATCTTCAACTTCGGCGAAGCGTTCTAAAGGTTATTTGCAGAAATAACAAAACCCAGAACTCTAAAAAGGTTCTGGGTTTTGTTGTAAGTAGGTGCATACCTACTTGTATATCTAAATGAAGGTTTTCCTAATCCTTCAAATCAAGCTTTATCTGGAGTTCCTCAAGCTGCTTCTCAGCAATCATGCCTGGAGCATCAAGCATCACGTCGCGACCAGAATTGTTCTTTGGGAATGCGATACAGTCGCGGATAGAGTCGAGACCTGCCATAAGGCTCACGAAGCGATCGAGACCGAAGGCAAGTCCTGCGTGAGGTGGTGCGCCGTACTTAAACGCATTGATGAGGAAGCCGAACTGAGCCATTGCCTGCTCTGGTGTGAAGCCGAGAATCTCGAACATCTTTGCCTGAAGCTCACCGTCATGGATACGGAGAGAACCGCCACCAACTTCCACGCCGTTGCAAACGAAGTCGTAAGCCTTAGCGCGAACCTGCTCTGGATGCTCGTCAAGGAGAGGAATATCGTCTGGGTTAGGCATAGTGAATGGATGGTGAGTAGCCATAAGACGCTGCTCCTCGTCGCTCCACTCGAAGAGAGGGGAGTCAACAATCCAGAGACACTCAAACTTGTTCTTATCCTTCAAGCCGAGACGCTCTGCCATTTCAAGGCGGAGAGCACAGAGCTGAACCTGAGTCTTCTTAACGAATTCGCCAGAGAGAATGAGGATGAGGTCGCCCTTCTCTGCCTCCATCTTCTCAGCAAGCTGCTGAAGGATTTCCTGAGAGTAGAACTTATCCACAGAACTCTTGATAGAGCCGTCCTCGTTCATCTTTACATAAACAAGACCCTTGGCACCCACCTGCTGACTCTTCACGAAGTCAGTAAGCTGGTCAAGCTGCTTGCGAGTATAGTTTGCACAACCCTTTACGCAGATACCGCCGATGTATTTTGCCTGGTTGAAAACAGCGAAGTCAACGCCAGTGCCATCGAAGAATTCCTTAAGCTCCACGAACTCCATGCCGAAGCGGAGGTCTGGCTTGTCGGAACCGAAGCGGCGCATAGCCTCGTGCCAAGTCATCTGCTGAAGCTTTGCAGGAAGTTCAACGCCGCGGATCTCCTTGAAGAGATGGCGAGCGAGGTCTTCAAATATCTGAATAACATCCTCCTGATCAACGAAAGACATCTCGCAGTCAATCTGAGTAAACTCAGGCTGACGGTCAGCGCGGAGGTCTTCATCGCGGAAGCACTTTGCAATCTGGAAGTAACGGTCAAAACCAGAAACCATCAGCAGCTGCTTCAGAGTCTGTGGAGACTGTGGAAGAGCGTAGAACTGACCTGGATTCATGCGTGAAGGAACCACGAAGTCGCGAGCACCTTCCGGAGTAGAACCGATGAGGATTGGAGTCTCCACCTCAATGAACTTCAGGTTGTCGAGGAAGTTGCGGATGAGGATTGTCATCTTGTGGCGAAGCTCGAGGTTCTTGCGCACTGGAGTACGGCGAAGGTCGAGGTAGCGATACTTCATGCGAAGGTCGTCGCCACCGTCAGTATTATCCTCGATAGTGAACGGAGGTGTTACACTCTCGCTCAGGATATTAAGTTCCTTTACAAGGATTTCGATGTCGCCTGTAGGCATGTTAGCATTCTTGCTCTCACGCTCTGCCACAACACCCTTTATCTGGATGCAGTATTCGCGTCCAAGCTTGTTTGACTTTGCGCAGAGATCAGCGTCATCAGCCTCGTTGAATACGAGCTGAGTGATGCCGTAGCGGTCGCGGATGTCAACGAATGTCATGCCGCCCATCTTGCGGCTCTTCTGAACCCAGCCGGCAAGTGTCACTTGCTGACCGACGTTCTCAATGCGGAGTTCACCGCAGGTATTACTTCTATACATCTTGTTGATTTACAGATTTACGATTTACGGATTTACAATTTTCCTGTTTATCCTATTATTAATGGCTGCAAAATTACTTAAAAATTAATAAATCTCAAAGAAAAACGTAAAAAATCTTTAAATTCCTTTGACTATATATAATATATGTGTACTTTTGCAGTAGAAAAAAGCCAAAAGGCTTTGATAAACTAACACGGGAAACGACAGACAAATCGTCAAATCAACTAATCGTCAAATCAACAAATGAAATTATGAAAAAGGTTCTTATAGCACTCACACTTCTCTTCACAGCAGTGAACTTCGCTGCTGCACAGGCAGAGATTAAGTTTGACGCTCTTACAAAGAACGTCGGCACTTTCCCAGAGTCAACTCCTGTCCAGACAGTGACCTACAAGTTTACCAATGTCGGCGACCAGCCACTCATCATCAACCAAGCTGTGGCAAGTTGCGGATGCACCGTTCCTGAATACCCAAAGAAGCCTATCAAGCCAGGCGAGAAGGGCGAAATCAAGGTTACTTACAACGGCGCAGGCAAATTCCCAGGACACTTCAAGAAGACTATCACCGTGCGCACAAACGGCAAGGTTGAAATGACTCGCCTCTACATCGAAGGCGATATGGAGGAAGGTAAGTAGGAAAAACAGAACATCATGCAGAAATACGATCGTCCTACCCTACTGGCAAACAAAGATATACGCAGAACTGCAGAACTGGAGTACTTTGAAGAAAGTCACCAGTTCTGCGGTTTTTGTGGTGCACCAATGAAAGCGGCAGAGGGAAATTCGCGCATCTGCACAAGTTGCGGCAAGCAGATCTGGCCGCGCATACAGCCAGCCGTCATCACCCTCATCAATCGTGGCGAAGAGTTCTTGCTCGTTCATGCCCATACCATTCGTGCCGGTGTCTATGGTCTCGTTGCCGGCTTCGTAGAAGTGGCTGAGAATCTGGAAGAAGCCGTACAGCGCGAAATTATGGAAGAAACAGGCATCCGTGTGAAGAACATCCGCTACTTCGGCTCTCAGGCATGGCCGTTTCCGACAAACCTCATGATTGGCTTC
Organism: Prevotella sp.; assembly: GCA_045597565.1. Taxonomy (GTDB): domain Bacteria; phylum Bacteroidota; class Bacteroidia; order Bacteroidales; family Bacteroidaceae; genus Prevotella. The sequence goes on along the minus strand of JAZLKJ010000052.1, from coordinate 8,176 downwards.
ACTGCCGAATACGAAAGCGGCGAAATAAAGCTTCAGGAGGAAGAAATAGCCGACGGAGGATGGTTTTCAGCCGACAATTTGCCACAAATCCCATCAAAAGACTCCATCGCACGTCAATTAATTGACCATTTTCTTGCAAAATTAGAGAAATAATCATACCTTTGCACCCGAAACGTTAGTTTCAATAGCAGTTATCCCACATAAAAACCAATTCTGAATTCTGAATTTTAAAAAACTCCAAGCCTATCGACACACATTTACTTGACCAATTGAAAAGTAAATAATGACAACAACACTACAGCAACTCTCCAACGAGGAGCTCGCCATTGCTTACACCAACGGCAACAATGACGCCTTTGACTTGCTACTTGAGCGAGTTAAAGACGATATTTATTCTTACATATACATTGTAGCACGCAACAAAGAACTCGCTGAAGATATCTTCCAAGACACCTTCATCAAGATAATCATGCGACTTCAGGAAGGCAGATACTGCGACAACGGCAAGTTCATCTCGTGGGCAATTCGCATCGCACACAACGCCATTCTCGACGTCTTCCGCCGACAGAAAAGCCACGACCTCTTTGATTCAAACTACGGCGACGACATGTCTCGCTTCAGCCAGTCCGTATTTGACGACTCCAAAGAACACAACATCATCAGCCATCAGGTGCTCAAGGATGCGAAGAAGCTCATGATGGAGTTGCCAGAAAACCAGCGCGAGGTTGTTTATATGCGCTGCTTTCAGGACATATCGTTCAAGGAGATTGCCGAAATCACTGGCGTCAGCATAAACACAGCCCTCGGTCGCATGCGCTACGGCATAATCAACATGCGTAAACTCGCTAAGAAGCACAATGTTCAGCTCGCAGTGTAATCAGAAATCGTCATTTTCACTTCTCATTGTTAAGTTTTCCGCTATAAGTAAATAACAAACATCAAGAAAAGTACTATAGGAAGAAGAAAAAACAGAATCCTTAGACCATAAACCATAAAAAAATCGTACCTTTGCACCCGCAAAAACGAAAAGTTGGTGCGTTGGATGAGCGGTTTAGTCCCTGGTCTGCAAAACCAGTTAGTGCGGTTCGACTCCGCAACGCACCTCCAAACACAGCCCAAATGCTTCACAAAGGCATTTGGGTTTTTCTTTTTTAGACAACTAACCCTAAACCCAAAATTAGAAACTCTATGCTACACTTTGACAGCGACTATATGGCAGGCACTCTGCCGGAAATAATGAAGCAGCTTGCAGAAACGAATCTTGAGGAAACCGTAGGCTACGGCTTCGACGAGCATACTGCTCACGCAAAGGATCTTATACGCCAGGCTTGCGATGCTCCTGAGGCTCAAGTGCATTTCCTCGTTGGCGGCACACAGACCAACAAAACCGTCATCGACACCCTACTCGACCGCTTTGAGGGCGTGATGACTGCTGAGACAGGACATATTAACGTACACGAAAGCGGAGCCATTGAGAATGCAGGACACAAGGTTCTCACCCTGCCATCGTACGAAGGAAAGGTGAAGGCAGCAGATGTGGAGCAGTATCTGTCTTCGTTCTACGCAGACGAAACTTACGAACACATGGTGGCTCCGGGTGCTCTCTACATTTCCTTCCCAACGGAATATGGCACGATTTACTCTCTCACGGAGCTGCAGCAGATCAGTGACGCTTGCCACAAATGGGACAAAGTGCTGTACATTGACGGAGCACGACTTGGCTACGGTCTTATGGCAGAAGGCAATGATGTAACTCTTGCAGACATCGCTCGACTCTCTGACGTCTTCTACATCGGTGGAACAAAGCAGGGAGCACTGTTCGGAGAGGCTGTGGTGATAACGAACAAGTCTCGCTTCAAGAACTTCACGACAATGGTGAAGATGCACGGCGGACTGCTTGCAAAGGGCAGACTCCTCGGCGTTCAGTTTGAGACTCTCTTCACCGACAATCTCTACACAAGTGCTGCTAAACATGCCGTAAAACTGGCAGTAGCCCTTCGCGACGGATTTGCCGCAAAAGGCTACTCACCATATATCAATTCGCCTACAAACCAGCAGTTCTTCAAGTTGCCGAACGAGGTTATTGACAGACTCCTCAAAGTTGCAACCTTTGAATATTGGGGACCACGCGGCGAAACCGAAAGCGTAGTGCGCTTCGTCTGCTCATGGGCAACAAAAGAAGAAGCAGTTCAAGAGTTGCTGAATAAAGTCTAACCAAGCCATTCCCCAGAAGAGAAGGGTGTTTTTAATATTTTGCAGTAGTTAGGAAAAAGAAGTCCCATGGCTTCTTTAAGGGAAACCTTAGGATCACGAAGCATAGTCCTATGACTTATGAACTGTAACGCATAGGAAGACGACCCATTTTATGCATAAAATGAGACAAAACTCATAGGATTACGATGCGTCTTGCTATGGACATTTTCGACTAAAACAATGATTTTTCTGTATTTTCTTTGCTTATTACGATTTTTATTTATAATTTTGCAACCAGAATGCTGATACACAGTATTTTACTCATAAAGTATTAACCATCTAACAAAAGAAAGGACAAACAAGTCATAGCCTTCGAGCCTTGACGATACGAAACAGACAGTAACATCATTAACAGACAGCTTTTCGCATAAGGCGAACAACAAATCAAAAACACTATTATTAACCTCAGCGAAGCTGCTTCGATGACTTTATAACATAATATACTTGGACTTATAGTCCTTGTTCTCGACTACTCGAATCCGCCAATTCAATCACATGAGAGCAAGCGACGAAAGGTTCACGTCTGCATAAGGCGTGAACTGTTCGTGCTTTCTATGTGTGGAACAAGAAGAATCCCCATACTCCAAACGAATATGGAATATGGGGGATTGGTATATTCATTTCTCTGGATTGTCACTCCAGATTATTGTTCTGATAATTCAGGTTCGTTCTTCAAATCTTCCAGAATGTAATCATCACTCATAAGTTGGAGACCTGTTTCTGGGTTCGTTAATAAACTATACGTTTCTGAACGGCACAATCAGTTTGAAGCCATAATGAGTGTAGAGCAGACTATTAGAACAAATCAGAATGAGAACCCGTACGAATGAGCGTAAGGACTTTTACTGATTCGTCGTCGTCCTTGCTGTATATCAACAACCAATCTGGCGATATGTGACATTCCCTTGTACCTTCAAAATCACCATGTAGGGCATGATCTCGATTTGATTCCGGCAAAGGTTCGTCTGTTGCCAGTTTGAAGATAACTTCGTTAAGTTTGTCTTCTGGCAGATGACGTTTACGGGCAAGTTTAAGATCCTTCTTATACTGCCCTGTAATATCTATTCGTCTCATTCGGAAACTGCTTTTAGATAGTCGTCAAATGAATTACAACTGATGATGTCTTTTCCTTTTCTTGCATTTTCAATGGCTTTAAGTGTCTTCCTTTTTGCAGGAGAGCTTATCTCATGGACTTTGAATACGTTTAAAGACAACAAGAACTCTATGGCTTTCTTGGCTATATTGTTCTTTTCGTTGTAAGTTAAAGCAATTGTTGTCATATCAATTCATATAATTTATTTGTTAACTTCTATGTCGCCAGCTTAACACAACTTGCTCAAACTATCGGGTTTAGTTTTTTATATAGAGCAATGGTTTTATTCTGTGATGCCATGTTGTCAAAAGTACGCCTTAAAAGTAGATATCAACGTAATCAACGCATTCGTCAGCAGGATTCTTCATATCCTGCAGGCGCCAGTATTTTCTGCCTTCAGTGGAAAGGAATGTAAATTCGCCTTCGCGAACCACCTCTTGTCCTCCATTGATGTGATATACTTTTGTTATAATCTTTCCGTTAAAGATAAGAGTCTTGTCATCAACCTTGCGGATAGTACCTTCAATAGAAAGATAGTCGCCATTGTCTCGACCAGCATACTCATCGCAACATTCTGTGCCCTGACGACCGCTGATGTTGTATGTATTGGCATCAGATCCCTTTGTAATAACGGCTTTTCCAAACTTCTTCCATGAAATCCACTGGAGCGACAGCATGTGACTGCCCTCAAAAGATTTCTTTGCTGCTGGCTTCTTTGCTGTCTTCTTTTTCTTTGGAGCTAGCTGCTGCTCTGTGTTATTGTTTGCAGACTCTGTGTTTGTCGCATAGATGCTGATTGCGCAGAATGCGAGAAGAAGGGTAAAAAGTAAGTTTTTCATAATTCAGACGTTATTTAGTGTTGGTGATTTGTATATATTTGTCCCTACTTATTGCTCACCGGACGTATGCTTAGACCATAGTCGCGATGAACGCGACTGGCGATGGAGTCGTCGGTAAAGTCGAAGTAGAGTGCCGAAGAAGTATATTCGTCGTTGTAAGCCGTTGCTGACCAATAGTGACCATAGTTCCAGTCGCCGTTGTGCATGTGCTTATGCTGCGCGCAGACAGGGAGGAAGATGCTATTGCCATTAGGACCAGTTATGCGATAACCTTTAACATCGTGAATGTACTCTGCCTTCCAGGTACACTTCTCCATAAGCTCCTTTATCTCAGCAACAGTTGGTGTGCGCCAACCTTCGCCTTCGTTGGTATTGAATGCGGCAGCGTCGTGGGCTGCGGTAAGCACGCCGCGATCGTCAACGTACCCTTCCTTCTTCAAGTCGGCTATGCTGTCTTCGGTAGTTTCGCATTCGTCGTAGCGGAACTCCTCCTTGGTCTTTATCTCGCCCCAAGCAAACTTATCGCCCGGTTCAGCCTCTGTCTTTGCGCCGATATTTTTGCTGCCCCAATAGACGGAGAGACCAAGATCAACTTTTTCGATAGTCTGCTTGGTAATCTGCTCACTCACGTTGTTGAAGGTAGTGGCATAGATGTAACAAGAGAAGCAGATTGCCACGAAGAGAAGGAGTGAAACGAACATTGAAGCGATAGTAAATGTCATGCTGTTCGGATTATCCTCGTCCTCAGCTAGTTTATTGTTGCTTGTGCGCACTACGAGACCAAGCGTAACGACCACCTCGAAGAGCACAGAGATAACAAACGGAAGAGAGTAGATATAAAGCGGATTTACTGGCGCATCCTCTGGCAGATTCTTCTTTACGAACGGAAAAATTAGGAAGACTGAAAGGAGCGTAACAATGACACCAAGCGCAACGGAGAACTTCACCCAGTTGCCTTTTTCTTCTGAAGCTGCACGACCGTCAAAGTTGAAGCTATTACTGACGGTTTCTTTTACTGATTCAAAAAAACTCATGGTCTTTTCTGTATTGATAATTGATTATTGAGAATAAAAAAACAAAAGATTTTCGGTACAAAGTTACACATTATTTTTTAATTCCATCAAAAAATATTACCTTTGCAGCCAAATATACTATCATTCGTCATGTTTACACGCATACTTTATCTACTACTACTCTGCTCAACAGTCTCTTTTGCTCAAACCAACGTATTCACATTCGGCACGAAGACCGCCCCTAATGGCGACACCTTTGAGGTGGACAGCCACGGCTTCATCGTCAACGACAAACACCAGCTCGGCGTGATGGGCGAGATACATTACTCGCGTGTGCCGGAGAAAGACTGGTTGACCGAAATATTGAAGATGAAGGCTGGCGGCATAACTGTGCTCTCCACCTACGTCTTCTGGAATCACCACGAGACGGAGGAAGGCAAGTGGGACTGGAGCGGCAACCGAAACCTGCACAAATTCCTACAGACCTGTAAGGAGGCAGACATGCCTGTTGTCCTGCGCATAGGTCCGTTCTGCCACGGCGAAGTCTATCAGGGCGGCATACCTGAATGGCTGACGGACAAGATGAAGGAAGAGCCAAAGACATACAAGAACCGCTCGCTCGCACCAGGTTTCATGGCTGCCACACATCGTCTGTACAGCAACATCTACGCTCAGGCTAACGACATGCTATGGAAGAACGGCGGTCCTATCGTAGGCGTGCAGATAGAGAATGAATGTCGCGGCCCATGGGCTTACTACATGGCGTTGAAGGACATGGCGGTAGAGATAGGCTTTGACGTGCCTTTCTACACTCGCACCGGATGGCCTAAACTTAACGGAAAAGAGGAGTTCGGTAAGCTGTTGCCACTCTACGGCGACTATGCCGATGGCTTCTGGGACAGAACACTCAACGACATGCCTGGCGACTACAAGAAGGCATTCATAATGAAAGATACGCGTGTGTCAGGCGTTATCGCTACGGAGACTTTCGGCACGAATCAGGACACGAAGATGGATGCCAATGACCTACAATATCCTTACCTCACCTGCGAGCTTGGTGGTGGCATGATGCCTTCCTACCACAGACGCATAAACATGTCGGGCAACGAGGCTCTGCCACTCGCAATATGCAAGTTGGGCAGCGGCTCTAACCTGCTTGGCTACTACATGTATCACGGTGGCACGAATCCGCTTTATGAGGTTGATGGTCAGCCGCGCACGATGGCTGAGACGCAAAGAACAGCGGTGACTAACTACAACGACATGCCGTACATGAGTTACGACTTCCAATGTCCGCTCGGCGAAATGGGGCAGCCAAACATAAACTCGTTCCATCAGCTCCGTCTGCTCCATCAGTTTCTTGCCGACTGGGGCGAAGAGCTCTCTATGATGGACGTCGATACGCTGTCCGATCATTACGCGCGCCGCGGCTGCTTCGAATTCTACAACGACTATGTGCGCATACTGAACGAAGAGGGCATCTGCTACGTCCGTCCTGTAGATATGCCTTTCTGCGGTCATAAGATAACCGCCGATGCGCAACCATTCTGCAAGATTGGCAACACGCTCTACCTCTACCCTATCAAGGGCAAAAAGCCTACGGTATGGGTTGACGGCAAGAAATATGCCGTAAAACTTAATAAAGAACTGAAAACAAAGGACATAACCGTCTGCGTGCTATCTACGGAAAAGGCTCTCCGCGCATTCAAGGGCGATATTACGCTCGCTTTCACTGACACGCCAAACGAGATAATCTATTCTAACGGCAATCAGGCAAAAAAAGAATTTTGGAAAGAAGCTGAAGACATTCTTGTTGAATACACGAAGACGAAAGAAGCCGCTGCACCTCGCGCCATAACCATGGGCAGTCAGAAGGTGGCTGAAATGCCAACAAACAAGGACTTCGACGATGCTACCGTATGGAAGATTAGCATGAAGTCCGTGGACAGCGATCAGACCGACCGCCTCTTCTTGCAGATAAACTATGAGGGTGACTGCGCCCGTGTCTATGCAGACGGTCATCTTGTGGAAGACAATTTCTGGAATGGCAAGCCGATGCTCGTCCGTGTGTCCGACCTTGTCGGCAAGAACGTTGAGCTGCGCATTCTTCCGCTCAAAAAAGATGCTCCCATCTATCTACAGAAGGAGCAAAAGGCTATCCTTGATGCCGTCAAGGACGGCGTACTGCTCAAGCTCAACAGCATCAAGGTGATGATAAAATAAGGCGAACTGTTCTTTGAGCAATCACTATTTCTTCCTCTCCAGTTCAGCGAGGTTATCCATCTTCTTCTGCTCGAGGAACTCATCAACGCCGCAGAGGTGTTCTTTTACCCTACCGCCACCGAACTCATAGGTCTTCGTAGTGAGCCCAGAAAGGAAATCGCGGTCGTGAGAGACACAGATGAGCGTGCCGTCAAAGTCGCGCAGAGCCTGCTTCAGGATATCCTTCGTCTTCAGGTCGAGATGGTTCGTAGGCTCGTCAAGGATAAGCAGGTTCACCGGCTCAAGCAGCAACTTTATCATGCAGAGACGCACGCGCTCGCCACCGCTCAGCACCTTAACCTTCTTCTGACTCTCCTCACCGCCGAACATGAACGCGCCGAGAAGGTCGCGAATCTTCAGTCGCATCTCGCCAACGGCAATATCGTCGATAGTCTCGTAGATAGTCTTGTTCTCGTTGAGCAGCGAAGCAGAGTTCTGAGCGAAATAACCTATCTGCACATTATGTCCGATAGTCAGCGTACCATCATGCTCAATCTCCTGCATTATACACTTCACGAGTGTAGATTTACCCTCGCCGTTTCGTCCTACAAACGCCACCTTCTCGCCACGCTCTATTGTAAAAGAACAGTCTGAGAACACAGTCTTTCCGTCATACTGCTTCCCCACCCCATCGCAGATGATAGGATAGTTGCCGCTTCGTGGCGACGGCGGGAATTTCAGTCGCAGAGCAGAAGTATCCTCCTCGTCCACCTCCA
>JAZLKJ010000051.1:0-3937 GCA_045597565.1 Prevotella sp. | reverse complement strand
GAAGATTCTTGACTGGGCTGGCATCAACTCTCTTGAGAAGATGCGCAGAGCTTCTACAGAGACTGTTCACACCGTTGGCACGCTCTATTCTGCCGTTACTGGCGAACAGGCTCGCATGCCTCTCTCTCCAATCGTTGACGGCTACGTCTGCAAGAAGAGCTTCGATGAGGCTGCTGTTGACGGTTCGCTCGCCGACATCCCTTACATGATAGGCTTCACAATGAATGATCTCGGCTTCGTGGCAAACGGTATTCCTGAGTTCTGCTACAACCGCGAGGAAGTTGGTCATCACCCAGTTTGGGCTTACGAATTTGCACGTCCATTGCCAACAGATGGCAGACCAAATGTGCTGAAAGGTGCGTTCCACTCAGCAGACCTCTGGTATGTGTTCAAGTCGCTGAAGCACTGCTGGCGTCCATGGGCTAAGGGCGACTGGGAGCTCTCTGAGCGCATGCTTACTGCGTGGACAAACTTTGCTAAGTATGGCAATCCTAACGGCAATGTGAAGAAGGGTGAATGGACTCCTTGCACAAAGAAGAACAACAACATCATGCTCTTCAAGCTTGACAGTCAGGACAAGGACGCTTCCGGCATGGGACAGCCTATAAAGGTTGAGGCACAGCCTTGGGCGAATGCGGATAAGAAATAAAGATTCAACTTTCGCAAGCTCAAGTTGAGGCTAATGGCTAATAGCTAATGGCAAATGGCACCGTTAGCAGAGAATGTAGGGCGAGGATTTGACTTTCCGCTTCGCGCCGCCGACCTTCGGTTCCGAGCCGTCTCCGTGATAAACTTGCGGATTGGGCGGCTCAGAAATCCTCGCCCTACTTTTGGAAGTGTATAAGTAGCATACGGTGTAGATAGTGCTCTTGTTGGTTCTCACCATCTTGGCAAATTCTTGTTCGGTTAATTCCATTTTGTTTTGTTTTTTTGAATCATTTTGACCGTTAGACACACTAACATTTCAGTTTACTACAGGAAAAACAAAATTTTATTGAATTTTTTTTCACATCTCCCTCTTTCACTTACTCCTATATTTCCCTTTCAATATTCTGTTTCTGATACTCTTCACGGCAGGCTTGTAGTATTCTATCTGCATGTTTTCGAGTGTGAGGATAAGCTCTGCCTTCAGTTCCGGATAGAACGAACACATCTTGTAAGCGAGCTTTATGGCAAGCGACTGGATGCCCGGATATTCTGCGGGATCTATGGCATGGTCGAAGCAGAAGTCGAGGAAGTCCGTGCGAAGGTTGTCCTCGGTAATCTTGAGCCGCTCTATGACATTCATGCTCAGTCGTCTGACAGAGGAGTTATCGGTTGTTATGGCAAGGTCAATGAGTTCGTTGAGGATAGGCTGAAGACTTGACAATTCCTCGTCGGTGGCTTTTGTCAAGGTCCACAGCGCATTGCGAGCCACCTGGTAATCCTCATCGTGCATGAAACTCTGCGCAAAGCCGATGAAGTTGCCAGATAGCTGGAGCGCGTAAATGACGGCAAGCGCTTCACGCTCGCCGTAAGAGCCAAGTAGGTCTTTTCGGGTCATTATTTAGGGAAACCGACTGGGTTGTTCATGATAGGAAGCTGCTTGTCAGTGAAGTCGAGGAGATCGCGTATTGCCTTCACGTCCATTGTGGCACGAGGAACTGTAACCATGCCAACAGCTTGGCAGTAAAGATTGATGTTCTCAGAAACGTTTCCGGCATCAACGCAACCCATCATAAGAGCCTTCTCGCCCTCTGATTGGAAGAGGTCGTAGTCGATAACCATCATGAGAACAACAGGAGCCTGGCTTACGAAGTCCTGACTGAAACCCTTTCTGCCAGTCTTAGGGTCAACGCCGTTGCTTGCGTGGATGCTGCGGTAGTCGCCCTTAGCCACTTCCTTGAGCAGGTTCTTCTCGGCGATATACTCGTAAACGCTTTTAGCAGTGAAGGCAAAGAGTCGGATCTCCTTGCGGTTCATTGCAGTAGGAGCAGTGCGGTGGTCGGCATCACGGCTAACGCCACAAGCAGCCCAGCAGAGGTTGCTGAGTTCCTGGTTTGTGAGCTCACGGCTTGAATACTCGCGAACAGAGTGTCTTGTTGCCAATGCTTCAACGACGCTCATAGAGTTCTGTTTCATGTCTGGTGCTGGTAATTTGATGTCTTGTGCCATACAGTTTGTCAATGAAAATGCTGCTGCGAGAGCAGTGAGAATGGTTTTCTTCATTTTTTTTTATGTTTTTAGGGGTTATTATTCGTCCTTCAATGTCCAGCCGTTGTCGCCGTGGTATATCATCAGTCGTGTCATACCGCCGTCGATGCAGATGTTTTCGCCTGTGATGAAGCCAGCTTTGTCCGAGCAAAGGAACAGCGCCATGTTGGCAATGTCAAGCGGATTTCCGACTCTGCCTGCTGGTTGCTGCGTGGCGTCGGGACCTTCGTAAACGGTGTAGGCGGTGTCTATCCAGCCAGGCGAGATTGAGTTTACGCGAGCCTTGCCGGCAAGACTCACTGCAAGCGCGTGAGTGAGAGCGGCAATGCCACCTTTGGCAGCAGTGTAACTCTCCGTCTGCGGCTGACTCATACGGTCGCGCGACGAGGAGATGTTTATTATGCTTGCGCCTTCGCCGAGGTTGTCCGCGAAGAGTTTTACGAGATAGAACGGAGCCGTAACGCCCACGCTCAGAGCATATTGGAAATCCTCGTAAGAACATTCGTCAATGCCTTTCATCTGCGGCAGGGCGTTGTTCACGATGCAGTCAACATGACCGTGCTTTCCGAGAACCTCTTTCGCGAAATCCTCAAGCACTTCCTTCTTGGAAATGTCGCCAACGAAATGTTCTGCTTGCGACTGCGTGTCCTTCTGCGGCTGCTTGTCGATGACGCAAACCGTGGCACCAGCCTTGCAAAATTCGTCGGCGATGCACTTGCCAATGCCTTGCGCACCACCGGTAACGACAATTATCTTGTCTTTGAAATCAAACATATATTCGTTCTATTCGTAGTTTATCTTTGGGTTCTGCTACTTGCGACCATTGCCATATCCATTATCGTGACCATTACCATGACCGTTGTTATGACCGTTATTGTTGTCATGACCGTTCTCATATTTTCCATACCTGTTGTTGCGGTCGTACTTGAGGTTCTTGAAGCACTTGTCAGCATTTGAGCGGAAAGTGAAAACATCGTTCATGACATAGTAATGCTCGCGGTCAACACAGTAAGCGAAAGCAAACTCAATGAACTTCATGCGACCATCGTCGAAAGAGAAGGTCTTTGCCATTTTCCTGATATCTTCTGCCATCATCGGGCGGAGAGTGATGCAAACCTTTGCCGCCTCAAGGCGCTGGTCGTCGAAGCTAAGTTTCTTCAGCAGATTGACAATCATGTTCACCTCCTTATTCTCAGCATGGCGGATATAGTCGCGCTTCTGCGGATTCATGTAGTCGCGTTCGTCGATGTAATAACCCTGACCATAACCGTTGTGGTTGTTGTAAGTGCCGTAGTTATTATTGTACTGCTGATTGTCAGTGTCACGCCAAGTTGATTGAGCGTTAGCTGTCATTGTTGCGATCATTGCGAGTGCGAGTAAAATCTTCTTCATAGTCGTAGGGTATTAAATGGTTGATATTATGATTGTTCAAGAATCAGAATTATCTTTTTCTTGGTGCAAAGGTAAGAATATTTTTCCATTCCCGCAATAGGATTATGTCTTTTTTAGTGGGGGAAATCCCTATGTCAAGTTTCACAAATTCAACTTATAGGGAGGTAAAATGTGAGAGGATCATAGGGACAGATACTATGATCCCCCGCTTTTAACCCAAGTTTGATACCTTATTAGTCGTTTTCTTTGCTGTTCAGCATTATACAATTTTTATTTGTATCGCTGTGTACTACAAACTTTTCTCAATTTTGATTTTTCTGAAGGGCATCTTCTTGTATTTTAATCGTTCGTA
>JAZLKJ010000050.1:0-16622 GCA_045597565.1 Prevotella sp. | reverse complement strand
AGAGGACATGATTCTGAATATTCTGAAATAACAGATTCATTTATTGGTATCCATAACTACACAGAAAAAGTCTACACCATTTAACAATTAGAAATGGTGTAGACTTTTCTATATTTAGCCAGAATCTGTGGTTGCGGAATGTTAGGTGGATTCTACATTGCCTCAAACTTCTTGACAGCATCCTCAACAGACATATTTGCAAAATCCTGCGCACTAATAATGCGACCTGACTTCTTGTCTGACAAGAATACGCCAAGAACAGCTCCAGTAACAGCGCTCTCAGGAGAGTTAGGAGCATTTGGTCCGCCAAGATCCGTTCTACACCAACCCGGATCAATCAGATTGATCATAACATCCGTTCCCTCTACCAAAGTGCCAAGGTCCTTAGTTACCTTATCAAGACCAGCCTTACTTGCAGAGTAAGCAGCCTGCTGAGGTTCCTTGTCGATACCACTTGTTGTATTCACGATACGACCGTAGCCTGCCTTCATCATGCGAGGAAGGTAGTGGTAGCAGATAATCATCGGAGCTATTATATTAACCTTCAGGCTGTCAACAAAATCAATGGCAGGAGTGTCGAAAATCTCAGAGCGGTAAGTAACCTGAATACCAGCATTGTTAAGCACATATTCTATATTCAGACCTTCATCATCAATTTTCTTCAACATTGCGCGCACCTCGTTCTCATCCTCTAGGTTCGCAGCAATTGTCATAACCTCCACACCCTTCTGCTTAGCCTTCTCAGCAACCTTGTCAAGATGTGAAACACTACGGCTGTGCAACACCAGATTGCATCCGTAATCAGCAAGTTTCTGAGCCACCAGAGCACCGATTCCGCGGCTTGCTCCAGTTACCAAAGCCCATTTTCCGTTTATATTTTCCATATTTATAAATTATTTAGTAAGTAGGTGGTATTTTTAAGAATTTATGATATTGCCGACCAATCGACGATGGTTTTCTTCAGTTCAAGGAGTCTGCGGCGGATAATGGAATGCTCTGGGAGAGTGAGCTGAGGGTCGCGCTCAATAATCTTTCGGGCTTCGTCGCGAGCAAGCTGGATGAGTTCTCCGTCGCGGGCAATGTTTGCAATCTTCAGGTCGAACGCCATGCCACTCTGCTGCGTACCTTCAAGATCGCCAGGTCCGCGAAGCTTAAGGTCGGCTTCAGCAATGCGGAAACCGTCGTTTGACTCGCACATGATGTCTATGCGCTTGCGAGTTTCACTGCCTATCTGACGCTTTGAGAGAAGTATGCAATAGGACTGCGAAGCACCACGCCCTACCCTACCGCGAAGCTGATGAAGCTGAGAGAGTCCGAAGCGCTCGGCGTTGTAGATAAGCATCACTGAGGCATTCGGCACATTCACGCCAACCTCAATGACGGTCGTAGCAACGAGAATCTTCGTCTCGCCCGAGATAAAGCGCTGCATCTCAGCGTCTTTCTCTGCCGACTTCATCTGTCCGTGAACCTTACTGATCTCATATTCCGGGAAAACCTGACAGAGTCGCTGATAGCCATCTTCAAGGTTCTTTAGGTCAAGATTCTTGCTCTCTTGAATCAGCGGAAAGACCACATAAACCTGTCTGCCCTCCTGAATCTGATAGCGAATGCCTTCATAGACGGAAGCCATCTGGTCTTCGTATTTATGAAGAGTCTTTATCGGCTTTCTGCCTGGCGGAAGTTCATCGATTATACTGACGTCAAGGTCGCCATAGATAGTCATGGCAAGTGTACGCGGAATAGGCGTTGCCGTCATGACAAGAACATGCGGTGGATTCTGATTTTTACTCCAAAGTTTTGCTCTCTGTGCCACGCCAAAGCGGTGCTGCTCATCAACAATGACCATGCCGAGATTTGAGAATAGAACGGTGTCTTCCATAACGGCATGAGTACCAATGAGAATATTGACTTTGCCCGTAACAAGGTCTTCAAGAATCTGCTTGCGCTTCTTTCCTTTCACAACTCCTGTCAACAGTTCCACCTGCAAAGGCATGTCGCCCAGAAACTCCTTAATCGTAGCAAGGTGCTGCTCTGCTAGGATTTCCGTCGGCGCTATTATGCAAGCCTGAAAGCCGTTGTCTATGGCAAGAAGCATTGCCATAAGTGCAACGAGAGTCTTGCCGGAACCGACATCGCCCTGAAGCAGACGATTCATCTGACGACCAGAGGAAATATCGTTCTTCACGTCATGGAGCACTCTCTTCTGAGCACCTGTAAGTTGGAAAGGCAGTCGGTTGAAATAGAATCCGTTGAACATCTCGCCCACCTTCGGCATAACGTAGCCGCGATACTTATTGCGATGTTCCGTAGCGTATCTGAGAATATTGAGCTGAACATAGAAGAGCTCCTCAAACTTCAGGCGACGTGTGGCAGCAGCAACATCAGTAGTGGTCTTTGGATAATGGATTTTACGAAGTGCAGAATCACGATCCATAAGGTGTAGTCCGCTGACGACAAACTGCGGAAGCGTCTCTCTTATAGGTTCCGTAAGTGTTGACAAAAGCTTCTTAACGAGTTTCTCCAACGTGCGGGAAGTGAAGTATGCTTTCTTCATCTTCTCGGTGGTGTGGTAATGCGGCTGCAAGCCCATCTCGGAAAGCTGTACTTTCTCTGCTTCCTCAATCTCCGGATGCGTAAACTGCGGAACGCCCTTGAACATGGTAGGCTTTCCGAAAAGAATATATTTCTTATTGACCTTAAGTCCGGAAGTCGGGTCAAAACGACGTACAAACCAGCAAACCTCCGCATATCCGTAGCCATCGAAGAATCGTGCTACAATGCGCTTCTGTCTTCCTACAACTGTCTCAAAACCAAGAAATTCGCCACAGAGCTGCACGTAAGGCATTCCGTCGTGAACATCATTCGTATGATAAATCTGACTACGGTCCTCATATCTATAAGGAAAATACTCGAGCAAGTCAGAGAATGTCTCAAGCCCGAGTTCCTTTTTCAATGTCTCCGCACGCTGCGGACCAACACCATGGAGATATTTCAGGGAAGTGGAAAGGATGGTTTACGGTTTTTGGTTTTCGGTTTTCGGGTTTTGGTTTTTGGTTTTTGGTTGATAGTTTTTAGTTGATAGTCTTAATTTTTCAATTTTCATTTTTCATTTTTAACTATCAACTTCACAAGATCAATCTTTGTGGAAGACTTTTTCAACACCTTTATTATATAGTCGCCAACCTTTATCTCCTCATTAACAGCAGGGAAACCTTGATGCTCATGAAGAACAAGTCCGGCAATAGTCTGATACTCATCTGACTCTGGAAGTTCAAGTTCGAACATTCGGTTGATATTGTCAATCTCCTGACGCGCTGAGAGGATGAACTCCGTATCGGAAATCTTCTTTGCCAAAAGGTTTGACTTGTCGTGTTCGTCTTCAATCTCGCCGAAAATCTCCTCGCAAATGTCTTCAAGCGAAACGATTCCGGCTGTTCCACCGAACTCATCTACAACGACTCCGAGCGACTTCTTCTGCGAAAGGAAAATCTGCATAAGTCGGCGTGCAGGCATTGTTTCCGGAACAAAAGGCATCGTACGAATGCTTTCTTTCCATCCGTTTCCGGCACTCTCGTCCTTAAACATCTCAGAAGAGTGGATGTAGCCGATAATGTCGTCAATATCTTCCTTATAGACAATAATCTTCGACTTTCCTGTCTCTATAAATTTCTGCTTCAGTTCCTCAAGCGAAGTAACATTACGGACAGCGCATATTTCAGTTCTCGGAACCATACAATCGCGCACTTTCACCTCGCTAAGGTCAAGAGCATTCTGGAAGAAACTGAGCGTTCGGGCAGAATCTTCAGCATTCTCAATGCTTTCCTGCACAAGGTAGTCAAGATCGACCTTAGAAAACTCCTCTGTTCCTTCTTCCTTCTGCTTCTTTATGCCGAGAAGTCGCATAATAAGATTCGACAACATTGTGGAGAAACGCGAAATCGGATAAAGCAGAATATAACAGATATAGGCAGGAATAGCGAAGATGGTAAGCAGACGATTTGCCTGACTCTTGAAAAGCATCTTCGGCAGAAACTCGCCTGTGAAGAGCACTATTATCGTGGAAATAATGGTGTCAAGGGCTACGGCAAGAGCAGGATTCTCCTGAGCAATGCCGGCAAAGATGGTTGAGTCAAAAAGTTTTGCGATAAGAATACCGTAGATGACGAGTGTGATATTATTGCCGACGAGCATCGTAGAGACGAAATTGTTCGGATGCTTGAAGAAGATGCTCAGCGGACGGGCGGCAAGTCCGGCATTCTTTGTGTCCATCTCAGCCTGCATACGATTGCTGGAAACAAAAGCTATCTCCATTCCGGAAAAGAATGCAGAGAAGAGAAGGGACAATATAATAAATATGTATAACATTAAGCTTAATGAGCCTTTTTATTCTGGCGTTGTTTCCGAAACCTCCACAATCCTGCCTCTTACTGGAGTAATCGGCGAGCGGAATTGACTACGCTTCACGCTGTCAGGCTGACTGTTGAGCGAATCTGTCTTTGAGTCGCGCATGGAAGAGGCTTTGAAGAAACCTTTTGAATTGTCTATCAGATAATGGTTGAGCTTGCCCTGATTGTCAGGTTCGGAGCTTTCAAAATGCGTACCTTGCATCTCGTTGTCAGGAGTTGTGAGCTTCGAGAACTTATAGCTGTAGAGCTTTCTGCTGAACTGATCCCAGTAAAGTTCCTCGCTTGCGAAGCGAGTTCCGTCGGTTGTGCGAATCTTCACGTTTCCACGAAGTTCCCAAAGTCGCAACTGGTCATAGTACCAAGCTGTGTCGCACTCTATGAAAGCCTGCACATGAAACTGCTGGTCAAACTCCTCAAGGAAAAGTCCTTTATCGAAATACCAGAAAGAAGGATGCTTTACAGTATTAATCTCCCAACGCTCTGTCACCATACGATATTTGATGACGCCTGAGTCGGAAATAAGCGTATTCACGCCCCAACTTACCATCATTGAAGCAGAGTCGCGCTCGTTGACGGCAGGCGCAGTATGGTCAACCTCCTTGCTACAAGCCAAAAAGAGGATACTGAAAATAAGCGATATGAGAGGAAGAGGTTTCAAATTGATAATTGAAAATTGATAATTGAAAATTATTCAACCTTCCACTTCATGAACCAACGTTCGTTGAATGTGAAGCCAATCTTAATGCGGAAAGAATTTTCCTTTATGAAGCCAGCAGCCTCGGTGTTTACCCACTGTGCGCTGATGTTAAGCACAGAGCGATTATTCCAACCGTTGATGATAGGGAGAGCAAAACCCGCACTGACAGCGATTTCGCGAGGACCATCGGCTTTGCCAAGTTTATAATAAGATGATGTGTAAGAACCTCCGAGTCGATAACGTATTCTGCTCATGAAGCTACGACCGAGTTCGTTAGCACAGTATTCTCCACCAACGGCTATGCGCTGACGATCCATGAAGTAATCGTTGGACATAGTGAAACGCTTATCGCCTCCCGCAGTTTCCTTGAAAACAGGATAAGTGAGAGCATTCCAAAGCTGAGTAGAATAGTCAGCACCAAAGCGCCATTTTCTGGCATGAGAGAAGGAGAAGCCGACACCGAAAGTATTAGGAATGGCAAACGCATTCTTTGCCACATAGTTAGTTGTATCAGTAACGCCAGTTGAAGAAGTAGTGTGATTGTACATCAAAGTCTGGTCAGCACCAAGCTCATGACCTAAACCGTATGTAGCACCTATAGTAATCTGGTCTTTCTTGTTCAAAGGCAGATTTACCTGAATGCCGGCATCAAGCTTATAGGAGCTGATGTCCGCAGAATAGTTCTTCACATAAGTGTCGATGTTTGAGTCAGAGAAAGAATTTGAAACCGTGCGGTCAATCTCTCCATGAAGATAAGCAATATTGGCACCGATAGAAACAAACTTCACTGGTGCCCAACCAACACCGAGATAATACTGCTGAATGCCACTCTGGCGAGAGTGATAGCTATTGGTGTAAGTCAAAGTATGTGCATCATCCACATAGCCACTCTCCTTGTAGTCATAACCTATCTGCGAATAAGGCTGAATACCAAAGCTCACACCAAGTCCCTTTGACACACGGAATATGGCAGCTACATAGTCAAGATTTGCAGAATAGCGATTTATCTTCTTTGAGTTCTGTTCAAAGTTTGTCATCTGACCAGAGATGCCGGCATCGAAAATGAAAGTCAAAGAGTCGATAGCAGAATAACTGGCAGGGTTCAGAGGATTTGCCTCATTATGGCCGTTCATACCGATACCTACTCCGCCCATACCAGCGTTGAAACCCGACTGAGGATCAGCAAGTATTCCCAAGCCCATCTGCGAATAAGGCGAGAGCGTTCCATTCGGAGCGTCGGCTGTGTACTGTGCATTTGCGGTCATTGCTGTCATGCAGAGAGCAAGTGCAACTATGGATTTGAATATTCTTTTCATCTGTTTATTATCTCGTTTATTCCTCTTTCCACAAGGAAATCGTCGGCAAAGGTACGGATATTTTCGGAAATGTGCAACTGTTTTGCGCCTCCGCCTGTTAAATAAACCTTAAGATTGTTAAATTTCTGCTGAAAATGGCGAATTGCGCCTTCTATTTCGTAGGAAATACCACTCAAAACACCACTTCTCATAGCTGTTTCCGTAGAATTTCCAATTTCTGGTGCATAGCCATCGGCAAAAACTTTCGGGAGACTTTCGGTGTAGGCGTGCATTGCACGAAGTCGCATGTTTATGCCTGGAGAGATGTTACCACCAAGATAAGCGTTGTCTATTGCCAAGTCAAGAGTGATGCAAGTGCCCACATCAACAACCATGATGTTGCTGTCCGGTTCGGAGAGAGTCTTTGCGCCAATGACAGCGGCTATACGATCTATTCCAAGCGTATGAGGCGTGGAGTAGCGGTTTTCAATCACATCCATCGGGATGTCAGAGACCGTTATCAGGTCGAGTCGCGTCTTAGATCCGTTTATGACCTTCTGGAGCGAACCAGAGATGTGCCCAACTACGGCGTAGGCACCACGGTCGGCAGGATGTTCTTCTATGAACTGCTGCACTGAGTGGAAATCGCTATGGCGGAAATGTTCACTTTTCTCCACCTCGCTACCTTTGAAAAGCGTTGCTTTGACAAAGGTGTTTCCTACATCAAGGATTATTGTTTTCATCTTATCATTTAATGATTTGACGATTTTATGATTTGGTAAAATTTGCACAAAGGGGTCAGACCCTTTTGTGCAAATTTCGATTTAATTCTGCATTAAATCAATTCTAGAACGGCACATTCCCACCAGGAGTCTCAGGAGGAAGAAAGTCGTTTATGGAGCCATTCTCAAATGGGTCGCCTGCCATTGGCTCAGGGAAAGGCGCTCCACCGTTGAAGCTGTTTGCTTTAGACTCCATGATTTCGCCTTCAAACGTGTTCGTTGGTGCTGACGAACCGCTTTGTGGGTCTTGGAACTTCGTATATTGTCCCTTGAAGTCAAGGAACACATCGCCCGTAGCACCCTTACGGTGCTTTGCTATCACGATCTGTGCCTTGCCTTTTGTTGAGTTGCCATGGGCATCAACCATAAGTCGATAATATTCAGGACGATGGATGAAGATAATCATGTCGGCATCCTGCTCAATGGCTCCAGACTCACGAAGGTCGCTCATCTGCGGAATATGAGAGTCAACGCCACTGTCAGCGTTATTGTCTCGCTTCTCCACGTCACGGTTAAGCTGCGAGAGGGCGATGACAGGAATATTAAGCTCTTTCGCAAGACCTTTCAGCGAACGAGAGATGGTTGAAACCTCTTCCTGACGGCTACCGAACTTTGCGCCGTTTGCATTCATCAGCTGGAGATAGTCTATCATTATTATCTTCACACCATGCTCCTTCACCATACGGCGTGCCTTCGTACGCAACTCGAAGATTGACATACCAGGAGTGTCGTCAAGATAGATTGGAGCTTCGGAGAGTCGTCCTATATTATTATCAAACTGCTTCCATTCCATATCGTCAAGCTGACCATTAAGAATCTTCTTACTATCAATCTCGCAGACGTTGGCTATCAGACGGTTAACAAGCTGCACATTGCTCATTTCAAGAGAGAAGAAACCAACCGGATGCTTATAGTCAACGGCTATGTTTCTCGCCAAACTGAGTGCGAAAGCCGTCTTACCCATTGCAGGACGGGCAGCTATGATGACAAGGTCAGACTTCTGCCATCCTGCAGTCATGTCGTCAAGCTTGGCATAGCCTGTTGGAAGACCTGTCAGACCTCCCTTGTTTGCGGCTGCCTGCTGAAGCTGTGCGAGAGCTTCCTTCACAACAGGAGCCACTTGCACGAAGTCGGCTTTCTTGTTCTTCTGCGAGATAGAGAAGAGTGTTGCCTCGGCTTCCTGCATCACTTCGTTCACATCATTCGTTGCATCGAAAGCCTTAGTCTGGATAACACTTGAATAACTGATAAGCTGACGGGCAAGGAACTTCTCGTTTATCACCTTCACGTGATACATGATGTTAGCCGAAGTAGCTGCCGACTCATCTATCTCAAGCAGATAGTTCATGCCAATATCGTCGAAAGTTCCCTGATGGCGAAGTTCCTCGGTTACGGTAACAAGGTCAACAGGCTTCTCCGCAAGACTTAGCGCGAAGATTGCCTCAAATATCTTTCTGTGGCGAGGCTCGTAGAACATCTCCGCAGAAATCTGGTCGCTCACGGCTGCGTAAGCGTCCTGGTCTATCATCAAAGCTGCAAGCACCTTCTTCTCCATCTCAACAACCTGTGGCTGGAGATGCTCGAACTCAGGGTTTACAGCTATCTTTACATTCCTCTTATTATTCTGTGTGTTAGTCTTAGCCATGGTAAATTGCAATAATTGCGCTTCCGGAACCAGTCATCGCAGCATAGACAGCGCCATCATTATAAAATTGTTGTTTTATCTCTGCAAGTCTCGGATACTTTGCAAACACGGTTGTCTCAAAGTCGTTGTGCAGAAGTTCCTTCCAGTTTTCTATCGGCTCGTTAAGCACGATGTCCATGCAAGAGCGCTCAGGCTGCTTTATCGGAATATTGCGAAAAGCGTCTGCCGTAGAAACCGAGATATCGTCTGGCTTACAGTATCTAACCTCGTAGTCTTCAAGCGAGAAATCCATCGGAGTGAATATCTCCCCCACTCCAGTCGCGAAACAAGGTTTGCACTTTATGAAGAAAGGCGCATCGGCTCCAAGCTTCAAGGCGTAAGCTTCAAGTTCTTCAGCCGAAAGATTCAGCCCAGCCAATTCATTTACGGCTTTCAGCATATAGGCAGCATCAGCCGAACCGCCACCCATTCCGGCTTGCATCGGGATGCGCTTAGTGAGGTTCACCTTCATGGCAGGCAGTTCAAAATCCTCAGCAAGAACCCTGTAAGCCTTAACCACAAGATTCTTCTCCGGCTCTCCGTCAACAGGATTTCCCGCAAGAGAGAGCTGAACAGAACCCTTTGAACCATTTGAACCACTTGAACCACTTGAACCATTTGAACCACTCAAGCCATCCTCCACAATCTCCACGTCAAGTATGTCCGTTACGTCAAGTAGCGGATAAAACACGGTCTCAAGGTTATGGTAACCGTCAGGACGCTTGCCCACGATGTTCAGACCAAGATTTATTTTTGCTGGTGGATAGAGAAGCATTTAATTAATTGATAATTGACAATGGATAATGGATAATTATAATCGCTCAGTGGTAATTACTCCCCGTCCTAAAAGGAAGGGGCTGGGGAAAGGTCCCTCTTTTCTACTAAGTTCGTCAGCTCCACAAAATCGGCTATTGACAGCTGTTCCGGGCGTTTTGTCATGAACTCATGCTCAAAGAATTCTGCCGGCGGCTGCTGCGTGAAGAGCTGCTTTATGGAGCCGCGAATCATCTTGCGTCGCTGACCGAAGAGCGTCTTTACGAGTGTCTTGAAGAGTTTCTCGTTGCAGTCCAGATGTTCGGTCTTGTTGCGCGTCATTCTTATTACAGCGCTCTTCACCTTTGGCGGCGGATTAAAGACGTTCTCATCTACCGTAAACAGGTATTCCACATCGTAGTAAGCCTGAATCATCACGCTCAGAATGCCGTAGGTCTTATTGCCAGGCTGAGCGGCAATGCGTAGTGCCACTTCGCGCTGTATCATGCCCGTACAGCAAGGAATCAAGTCCTTGTTGTCCAGCATCTTGAAGAATATCTGCGAGGAGATGTCGTAAGGATAGTTGCCGGTCAGCACAAACTGCTTGCCGTCGAACACGTCGTTCAAATCCAGACGGAGGAAGTCGGCTGAGATTATGTTGTCTCTTAGCTTCGGATAAACCTCATTCAGGTAAGCTACGGACTCGCGGTCTATCTCAACAACCTTAAACTGACGACCTTTCGGATAGATAAACTGAGTCATCACACCCATTCCTGGTCCTACTTCGAGAACAGGAATCTCCGGGCAGGCATCAACCGTATCAGCGATTGCCTTTGCTATCGTCAGGTCGGTAAGAAAGTGCTGTCCTAAATTTTTCTTTGGCCGTACTAATTTCATCGCTTTCATTTCCGTAGCGGTCCACGGAGGTTATTGCATAATGCAGTTTATACTGAGTAGGAATTTCTAACTGAGAACCTTTTACGCGAACTGCCACGAGGTTCTTGGCTTGCTTTGTATCTACTGGCCATTCGCGGCTGGCATAGACATTCACGTAGCAACCTGACTGTGGAGTCCAATAGAGGGTAGTCTTGTTTTTGTCGAACTGAACTTTCACATCGCGAGGTTTCTCCGGCTTGCTTGTTGCACCTGCGATAGGCGGAACGAGCGAAGGAAAAGGGCAGAATTCCTTCATAAAGGTGTAGATGCCCTTGAAGTTTGAGAGGAGATGCTCAGCGCGGAAGATGGCAAACCCCATTCTGGCGTCGTAGCGAACATGCTTATGCTGAGCAATCTGCTCCTGGAGAGTACGATTACCCTCACGACTGTCAAGGAAGTAGGTACCGAGTCCAGGACACATGTCTTTTCCGTTTGCTATCTGCTTCCACTGCGGAATCCATGGGTAGAAGTTTCTTCCATCCCAGTATGCCATCGGGAAGACTTGGTCCATGAGTCCTTCGCGAGTCCAACGCTCCACGTCCTGACCGCGCTCGTAGGCATTGTATTTTGACGAGAGATTTCTTGTCTCCTTGTACTTTCCGATTGGCGAACAGCTCATCTTAACCCAAGGCTTCACGGCTTTCACGCGGTCGTGGATGGCGCGGACTATCCTTGTGATGTTCTCGCACGCCTGCCATTGCGACACGCCCTTCGCCTTTCCGTCGCGGTAGCGGATGTAGTCGAGACTTATTCCGTCAACATCGTAGTTGCGCACTATCTCTTCGCAAATGCTCGCCACATAATCTGCGGTAGCAGGATTGTTCGGATCACGATAGCCATTTGCTGGCGGGACGCTTACCACCCACGCCGAACATTCCATTCCGCGCTTATGGCATTCCTCCACGACGAATGCAAGAGGATCATAGCCCGGTCCTACCCCCTGCTTGCCCGACCAGTATTCTGAATATGTCTCATACTTTGACGGATATGCCACATGTCCGCTGCTACGAGCCTGGAAGATGACTGTGTTTATGTTCACGGCCTTGAGACCGTCGAGAATCTTTGTCAACTCCTGCTGTTGCCTATGGCAGCTCCACACGTCTGTAGCCCTTGTCTTAGGCCAGTCAAGTCCGCGGAATGTGGTTAGCCACACAGCTCTTGTCTCATACTTTGGAGAGCCCATGAAATCAGAGAAGGTGTCGCTGGCATTGGCTAAAAGTGACGCTGCAAGTAGGATTATGGTTGTTTTAAGTCTTATTATCTTGTTCATATTCGGTGCAAAATTAGTAATATTTTCACAATTAGACAACTATCAAGTGAATTTGTTATTGTTTATTAACATGACAAACGGCTTTATAATGACATTAGTCATTTATTTTCCCCAGAATCATGAATCTTCTTCCTTTGAGGGGCATTTCGTTTGTCTTAGAGAAATATTTCGTTTTCCTTAGAGAAACAAATCATCTCCCTAAGGATGACTAAACGTTTTCTTATAAGAAACGAAAAATTTTCTAATAAGAAAAAATATTTTTTCTTGCAAGAAACTGGAAATTTTCTTATAAGAAAACGAATCGTCTTCCTTGGCCTAACAGATTGCCTTCCTAGGGAAAACGGTTCGCTTTCCCAGGGAAGCCACTTTGTCCTATTTGGAAAGAAGGTTTGTCAAATTAGGAACATTTCCATTAAAAAGTTATTACATAGAAAACAAAAGTCCCAAAATATTTTGCTATTTAAATAATAATGTCTAACTTTGCAACCGTATAATCAACATAATAAAAAACTTCATAGCTTATGAAAAAACTTTTACTCTCTCTCGTCGCAATGATTTTTGCGATTGGTGTTAACGCCGAAGACTTCACCTTCGACTTCAACGACCTTGCGTCTTATGGCTTGTCAGCCTCTGACTTTGAAACCAAAGGCACAGAAACATCCTACTCTCTCCACTCAAAGGAAAATCTTACCAGCACTATCAGCAATGGTGTAATCGTTATCAAGGACGTAGCTGCAGAAGGAGCTAACGTATCTAAAATCTGGTATTATACTAACAGCAAAACAGGCGAAAGCGAATACCAGTATCGTGCTTACAAGAACCACACAGTAACTATCTCAATGGTTGACGGTTCAAAAATCACTAACGTGAAGGCTGTTGGCGACGGTTCAACTACTTTCAAGTACTCTGGTGAAGCTTTGTCTGAGGTTTCTATCGAGGTAACTGCTACTACAAAGTTCACATCCTGCACAGTTACTACAGGCGAAAGCAGCGACACAGGTGGCGGCGACGACAACCCACCTACTCCAGAAATCAAGACTGTGACAGTTGCAGAGGCTCTCAACATCATCAACGGTCTTGCTGACGGCGGTATTACAGAAGAAAACTACATCGTAACAGGCAAGATTACAGAGATTGAGCAGAACTTCGGCACAACTTACGGCACTGCTACATTCACTGTTGAAGGTGGTCTCATCGGTTTCCGTCTCAACTACCTTGACAATCAGCAGGTAAAGGACAAAGCCCTCCTCGCTATTGGCGACGAAGTAACTATGCAGGGCAAGCTCCAGAAGTACGTTAAGGATGGCACAATGACTCCAGAACTCTGCAAGGGCTACATCACAAAGCACGTCCAGAACGGCACTCCTGACGTTCCAACTATAAAGGAAGTAACTGTTACAGAAGCACTTGCTATCATTAACGCTCTTGAAGATGGCAAGACAACTTCTGAAGAATACATCGTTTCTGGTACTGTTTCTTCAGTAACTGAAATCTCTGCTCAGTATGGTAACGCTACTTTCGTTATGGACGGTCTTACAGTATTCCGCTGCAAGGATTTTGACAACAAGAATTTTACAAACGAAGATAAGATTCAGGACGGAGACAACGTGAAGGTTCGCGGCAAGCTACAGAAGTATGTTAAGGACGGTGTAGTTACTCCAGAACTCTCTTACGGTTACCTAGTAGAACTCAATGGCGCTACTGCCATCAGCAACGCTACAGCAAACACTCTTAAGGCTACTGCAATCTACAACCTCGCTGGTCAGAAGGTTTCTGCTGACTACCGTGGCATCGTAATAAAGAACGGCAAGAAGGTTGTCGTTAAGTAAGTAAATGAAAAAGCATCTTCTTTCCGTGGCTCTCCTTGCCGCAATCCCATCCATTATTAAGGCGCAGCAGAAGGCTGTCCAGCAGAAAGCTACGCCCGATCGCCCGAACGTAATCTTCATCCTTGCTGATGACATGGGCTATTGCGACCTCTCCTGCTACGGAAGCAAGCATGTGAAAACTCCTAATATAGACCGACTTGCTGCTACCGGCACAAGCTTTACCCAAAGCTATGCCGGTAGTGGCATTAGTTCTCCTTCCCGCTGTTCGCTGATGACGGGCAAGAGCACTGGTCACACCACTATCCGCGACAACTTCTGTCAGGCTGGCGGCATTCAGGGAAAGAAACAAACTCCTAACGGACAGATAGACATTCGCAGAATGCATCTTCTGCCTACAGACACCACGCTTGCCACAGTTATGAGTATGGCGGGCTACAAAACTTGTCTCGTTAACAAATGGCATTTGGACGGTTTCAATCCGGAGGCCACCCCACTCAACCGTGGTTTCCATGAGTTCTACGGTTGGCTTATCAGCACTATCTACAGCAACGATCCTTATTATTACCCTTACTATCGTTTCAACAACTACAAACTTGAGAACATCAAGCAGAACGCTAACGATGCTCACAAGATTCATAACACCGACCTTTCTACTGATGACGCAATTAAGTTCATCAAGAGAAACAAGAAGAATCCGTTCTTCCTCTACCTTGCATACGATGCTCCTCACGAGCCTTATATAATAGACAACACGACTTGGTATGACGATGAGTCGTGGGATCTCAACACAAAACGCTACGCTTCGCTCATCTCTCACATGGACGCTGCAATCGGTCGGCTAATAAAAGAACTTGAGCGACTCGGTCTTCGCGAGAACACGATGATTATCTTTGCGTCAGACAATGGTGCTGCTGTTCAAGCTCCGCTCGACCTTCTCCATTGTAATGGTACTTTCCGCGGTCGTAAGGCACTGCTCTACGAAGGTGGAATCCGAGTACCTTTCATCGTCAATCAGCCGGGCAAAGTACCTGTACAACAGTTGGAGAACATCATCTATTTCCCTGATGTTATGCCTACCCTCGCAGCTCTCGCTGGCAGCAAGACTCCACAAGACATTGACGGCATAAACATTCTGCCTCTCTTCTACGGACAGAATGTTGAAACGGACAATCGTATGCTCTACTGGGAATTTCCAGGCAAGCAACGCGCCGCAAGAATTGGCGATTGGAAGTGTGTTACCGTAAAGAAAGGCGCTCCTTTAGAACTCTATAACCTAAAGGAGGACATAGAAGAGAAGAACAACCTAGCAGAAAAATATCCAGAGAAGGTTGCTGAGTTTGATCGCATGATGCAAGAGTACCGAACAGAATCGCCTAATTGGCCTACGAAATGACCTCCCATCCTTTTGCACATCCCGTATATGTCATGCTGAAACCCGCCGGCTCAGCATGCAATATGTCGTGCAGCTACTGCTACTACCTTGAGAAAGGCGAACGCGAAGACATTACGAAAGAAAGCAAAGGAATGATGTCAGAATCCATAGACGGCAAAGGAGCGATGTCAGAAAACCTGCTTGAAGAGTTCGTCAAGCAATATCTCGACTGCCAGCTGCAGAACGAAGTGCTCTTTACCTGGCACGGCGGTGAGCCTACCCTACTCCCCCTATCCTTCTATGAGAAAGCCCTTGAACTGCAAAGAAAACACGCACGAGGCAGACACATTGACAACTGCATCCAGACGAATGGAATCTTACTGACGGAAGAATGGTGTAAGTTTCTGGCTGACAACAATTTCCTTGTTGGCATAAGCATTGACGGAACGCAATTTCAGCACGACCGTTTCCGAAAAATAAAGAACGGAAGTAGCTCACACGAGAGAGTTTTACAAGGCATAAAACTGCTGAACAAATACAACGTACAATGGAATGCGATGGCGGTAATAAACAGCCGCAATCAGCATGAGCCGCTGGAGTTCTACCACTTCTTTAAAGACCTTGACTGCCGCTTTATTCAGTTCACTCCTATCGTAGAGCGTAAGCAATCCGGCAAACTTCTAGCCAACAACGAAGGCTCTTTTCTGAACAGCGAGTTTACAGAAGAAAGCGTCAATCCTGAAGCTTACGGAAAATTCCTCTGCGACCTCTTCGATGAATGGGTAAAAGAAGATGTCGGCGAATATTTCGTACAGATTTTCGACGCTACCCTCGCCTGCTGGTGTCGTCATTTCGGAATGGACGTGATGCCAGGAATGTGCTCCATGTGTCACCAGTGCGGACACGCGGCTGTAATGGAGAAGAACGGCGATATCTATTCGTGCGACCATTTTGTCTTTCCACAATACAAGCTCGGAAACATCCGTCAAAAGACGCTAACGGAAATGCTCTATAGCGAGCAACAGACCAACTTCGGTAAGCAGAAATACGAGCATCTCTCAAAAAAATGCAAAGCATGTGAATGGCGCTTTGCCTGCCACGGCGGTTGTCCGAAAGACCGACTCCCAGACGGCACAAACTTCCTATGCCGCAGCTATCAGATGTTCTTCAGCCATACGGCAGAATGGATGAGGCAGAAAGCAAAGGAAATCATAAACTTGTAGGAAAAGGATTTCCGAACCGTTTTGAACAAAATTTGCACAAAGGGGTCTGACCCCTTTGTGCAAATTACAAAACGAGTTGCATCACATTCCGATGCAACTCGTTTTGTATGGAGGTGCGCTACCTTCAGCGCACCACGCGAAAAAAAGTGATCTTACAGATTAGCGATAGCGATAACCTTATCAACAGCTGCAGAAAGTCCGTCCTTATTCTTACCGCCAGCAGTAGCATAGTGAGGCTGACCGCCGCCACCGCCCTGGATGAGCTTGCCTGCCTCGCGAACCATCTGACCTGCGTTGAGACCATTGTCCTTTACGACATCGTCAGAGATCATCACGCTGAGCGTTGGCTTGTCCTGATAGTGTGTGCCTACAACG
>JAZLKJ010000049.1:0-6991 GCA_045597565.1 Prevotella sp. | reverse complement strand
GGTATTGCTGCTAAGGAAGTAATGCCAGACATCAAGCAGGTGTTCATCACCGGCGTGAAAGACGAAGACGTAGAACACTTCGACCGTATATTATATAAGGTGCGCAAGCGCATCGAAAAGCGTATAGATGACGAAAACTTCTATATCTGCTCTCTATCCAACACAAATATTATCTATAAAGGTATGCTGACATCTGGTCAGCTGCGACGCTTCTTCAAAGACCTCAACAACAATTACTTCACAAGTGGACTTGCACTAGTCCACTCACGTTTCTCTACCAACACATTCCCAAAATGGAAGCTCGCACAGCCTTTCCGTTATCTCTGTCATAACGGCGAAATCAACACAGTTCGAGGCAACCGCGGCTGGATGAAAGCTCGTGAGAGCGTTCTTTCCAGCGATGCCCTCGGCGACATCAAGGACATCCGCCCTATCATGGAGGAGGATATGTCAGACTCTGCCAGCCTCGACAACGTCTTTGAGTTCCTCGTAATGAGCGGTATGTCTCTGCCTAAGGCTATGGCAATCCTCGTTCCAGAGTCTTTCAACGACAAGAACCCTATCTCAGAAGACCTCAAGGCGTTCTACGAGTATTACTCAATCCTCATGGAGCCATGGGACGGTCCTGCCGCCCTGATGTTCTCTGACGGTCGCTATGCCGGCGGTATGCTCGACAGAAACGGTCTTCGTCCAAGCCGTTACACAATCACGAAGAGCGGCATGATGGTCGTTGCTTCCGAGGTCGGCGTTATGGACTTCGAA
Organism: Prevotella sp.; assembly: GCA_045597565.1. Lineage (GTDB taxonomy): Bacteria > Bacteroidota > Bacteroidia > Bacteroidales > Bacteroidaceae > Prevotella. Next base: position 6,229 of record JAZLKJ010000049.1, on the reverse strand, counting down.
CCTTCTGACGTTGTAAACAAAGGTCGTCTGCAGCCTGGTAAGATTCTTCTTATCGACACAAAGGAAGGCAAGATATACTACGACGGCGAAATAAAGGAGCAGCTCGCTGCAGAACATCCTTACCGTCAGTGGCTTTCTACTAACAGAATCCAACTCGAAAAGCTTAAGAGCGGTCGTAAGGTAGAAAACTCCGTTGAGAACTACGATCAGAAACTCCGCGTATTCGGCTACGGTCAGGAGGATATCGACAAGACTATCATTCCTATGGCTGTAAACGGTCAGGAGCCTGTTGCTGCTATGGGTAACGACACTCCGCTTGCAGTAATCTCTGATCGTCCACAGATTCTGTTCAACTATTTCCGTCAGCAGTTTGCTCAGGTTACAAACCCTGCCATCGACCCAATCCGTGAGGAACTCGTAATGTCGCTCACAGAGTACATCGGTCGCGTAGGTTCTGGCATCCTTACTCCTGACGAGTCAAACTGCAAGATGGTTCGACTGCCGCAGCCTGTGCTTACAAACACTCAGCTCGACATTCTCTGTAACATCCGCTATAAGGGCTTCAACACTATCAAGCTCCCGATTCTCTTTGAGAAGGCAAAGGGGGAAGACGGTCTGCAACTTGCTCTCGACAACCTTTGCAAAAAGGCAGAAGAAAGCGTTGATGAGGGCGTAAACTACATCATCCTCACAGACCGCGACATCGACGACAAGCATGCCGCAATTCCTTCTCTGCTCGCTGTTTCTGCCGTTCATCACTACCTTATCAGCGTTGGTAAGCGTGTTCAGACAGCTCTTATCGTAGAGTCTGGTGAAATCCGCGAGGTAATGCACGCAGCTCTCTTGCTCGGTTACGGTGCAAGTGCAATCTGCCCTTACATGACATTCGCCGTTATTGATGACCTCGTAAAGCGTCATAAGATTCAGGAGGAATATGCAACTGCCGAGCAGCACTACATCAAGGCTGTTGACAAGGGCTTGAAGAAGATCATGTCTAAGATGGGCATCTCTACTATCCGCTCTTACCGTGGTGCAAAGATCTTCGAGGCAGTCGGAATCTCAGAGGCAGTTCTCAAGAAATACTTCGGCACAGACAGCAGCACAATAGGTGGTGTTGGTCTTCGTGACATCGCAAAGGAATACTCACAGCTTCACACAGACGCATTCTGTCAAAGTCAAGGTCAGGGTCAGGTACTTCCTAACAACGGTCTCTTCTCTTGGCGCAAGGACGGTATTGACCACGCTTGGAACCCAGAGACAATCACTATGCTCCAGCTTGCTACTCGCGTAGGTTCTTACAAGAAGTTCAAGGAGTGGGCAGATGTTGTTGACAAGAAGGAGAAGCCAATCTTCCTTCGCGACTTCCTCGGCTTCAAGAAGGCTGCCGTTCCAACTCCTATCGAGGAGGTTGAGCCAGTAGAAAGCATCGTAAAGCACTTCGTGACTGGTGCGATGTCTTTCGGTGCTCTCTCTATCGAGGCTCACGAGGCTCTCTGTATAGCAATGAACAAGCTTGGCGCTCGCAGCAACACTGGTGAAGGTGGCGAGGACAACGAACGCTATCACACTGAGATTGACGGAGTTAGTCGTTCAAGCAAGACAAAGCAGATTGCATCTGGCCGTTTCGGTGTTACAGCAGAATATCTCGTAAACGCTGAAGAAATCCAGATAAAGGTGGCTCAGGGTGCAAAGCCTGGTGAAGGCGGTCAGCTTCCAGGTTTCAAGGTGAACAAAATCATCGCCAAGACTCGTAACGCCATTCCTGGAATCACTCTTATCTCTCCGCCACCTCACCACGACATCTACTCTATCGAAGACCTCGCGCAGCTCATCTTCGACCTCAAGAACATCAACCCAACAGCTGCGGTAAGCGTTAAGCTCGTTGCAGAAAGTGGTGTTGGTACAATCGCTGCCGGTGTAGCTAAGGCAAAGGCTGACCTGATTGTTATCTCTGGTGCTGAAGGTGGTACTGGTGCAAGTCCTGCAAGCTCTATGCGCTTCGCTGGTATCTCTCCTGAAATCGGTCTTGCAGAAACTCAGCAGACTCTCGTATTGAACGGTCTTCGCGGTCAGGTTCGTCTGCAGACAGACGGTCAGCTCAAGACTGCTCGCGACGTAATCTTAATGGCTATGCTCGGTGCTGATGAGTTCTCTTTCGGTACTCTGCCATTGATTGTTCTCGGCTGTCTCATGATGCGTAAGTGCAACACAAACACTTGTCCTGTAGGTGTGGCTACACAGAGCGAGGAACTCCGCAAGAAGTTCACTGGTCGTGCTGACTACGTTGTAAACTTCTTCACTTATCTCGCTGAGCAGACTCGCGAATATCTCTCTGAGATTGGTGTCAAGACTCTCAAGGACATCATCGGTCGCACAGATCTCATCGAGGTTAACGCTGCTGATCCTCATACAAAGCAGGGCACAATAGACTTCTCTCGCCTACTCCACAAGGAGGAAGGTATGCTCTACTGGGATAGAGGTGAATTCTCTAAGCTTGAGCCTGTGAAGGACGAGGAAATTCTCAAGGCTTGCGAACGAGCTATTGAAAAGCAGGAAGAGACAAACCTCGACTATGCTGTAAAGAATACAGACCGTGCTCTTTGTACTATGCTCTCTGGTGCCATCGCCAAGAAATACGGCGAAGCTGGTCTGCCAGATTCTACTATCAACATCAAGTTCAAGGGCTCTGCAGGTCAGTCGCTCGGTGCTTTCACCGTGAAGGGTGTAAACATTAAGCTTGAAGGTGAGACAAACGACTACTTCGGAAAGGGTCTTTCTGGCGGTCGCATCTCTATCATGCCTCCTACTCGCAGCAACTCAGACTTCGTTGCAGAGGACAACATCATTGCTGGAAACACTGGTCTCTACGGTGCAACAAGCGGTGAACTCTACGTGAACGGTCGTGTTGGTGAACGTTTCGGTGTTCGTAACTCAGGTGCCATTGCCGTAATCGAAGGTGCTGGCGACCACTGCTGCGAATACATGACTGGCGGTCGCGTGGTTGTTCTAGGCGAAACAGGTAGAAACTTCGCAGCTGGTATGTCTGGTGGTCTTGCTTATGTCTATGACAAGAAGCACAACTTCGACTACTTCTGTAACATGGATCAGGTGGAAATCAGCCTCGTAGAAGACGCTACTTCACGCAAGGAACTCCACGAGCTCATCCGTCAGCACTACCTCTACACAGGCTCAGCTCTTGCTCGCAAGATGCTCGACGACTGGAACCGCTACGTTGACGACTTCGTTCAGGTTACTCCTATTGAGTACAAGCGCGTGCTCCAGGAGGAAAAGATGAAACAACTTCAGGAAAAACTTAGACAGATTTCACAGGAATAAAGATATGATAGAACGCAAAGAAGCTGGTCACAGACCAATACACGATAGAATACAAGACTTCGGTGAGGTAGAGCAGACACTCAACTCTCACGACCGTAAAGAACAGGCATCACGCTGTATGGACTGCGGTGTTCCTTTCTGCCACTGGGCTTGTCCACTCGGCAACAAGGCACCGGAATGGAATGCCGCTCTTGCCAAGGGCGAATGGGAACTTGCATACCGTCTGCTCAACGAGACAAACGATTTCCCTGAGTTCACTGGACGTATCTGTCCTGCACTCTGCGAGAAAGCCTGCGTACATAACCTCACAGACTTCGCTCCAACAACTAACCGCGAGAACGAGTGCTCTATCACAGAGGCAGCTTGGCGCGAGGGTTGGATTTCGGCTCAACAGTATGAGCGCAACGGAAAGAAGGTTGCTGTTATAGGCGCAGGTCCTGCCGGACTCGTAGCTGCAAACCGCTTAAACCGCATGGGCTACAGCGTAACTGTCTTCGAGAAGAACGAGGATGCCGGTGGTCTGCTCCGCTATGGTATTCCAAACTTCAAGCTCAACAAGGCTGTCATCACTCGTCGTCTCAATGTAATGATTGAAGAAGGCATTGAGTTCCAGTTCAACCAGGCTGTTGACGAGGCTAAGATTCAGGAACTTGCCAAGGAATATGCAGCAGTCGTGGTTTCTACAGGTACTCCTACAGCCCGCAATCTCAATATTCCTGGACGCGAACTCAAGGGCGTTCACCTCGCTCTTGAAATGCTCGCTCAGCAGAACCGCGTACTCGCTGGCATGGAATTCTCCAAGGAAGAGCGTGTTACGGCAAAGGGCAAGAACGTGCTCGTAATCGGTGGTGGTGATACAGGTTCTGACTGTATCGGTACTTCTCACCGTCAGGGCTGCAAGAGCGTTACTCAGATTGAAATCATGCCTAAGCCTGTGGAAGGTCCTGCTGATCCACAGAACCCATGGCCAAACTATCCTCGCGTCTTGAAGACAACAACTTCTCACGAGGAAGGCTGCGTTCGCCGCTGGAACATCAACACTCTTGAGTTCATCGGTAAGGACGGTAAGCTCACTGGCGTTAAGGTTCAGCCAATCGACTGGAAACCAAATCCAGAAGGCGGTCGCCCAATCATGGTTGAAGCTGGCGAGCCAGAAATAATCAAGGCAGAGCTCGTACTCCTCGCAATGGGATTCCTCAAGCCAGAGCATCCACAGTATGCTGAAAACGTATTCGTATGCGGTGACGCTGCCAACGGAGCTTCTCTCGTAGTTCGCGCCATGGCAAGCGGTAGAAAAACTGCTAACGAGGTTGATAAGTTCTTGAAACAGCATGTGCCGTTAAAGCACATTGAAGCATAAAGTTTATGAGGTCTTCATTTGACATTCAAGTCATTTGGAGACCTCTTATTATATTAGGGTTGTCCCCAAGATGTAGGGCGAAGTTTACTGAGCCGTTTGCGGGAATAAACCTTAATCGCGGCTCAGTAAACTTCGCCCTACAAATGAAAAGAACAACTATTAAATAGTCACTTTTATTATAAATGAAAGTTTTTTTGGACTTTCATTTTGTATTTCGCTCGCTTATTCGTAACTTTGCCGCCGAAAACGAATAGCTATGGGAGATAATATAGACGAAATCATTGCTGGCGGAGGCATTACATTCCGTCCTGCACGCAAGCAGGAAGAAACTGGGAAGGTTAAAACAAAAGCCAAGAAAAAGGCTTACATCACTGGCGCTCATGGCTCTGGAAGCGCAAGACAAAAGGCGAAATACCGTCAACAACGCGCTAACAGAAAGCATAAATAAACAGATGATTTACTACTTCTCAGCAACCGGCAACACTCGCTATGTAGCAAATCTACTGGCAAAGGAACTCGGTGATGAGGCGGTTTCCATAACCGACTCGTCAGCAGGTACTACGGCTGTATCAAAGTCAGAGTCAAAGTCAGACTACTACCCTATTCTCTGCTTTCCTGTTCACGGATGGCGAGTGCCGAGCATAGTGGAGAAGTTCCTTAAAGCCCATAGCCTCAACGCTATAGAGGGTAGCATATATGTTGTGCTGACCTGCGGAGACGACTGTGGTAAGACAATTGACTATCTGCGTAAGACTGCCAGCGAGACTGGTCTGAGCATAGCTGGCGCATTCTCCGTACAGATGCCGGAAAGCTATGTCGGTTTGCCATTCATGGATGTTGATAAAGGATTCAATGAGCAGAAAAAGATTGAGGCTGCACGCAAGGCCATACCGCACATAGCAAGTGCTATCCGCTCCAAGGCACGCGGAGTATATGAGGTCAAAGAGGGAGTATGTGCCTACTTGAAGTCGAAAGTTCTCGGTGGTATCTTCCATCATATACTCATCACAGACCGCACATTCTCCGTCAACCGCATGGCATGCGTCGGCTGTGGACTTTGCAAGAAAGTATGTCAGGTGGAGAATATCCAGCTTGCCTCAGACAATAAACCAACATGGAAGCACACAGGTCGCTGCATGACTTGTCTGGCATGTTACCACGTCTGCCCACGCCATGCCATCAGCTTCAACGGAATGACAAAAAATAAGGGGCAGTACTTCCTGAACAACAAATAATAAATTCAAGTTTCGCAAGCGAGCTTGCGAAGGCTAAAGGCACCATCATAGGGAAATTCCTTTCCGCAAATAGGGATTCTCTCTTTCTACAGTAAAATATTATCCGTTACTTTGCACCATGAAAAGATTGGATTATCAATCCCAGAAAGTAACGAAAGATATGAAACGTACATGAGGCCTTCGGCTCGTCAAAGGGAATGAAAAGTGATTACATTCTGCCCATATGTGGAGAATTTTGATTACCTTTGCCGCCACAACCTATAATTGACGAGCATATGGCAACAAACAAGAACGTAGA
>JAZLKJ010000048.1:0-5305 GCA_045597565.1 Prevotella sp. | reverse complement strand
CGCCGTTTAACTTGCATGTCTCCACCAAAGTGTAAAATCTTGCGGCTATCATCACCCCTTCCTCGCTGGTGAATCCCTTGCAGGCGCTTCTGCCTACCGTAAACGGACGGATTGACCGTTCAGATAACGAGTTGTCAATATAGTAGTTACCATCCTCATCAACCAAGACTGCCACAACTGGGGTGGCTTAATTCGGGAATTATGTGAAATAGAAATTGTAGATAACAAAGCAAAACTTGAAATCATCGCATTCAAGTACCTTTGTAAATACGATTGTGGCTCGATTATATAAGAAATACCTTCCCGATACAGTTATGATTATAATATAATTTCGGCAATAATCGTAAGTTATTGCCGAAATTATATTATATTTGTATCAATAATTGATTTGATGCTCATGAATACTTGTAAGGATCTCATACGAAAATTTGCGTCCAGTCGTGATACGTTTGGAAAGCAAGAGTTGTGGGAGTGGCTGAAAGATAACGGACAGTCAACACCGAATACAATGACGTGTATGCTTTCTCAGATGGTTGAAGCAGGAGAGTTGTTCAGAGTGTCGAGAGGAAAGTACGCACTTTCCACTGAAGGTAAGTCTACATTCCATGCAGTATTTGAGGATAAAGAAAGAGAAGTGAGCCAGATACTTAAGCAAAAATTCCCATTTGCAACCTTCTGTATATACAATGGAAGAAGCCTTTCTTCTCTTCAGCATCACATGTCAGAGAATAATACTACATATATTGAAACTGAGCGTTATGCAGTCGATAGTGTATTTGACTATCTTAGAGGTGAAGGGTATGTAGTGTGGAATAATCCAACAGCAGACTTTATATACATGTATGTCAATCTGAAGGATCAGTGTATTATAGTAAAACCTCTGGTGACAGAAGCCCCAACAGAAAAATTAGATGGTATTGCAGTTCCTACACTTGAAAAGGTTCTTGTCGACATAGAGAAGGATCCCTGTTTTGATTATCTGCATGGAGCTGAATCTAGTAGGATGTGGGAAAATGCAAGGCTGTTGTATAATATCAACCAAACTCGCCTCATTAGATATGCTCAAAGACGAGGTCTCAAACTTTAGTGGCAAAAAAATCAATGATACACAAAAAATGCTTCACTACAGAGTGGATTGACCAAAAGTCAAAAGAACTCCACTATACAGATAAGAATCTGATTGAAAAGGTGATTCGAGCCTTTTCTCTTCTTGATATGCTTGCAAGAAGTGGATGTACATTCTATTTCAAAGGAGGTAGTTGCTTGATGCTTCTGCTTCAAGATTCACCACATCGTTTGTCTATAGATATCGACATAATGTGTCCTCCTGGCACTAGTATTGAAGATTACCTTGCAAAATATTCTGAAATCGGTTTTTTGAACTATAAACTTATAGAACGTAAACAGGCAGGTACTGCTATTCCGAAAAGTCATAGCAAATTCTTCTACCAGGTTGCTTTTAATGCAGACACCAACAAAGAGTCATATATACTGCTTGATGTACTCTATGAGGATTGCCATTACCAACAGGTGCAGGAGGTTGAAATCAAGAATGCTTTGATAGAAATGGAAGATGATCTCTCTTTTGTTAAGGTCCCTTCTGTAGGTGATATACTTGGTGACAAACTTACCGCTTTTGCTCCTGAGACAACTGGCGTCCCATATTACAAGAAGGATAGACTTGCTACTCTTGAAATCATAAAACAACTTTATGATGTAGGTAGGTTGTTCGATAGAATTGATAACTTGGATGTTACCATGGTTGCATTCTCAAAAATAGCACCTGTGGAATTAGGTTATAGAAACCTTCCTACAGATGACCTTGAAGTTATTTACAATGATATCCGTACTACCGCAATGAATATTTCGACAAGAGGATTGGTAGACAAAGAGAAGTTTGACCTTTTACAGAAGGGGATAAAAAGCATCGGTAACTTTATGTACAAGCAGAAGTACTTCATCGAGGATGCTATCACTGATTCGTCAAAAGCTGCCTATATTGCGACTTGTCTGCAATTTAGAAAACAGGACATCCAACATTATAGCGGCAATCCTGCTGATTTAATAAATCTGGTTATTGAAAATCCATTACACACTCGTCTAAACAGATTGAGGACTACAAATCCAGAAGCTTTCTTCTATTGGGCTAAGACAAGTGAGCTACTAAAACCATAACTTAATCAAAGTGTATAAAAACGGCAATAAATTATATTTATTGCCGTTTTTATATTTATTAGCAACTCTGATGTTGGGGTCCCTTTCACATTTCCCCAAAATGTATCGCTAAGCATTATAGATGATTATGAATTAAGTTGTTATGTAGTCAGCCCTTAAAAAGCTAACTTATTTTCCGGGAAGGGAATTTCAAAACACATTTCAGCAGTTCCAAGTATTGTTTTGAGTAAGAGCAAAAGAACCTTCAGTAAACGTCCATTTTGTAATATTCCTGATGGAATTTCCTACCATAAAAAGGGTATACCAATATGCCGTATAATTGCGATTGAATCGCCTCCTTGAACCCGGTAATTTTGCATCGTAATAAAAAGAAATACGAACACATATTAAAGAGGAGGTTTATATGACACAGATTGTTACCACTGCAAATGCAAAAGAAGCCGTTAGCGGCAACCACATAACCGTATTGGATTTCTGGGCTACCTGGTGCGCGCCTTGCCGACACCTGCTACCCATCATTAACGAGTTGGCAACCGAATACGAAGGACGTGTCTTCATCGGAAAAGTTGACGCGGAAGCTGAAGAGGCCCTTACCGACGAATACAGCGTGCAGACTGTGCCTACCGTCATCATTTTCAAAGATGGGGTAGAGGTTGAACGATTCAAGGGGGCAAATCCGAAGAATGTTTACAAGGAGAAAATAGAAAGCCTGTTGGCCGAATAACTGATTAGGAAGAGGAGGATTAGAGATGTATAAATTACCCAGCACTCTCGGCGATGATATTCGCTACATTGGCAATATAATCTCAGATTTTAAGGCCAACAATATTCCTGCAGGCCAGTTTAAAGCCGTGCGCGTCCCTATGGGATTGTACGAACAGCGCGAGAATGGTACCTACATGCTCCGCATCCGTTGTTCTGGCGGATTCATCCGTCCCGAGCAGTTGGCAAAGGTGTGCGAGGTAGGCGACCAGTTCAAGGCGAGCCATATACACATCACTTCACGCCAGGAAATCCAGCTCCATTTCTTGCCACTCGACGATGCCCCTGCCGCTATGGAGGCGCTCAGCACCGTGGAATTGGGTACCAAGGGTGGTGGCGGCAACACCATTAGAAATATGTTGGTAGACATTGAGGCTGGTATTAACGAGGCTGAAGTTTTTGATCCATACCCTTACGCGGTGGCGCTTACCAACCGCCTTATTGCCGAGAACGACTCGTTCACCATGCCGCGCAAACTGAAGATTGCGTTCGCCATCTCGGAAGAAAAGGCCGGTTACGCTTTAATCAATGACCTCGGCTTCATTCCTAAAATTCAAGATGGAAAGAAGGGTTTCAAAGTCTATCTGGGCGGTTCTGTTGCCAGCAATCCGCACACAGGCTGGTTGCTTTTCGATTTTGTTGAAGAAAAGAACATTGTGCGTGTGGCCGAAGCCGCAAAACGATTCTTCTCGGCCAACGGTAACCGAAAGAACAAGCACAAGGCCCGCATCCGCCACATCTTCTACAAGTTGGGTGAAGAGGAAACCGTCAAACTGTTCAAGCAGTATTACGACGAGGCCCTCAACGACGCGTCTTTAGACCTTGAATTACCCAACCTCGACTTCAAATACACCGTGCCAACCACACCAGCCCTTAAAGACAAGAGTCTGGCGTTCAAACTCTGGAAGGCACGCTACACCAACGAGCAGAAGCAAGACGGCTTGTTCTCGCTGATTATTCCGTTCTCGCACGGTAACGCGCCAACAAAGGTGTTTGCCCGCATTGCGCAGTTCGCCAGCCAGTTCGGCAACAATGTGCTGCGTTTCACTACCCGCCAGAATTTGCAGTTGCGCAACATTCCAGAGGCTTACCTCGCTAATGTATATGCCCTGCTGAAGGAATTGGAATTCGACATCGACCATCCGTTTCTTGCCAACAATATCATTTCTTGCACGGGTGCGGATACCTGCCGTTTGGGCATCTGCTTCTCAAAAGGCTTGCAGGAGGCTATTCGCAAGCGCCTGCTTGCCAGCAACCTCGACCTCGATGTGCTGAACGAGGTGCAGATAAATATTTCGGGCTGTACCAATTCTTGCGGTCAGCAGATTTGGTCCGACCTCGGATTTTCGGGCCGTGTTATCCGCAACGGCAACATTGCACCTGCCTATACTGTTTATTTGAAGACGAAGGGCGACAAGGAACTTAGCGAGCCTGTGGGCGCTATTGCGGCCTATAAGGCGCCAGAGTTTGCTGAAGATTTGCTCCGCCGATACTTGGCGGTGAAAAATAACTATACCAGTTTTGGCGAATGGGCAAAGGCCGAAGGTGCCGACTATGCGCGCCAGGCATTGAAGAATTCCGACAACATCCCTTCTTTCGAAGAAGACAAGAACTACTACTTCGACTGGGGTGCAAAAGAAGTGTTCTCGTACGCAAGCCGTGGACAGGCTGAATGCTCGGCCGGACTCTTCGACATGATCGACCTCGACAAGAGTGCTATTGAAGAGGGGTATAAGGAACTGGAAACAGCAGCGGATGAGAAGAAAGAAGCCTTATTGGCGAAGATTGTCTTCTCGGCTGCCCGCATGCTCCTCATTACCCGTGGCGAAGAACCACGCACCAGTGAACAGGTGTTCTATCTTTTCAGCAAACTATTTATTGAGCAGAACTTGGTAGACGCAAAATACCAGCATGTGATAAATAAGGCCAAACTTAACCAACCGCTCAAGGGCAGCGAGGCCGATATTAAAGGCTTAAGCGATGCCGTTATAGCGCTTTACTCAACTATGGACGACAGTCTTCAGTTCAAGGCGCCTGCCGGTGCTTCTCAGGCTGCTCCTGCTCCATCTGAGGCTCCTGCGGTTAAGGAAGAAAAGAAGGAAGAGGCTGCTCCGGTTGCTGAAAATGTCACTGTAAAAGATTTGCGTGGTGTGGCTTGCCCAATGAACTTTGTAAAAACCAAGATGGCTTTGGCTAACTTGCAGAAGGGCGACTTGCTTGAAGTCTGGCTCGACGACGGACAGCCTATTGCTAATGTTCCTGGCAGTGTTAGGAACGAAGGACACAATGTGCTTAAAACCGACCAGACTGCCGACGGCTACTGGAAGGTGCTGATTGAAAAACAAGGTTAAAACTACCGCATAACAAT
>JAZLKJ010000047.1:0-7729 GCA_045597565.1 Prevotella sp. | reverse complement strand
ATATTCGCGGAAACCTTCCGTGTTGAAAATCCATACTCCATGACCAGAGCCGATGGCATCGCCTGTGAAGACCATATTCTTTCCTTCAAGGAAGAACACCATGGAACCAGAGGTGTGACCTGGCACGAGAAGAGTGTTTACCTTCATGCCGCCAAGGTTGAAGCTTTCGCCGCCATCGAAGAAAGTGTAGTCCACATTCGGAAATCTGTCCTTCAGTCCGACGAAGTCTATGCGTGGAAGGGCAAAATGAACGCTCTTGTCATTGACAAAAGCTGGAAGCATTCCGGTATGGTCACCATGATTGTGAGTGAAGGTGATGGTGAGCGGCTTGCCCTGAATACGGTCATAGACTATCTTGCGCAAGGATTCCACGGCTGTCGCATCCCATGTGATGTAGTTTGAAAGGTCGATGAGAAGCGCCTTCTCCTTTCCAACGAGCAGATACATGTCGGAACAGTTGTTGAAGTGCGTCTTCTCGCCCTTGTCGTTGAAGGTCTCGCCCGAAGGATTCTGCGAGTTGCAATCCTGAATATGATAGATGTTCTCAGAGATGACATCAACAGTGTAAGGTCCAACCTCCTGGCTCTTCTGCAGCAGGTAGTCCATGCTTATCCTAAGGCTCTCAAGCATGTCTGCCTTCTCCGTTGTCTCCTGTTCAACAATCATGTGCTCTGCTCCGGAAAGATGCAGATTACGGAAAATGGCGTCAAAGCCCACCATTCCGCTCTGTCCAATCTCATATTGGTCTTTGATATGGAGAATCTTGAAACGACCAGGGTATCTCTTGAAGTAATCCACAGGACTGCCATGTCCGAAGACTGTCCAATAGACATCCATCTCGATGAAGACGTTCTCAGGCTTTGTGTGAGTGAGCAGATAGTCGAGCATCACTTCCTTGCCTTCCACCTTACGCAGTTCGTGGTCGTGGTTATGATAGCCGAAGCCGATGCCTTCCTCCTTGCACATTGCGCCTATCCAGTCCAGATATTCCGCTATGCGCTGAAGTTCAAGCATGGATTTTGGGAAGGCGTACCAGACATAGACTATCGTATCAAGTCCGATTGCCTTATGCTGCGCTATACAATTCTTCCACCACGCTTCCTTTTCGGAGAAGTTTCCTGTCTTGACTTCCTCGTCGGTAAGAGCATACTGCACATGACTCGATACAGGCTTAAGACCTGCACCGCGAACATCATTCACGAACTCCTGAGCAGGAACTCCGAATATCTTGCCGTCCTCATAGCCGTAAAGTTCTGCCTGAGTGAAACCGTAAGAACGGAGACTCTCAAACACTCTTTCATGATTTCTTCTGTAAAGATCTGGAGTGCCTATCATGGTACGGAGCGTATATAACTGGATGCCCCACTCCTTGTTGATGTTCTGCGCATACAATGACATTGTCATCATCATTGACAGGAGAAAAAGACCGAATCGTTTCATAAATAAGATACTTACGGATTGTGTTTTGAATATAAGGGTTATTGGGTAGTTTACAGATGCAAAGTTATAAAACATAAGCATAATAACAAGAAAGAATCCCACTTTTTTGCAAAAGTGAGGCTTTTTCTTGTCATAAAGAAAAGGCCATCCGCTGATACCGTTCAGTATTCAGCGGATGGCTATGTCGTGTTACTTGTGTTACTTATTTTCTTGTCAGATAGAAATAACCCATTGCTTCTGCCTGTACTTCATAGACTAACTTTCCATCGTGCGTAACTTGCATCATATTAGAAGGAAGGAATTTGTTAAAATGCATGAGCACTTTAGGGTCATTTACTAACTTGCCGTTCGCGTCCAAGGATGCATAAATCCTGTCTGAGCCGTACATCTCATAGACTTCCTTATCTTGTGGATAGCTGGCAATGGTGGTCTTGATGTCTGCCTTTGGAGTAACCTTTACCTCTGTAGAGCTGATGCCGTTCTGACCGTCTATTCCGGTGAAAACATACTTATAGCAAGTGATAGAATTGCCTTCTGCGTTTTCTGTAATGACCTTGCCGTCAGCCTTCGTCAGTTCTACGACCTTTGTCTTGTCGCCACTGTGGAGAGTGACAGTCACGTCATACATGTCAAGGACGCTCTCTGAAACGGCTGCTCCATAACCTAGAACCTGCTGATACTTTTGCTGCTGCTCCTGTGCCTGCTCCTGAGCTGTTGGCTGAGGAGTTATGACGCGTGGATCGTCGTCTGCGTTGTTACAAGATGTGAAACCTGCAGCTGAGAGAACTGCTACTGCTGAGAACATGATTTTTGAAAGAAACTTTTTCATAATGTTTAATGTTTTAATTGGTTTGTAAATTTTGTTTTGAGTTTTGAATTAATGTTTTAGTTTTGAGTGTCATTTTGTTTTGTTTGACGATGCAAAGGTAGGGAGTTTTGAAAAAGTTTCCCAAACACTATATGAAAACAAAACGTACAATCTGTGAATTTCACAAACTGTACGTCTTATTCATTCGTTGTACGGAAAAAAGTCTGAGAATAGACTACGGAGAGACTGAAAAACAACTCTTATATTTATGTGAAGGAGAACCATACCTTGCCACACCTCCGTCCCTTGCCACAAAAAAACTCTCCCCCATTATTCGGAGGAGAGTTTCATATTCTAAGAAACATATACCGCGTTCCTTACTTAATGTAGTATGCCAAAGCAGATGCCCTCTTGAGATAATCCGCATAGCGAGCATGCTTAATACCTCCCAGACCGCCAGCCTGTAATTTTACAAGTGCGCTTCCGTCGGATTTAGCCTTGCCGAAGAATGTCAGCTCGTCATGATTCACACTTCCTTCTGGTTCGTCAGCAAGCTTCTTCTTGCCAGCCTCTGTGAGTTCATATTTGATAGTAGCCTTGACAGGAGCGTTCTTGTAAGAGAATACAGGGACATCAAGAACACGAGCTGCTGCCTTGTCTGCGCCAAATACATCCGACATATCCTTGTCTTTTGCCACCTTTGTGCTTTCATTGAGAGGGAAGCTCTTTGTCTGACCGTCATACTCAAGGACGAGTGTAGCTGTTGCATATTCAAATACCGACTCTGATACCTTGACGACAGCCTTGCCATACAAAGTAGCATCTGGTGTTGGAACGTAAGGATCGTCATCACTGTTGTTACAAGATGTGAAACCTGCAGCTGAGAGAACTGCTACTGCTGCGAACATGATTTTTGAAAGAAACTTTTTCATAATGATTTGAGTTTTTAATGAGTTAATGTTTTTAGTTTTAAGTTCTAGTGTCATTTTGTTTTGTTTGACGATGCAAAGGTATGGTGTTTTTCCAACTCTTTACAAACACTCTATGAAAACAAAACGTACAATCTGTGAATTTCACAAACTGTACGTCTTATTCATTCGATGTACGGAAAATTTCTATAGCCTTCTTCATTTTACTATTTCTTGAGAATCCGTTTTCCGTTTTTTATCACGATGCCACGATAGTTATCGCCGACCTTCTGACCTGCAAGGTTGTAGAGAATTTGACCTTGACTCTGACTTTGACTGAACTTGATTCCTGTAGCCTCGCCGTCGGCATCCGGCTTCTTGATGAACGTGAACGACACGGTCTTTGCCCCCACATCCTCGCGGATGTTGAACACGGGCTTTGAGGTTGCCATTCTCTCTGCGTCGCCAGTATATACTATAGGGTTCGGATAGCCTGCCAGGGAGTAGAGGAAGTCCATGCTCTCCTGGGTGTTAGGGTAGAGGCAAGCGGAAAGATAATTGCGGAAATCGTCGTACTTGTATGAGGATGCCAAGAAACCGCTTGCTGGTAGTACGGTCATAAGTGGCTGTCCCTTGCTGTTGTTCACCCTATTATAATATATGTCAAAGGCGGTCGCATCGTATTTCACGTGCGTAATCATCAAGCCGTGGGAATACCCCCCTGTACTGTTGCCGATGTAGTTGTTCCATCCGCCTCGCTGAATATTCTCGAGGATGTAGTATTCGTGACCTGTCTCGTCGGCATCGTTCATGATGCGATAAGCTTTGCCGCCAGCCTCTACAGAAGCAAGATTCTTGATAGTGGTCGGCTCTGTGAGAGTCTCTATCTCAAACCATCCCATAGCCTCTCGCTCCCAAGCAGTGTATGCAACAGGGCAATATCCGTTGTTGTAGCAATACTCGCCACCATCCATTATGGAGAAGTCCTCCATGGCCTGATTGTCCACTTGTGCAGAAGTCACTGTAGGATACAAGTCCGGCAAGCCCATGGTGTGTGAGAACTCATGGCAGAAGAGTCCGATGCCGTTGATATAGACATGTCCCATCTCCTTGGCATAGTCAGAATTAAAGTTGAGCTCATTGTTGACACCATAGAGCCCTACCCTTACCCCATCGTATGTGCCAAAGCTACCCCTTCCAGTCTTAGGCCAGATGCAGTCTGTGGAGTTGCCATAAACACTTGCCGAATAGCCGGCATAGATTACATAAACGAGATCGACAATGCCGTCGCCGTCAGCATCATACTGGCTGAAGTCAATGCTTTCGTCCAGTGCCTTGCACACGTCTGGTATGAAGCGACTCATGTAGTCGTTTTGACCTTCGCCGTAATACTTCATGTTCTGTGTGAGATGCACAGGACCATATACGTCAAACTGCGGCTCAAACATTCCGTTGCTCATGTCGCTGAAATACTTCTTCACCGAGCCTTTGTTCCTGCTAAGGCATTTCGTATTATCTATGTCGGCAATGCCTGTCGTCGGCACACCGTCGGCATTCAGATACTGATTGAAGATTTGTGTCGTCGTCTCGTCGTCATGAGCGAAAGGTTGGTCGGCAAAGTCGGCAAGGATTATGAGGACGCGCGGCGTACCCGTATGTGGGAAAGTGATGCTCTTTGTGGCTATCGGTTCGCGGCGCACACCACCACGCTTCAGCTCAGAGGTCGCATAGTTGTAGAATTGCAGCTTGTCTTGAGCTGCCACGAGCCGCATCTCTTCAATCTTGCGATTGGAAGCCTCATGTGCAAGCATGGCTGTAGGTATTATGCTACCATCATTCTGCACCTTTGCCACAAAATAGTCCGTGCCATCCTGATAGAGAATGACACCGTCCATGGTCTGGCTCCAAGAGAAGTTCTCGTCGCCAAAGAGTCTGACTGTCAGCATCGTGCCGTCCTTCTGCTTGACAACACCTACACTGGGACTTGCTTTCGCAGCATACAATGTGCTGACAAATGTGAAGAGTATCAAGAGTGAAAGTATAATCTTTTTCATATAGCTTTTTGAGCTTATATTTCTACGTTTTGTAGTCTTCTTTTACCATGAAGACATTGATTATTACGCGGCAAAGGTAGTAATTTATTTATAATCCACAAAATAATTGAACATTTTTTCAATCTTTTAATCTTCTCAACTGTCTTGTACGGAAAAATTGCAGCAATGGTTGTATTTTTTCATGTAACTATGCGATAATTAAAGAAGATTTCGTAATTTTGCAGCAAGTTATCAACCAATCCATTTCGATATGAAACAAAGTAGGAACAATCAAATCACGAAAGTCAGCATCGTTGGTATTGGTGCGAATGCGGTGATTGCAACTTTCAAGGTCATTGGCGTAAAGCTAGCAGGAAGATTCATAACAGCCATAAATCATTAGTCATAAGTCAACAGCCATTACCCATTACCCTTCGCAAGCTCGCTTGCGAAACTTGAGTCAAATTATGAGAAAAATTTTTGTAATACTAACTCTGCTTTGCAATCTGATTGTTTGCAATGCACAGACATTGGCAGACAGCACGAAACTAGCTACTGGCAACCATAACCCTATACTCGACTTCCTATTCACCGCTGACCCAACTGCCGTGGAGTATGAAGGCCGGCTGTATGTCTATGGTACTAACGACCATGAGCAGTTTGATAGCGTTGGTGTAAACGGAAAGAACTCATACGAGAAAATAAAGTCGCTTGCCATGATGTCAACAGACGACATGGTCAACTGGACATATCACGGCCTTATTCCTACGGGTGAACTTGCGCCATGGATTATCAATTCTTGGGCGCCATCGGTCGATAAGCGTGTGGAAAAGGATGGCAAGACACACTTCTACCTCTATTTCTCAAACAGCGGCTACGGCGTTGGCGTACTCACGGCTACATCTCCCGTCGGCCCTTGGACAAGTCCTCTGCAGAAAAGTCTGGTAGATGCAAAGACACCAGGTCTTGGCGACTGCAAGGTACCGTTTGACCCAGGAGTTATCGTCGTAAACGATACTCTCGCATATCTCGCTTTCGGAGCTGGCGGACATTCACGCATAGCTCGTCTTGGACAGGACATGATATCTATTGCATCAGATATGATGACCCTTCCTACCGCATTCCTCTTCGAGGCAAACGAACTGAACTATATCGACAGCACATTCGTCTATACCTACAACATGGATTGGAGTGAGCACCAGCCATGGAACTTCCACGGCGAAGCGCCAAGCCGCTGCTGTATGACTTACATGACAAGCAAGACGCCTCTCGTAACCGACTCTTGGTGCTACGAGCATGACTACTGCGACAATCCGGGTGACTATGGCATGGACTACGGCAACAACCACACACACTTGCACAAGTATCAGGGACGCTGGTATCTCTTCAACCACACGCAGGACATCATGCGACAGCACGGCACCATAGGCGGCTTCCGCTGCATGACGGTTGACGAGATTGAGGTAGATGAACATCCGCTGAACATCCACAAGGCAACCATGACACGCAAGGGAGTCAGTCAGATAAAACCTCTCAATCCGTATCAGCGTGTGGAAGCAGAAACCGTATGCGCCACCAACAATGCGCATTTCCAGCCATCAGGCAATGCAGGCAATATGATGGCAATGATAGGCAGCAAGCAGGTCACAGCCATAAGCCCTAATATAGCCGTGCTTAAGGTCAGCCGTGTTGACTTTGGCAAGGGAAGCCGTAGCATCAGCATGATGCTCAGAGGCAAAGGCACTGTGGAGGTGCGACAAGACACTGTAGGTGGTAAGCTTCTCGGTAAGACATCTGCTAACTCCAAAGAATGGCAAACCTCACGCTGCAACATGAAAGTCAGCGGAGAGCACGACATCGTATTTGTAATGAAAGGCAAAGACCTCCAGTTTGACTACTGGAAATGCCAGTAGAACGAGAATTATATTCTATTCATGTTTTCTTTATTCTGTCAGAATTTCAATATCTTCATACACAGCTCTTTCTCCAGCGTTCAATCTTTCGGCATCGATGCGAAGGAGGTTTGTGTTGATTGGGTTGATGCTTACGCTTTGCCAGATAGGGTTGTTCACGATGTTTGAGAACTCGCCCTCGCTGATGCGCTTCCATTCATTATTTTCCATTGTCCAGAACGAATAGCGAGTGATGATACCCTCAGCGCCTTGTCCTTGCGGAGGAAGATAGCGGAAACCTTTCACCTTCTTCGTGCCTCCAAGGTCAACCATTATGGAGCGTGAAGGAGCGTCGTTGCTGCCTATCATGGCAATGTTCAGCTTTGACGAGAACTTCTCGCCCGAGTTAGGAATGTCGGCTGTCAGTTCAGGAGCAAGGAACACGCCCATCTTGCTGATTACTGGCTTTGCCTTTGTCTTGGTGATGGTCATGCGAAGTCGGGTAGCTGTAACATCAGGGAAGCATATTATACGCTTGCGGCCAATCGTTTCCAAACCGTCGCCCCAGTCGGCAAGTTCGTCCTTCAGTGACACCCATGCACCATCTACAAATGCTTCAAGCTTGAACTCCTTCACGCGCTGACCGCG
>JAZLKJ010000046.1:0-21636 GCA_045597565.1 Prevotella sp. | reverse complement strand
ATCGGCGAAGCCTTCGGCGGCACTCTTGAGAACCTTTCGGAAGTGTTTCATGGCGTTGCGACAGACTGTTATGCAAATCTCAGCGCGCCTATCTTCAAAGACATCCCTTCTGCATCCACAGTGCCTACTCCTGAAGGAGGCGAGCCTGGCGGCGTTTGGGGAAAAGTTACCATCGGCCGCTACCACTCATGGGTGGTTTCAAAGGAAAACTTCCCATCATGCCTTGAGGTAACGGCGGAGAGTCCAGAAGGACAGATCATGGCTCTGCAACACAAAACATTGCCTATCTTCGGAATCCAGTTTCATCCTGAGAGCGTTCTCACTCCTGACGGCAAGCAGATGCTCAAGAACTTCCTTGATGTCTAATTTATGGAATACTTATCGCAGGAATGTTACGACCAGCTCGTGGCAGAATTAGACGAGCTGATAAAAGTCGTCATGCCCAAAGCCCAGAACGAACTGGCAGAGGCGCGTGCAAAGGGTGACCTTAGCGAGAACTTCGAGTATCATGCCGCAAAGCGAGAGCTGCGAAGAATCATGGGCAAGATACGCTTCAAGACGAACGTCCTGAAGTATGCCCGAGTCCTCGACCCCCACAAGCTCGATGTAGAAACCGTAGGACTGCTACGCAAGGTAGAGTTCACCAACCTAGGCAACAACGCCAAGATGGCGTACACCATTGTCAATCCACATGAGGCTAATCTAAGCGAGAAGAAGATTTCCATAAAATCCCCCATTGCCGAGGCAATGCTTGGCAAGAAGCAGGGCGACATCGTCGAAGCACATGTACCGACAGGAATCATAAAGCTAAGGATAGACAGCATCACAATTTAGCAACCGCTCCCACCCCACAGAAAGGGTGAGAGCGGTTTTCTGTTTCTCTTTTTTTACACAAGCTTCCTTCCCTCCTCCACCGCCTGCATATTGGCAGGAATGAGGTGATGGTAGCGTTCTGGCAGCGATTTTGAGAGTGAACGCTGCAAACCGTCGGTGCTTATTACAGGGCAAACCTTCAGCAAGGCACCGAGGACAATCATGTTGAACACCTTTGAATTCTTCATCTCCGCCGCCTTCTCTATAGCCTTTATGCTATGGATTTCTATGTCGGTGCGCTGCGGAGGAGTCTTTACGCCGTCGCTTTCGTATATCAGAAGTCCGCCTGGCTTTACTGTCTTCTCAAACTTATCTACTGACGGCTGGTTGAGAGCCACGACCACGTCGTACTGGCTCAATATAGGCGATGCTATGCGCTCGTCGCTGATGACAACGGTAACATTGGCTGTACCGCCACGCTGTTCCGGTCCGTAGGCAGGCATCCAGGTCACCTGCCTCTCTTCCATGAGTCCGCCGTAGGCAAGGATCTTGCCCATTGACAGCACTCCCTGACCGCCAAATCCGCTTATCAATATTTCCTTTTTCACGATATTTCCTTGTGTTAATTACGCATTCAATTTGTCCTTTATGTCGCCAAGAGGATACTGCGAAATGGTATTCTCGCGCATCCATTCGTTTGCTTTCACTGGCGACATCTTCCAGCCGCTTGCACATGTTGACATGATTTCCACGAGCGAAGAGCCTTTCTTGTTCATCGAAGCCTCGAAAGCCTTGCGGAGGGCAGCCTTTGTGCGACGAATGGCAGCCACGCTGTCAACAGCCTGACGCGTCACGTAGCAAGTGCCTTCAAGCTGCGCTGCCAACTGCGGCACGCTGAGAGGATAGCCGTGAATCTCTGGCTCGCGACCGTAGGGACAGGTGGAAGTCTTCTGACCAACGAGTGTTGTTGGCGCCATCTGACCACCAGTCATGCCGTAGATAGCGTTGTTTATGAGAATCATGCAGATGTTCTCGCCACGATTCAGGGCATGGATAGTCTCTGCGGCACCGATGCTCGCCATGTCTCCGTCGCCCTGATAAGTGAACACAAGATGGTCAGGATAAAGTCGCTTCACTGCCGTTGCCAATGCCGGCGCACGACCGTGGGCAGCCTCTTGCCAGTCAATGTCAAGATAGTTGCACGCAAACACGGCACATCCCACAGGACAGATGCCGACAGTCTTCTCGGCAAGTCCCATCTCATCGATTATCTCCGCTATTATCTTATGCACTATTCCGTGACTGCAACCAGGGCAATAGTGCATCGGAGCGTCGTTCATCAGTCGCGGCTTCTGATAGACAATGTTTTCCGCTTTCCTTATATTCTCGCTCATAGCGTAGCCTCCTTTCCTTTGTTTATTATGCCGTTCATGGCATCAATGATTTCCTTTGGCTCAGGCACCATGCCTCCAAGTCTGCCGTAGTGGTGAACAGGCACGCTGCCGTTGAGGGCAAGTCGCACGTCCTGAATCATCTGTCCGGCGTTTATCTCTACTACAAGCACGTCCTTAACGCCTTCAGCCGCCTCGCGTAGAGCCTTCTCTGGGTATGGCCAGACAGTGATTGGACGGAACAAACCGACCTTTATGCCACTCTCGCGCATCTCCTTTATCGCACTCTCGGCAATGCGTGCTGCACTTCCGAATGCTACGATAAGATGCTCTGCGTCGTCTGTCATGATTGTTTCCCAGCGCGTTTCCTTCTCCTTTATCTCCTTGTACTTACGCTGCAGGCGGAGATTGTTTGCCTCCATCTGCTCCGGACGCAGTTCAAGCGATGTGATGATGTTCGGCTTGCGGTCGGGCGTTCTGCCTGTTGTAGCCCAGGGACATTCACGCCTTACCTCCTCATCCGTACGGCGGCGACGCTGCTTTGGCAGTCGGACAGGCTCCATCATCTGTCCGATGATGCCGTCGCTGAGAATCATTGCCGGATTGCGATAGCGGAAAGCAAGCGTGAAAGCATCGTCAACGAAGTCTGCCATCTCCTGAACACTCGCAGGAGCCAGCACGATAGTGTTGTAGTCGCCATTGCCACCGCCACGCGTTGCCTGGAAATAGTCGCCTTGAGATGGCTGTATAGTGCCAAGACCAGGACCGCCACGCTGCACATTTACAAAGACTATAGGCAGTTCTGCGCCGGCACAAAATGACACGCCCTCCTGCATAAGAGCGATGCCTATGGACGAAGAAGACGTGAAGACCTTCTTGCCCGCAGCACCTCCGCCATAGAGCATGTTTATGCTTGCCGTCTCACTCTCTGCCTGGAGCACCACCATGCCAGTTGTTTCCCAAGGACGTTCGGCAGCAAGCGTCTCGAGGATTTCGCTCTGCGGAGTGATAGGATAACCGAAATATCCGTCCACTCCAGTACGAATGGCAGCACGCGCAAGAGCCTCGTTGCCCTTCATAAGCAGCACTTCCTCGTCCCCGTCACTCGCATCGTCAGCCTCAGTTACCGTATTTGTAGCAACGTTGCATGAGCAGCACGACGCTTCGCTTGTCTCGCTATTGTCAGTTGACTGCTTACGTTTTCCGCCTTCCTTATACACGGTTATGCATCCGTCAGGACAGACGATGCCACAAGAAGCACAGCCTGTACACAGTCCATTGTCCTCAAAACCGACGAAGGGATAGCCATGGGAATTTACCTGTCGCGGAACAATCTGCAGAAGATTCCTTGGGCAGGTTGCCACACACAATTCGCAACCCTTGCATCTTTCCTGGTTCACGTCGATGGTAGCGGCGTGTTTTTTCGTTTTTTCTTGCATTAGATTTTCTTTTATCCAAAAAGTTTCTTCTAGTAGTTTGATAGTGGATTCCAGTGTGAATCCGGTGCAAAATTATTCCGAAATACGGAAAAACAGAACAATAATCGGAAATTTTAACTAATTTTAAGACTTAAAACCGCAAATTTACGCACACACAATAATGGGTGTGCAATATTTAGATAGCGCCGCCCTTAGTTTTTTTATGGGGCTATTGACATCAGATAAAAGCCCAGCCCCTTGCAGACAAGGGGCTGGGCTTATTATAGCTTAATAAGTTTGTAATGAGAGATTAGTCTTCTTTCTTCAATTCGTTTATGAACTGATCAATCTTCTGCATCTCTCGCGGTATCTTTATCTCCTGCGGACAATGTGAGATACATTCACCGCAACCGATACAATGATCTGGTTGGCGCTCTGGAGTAACTTTTCGGGAAAGTCCGATAAGGTAGTTTCGGCGAAGACGAGTGTATTCAGAGTCGTTTGGATTGGACGGCAAGATTCCTTCGTTCAGGCATTTATTGTAATGAGTGAAGATGGTAGGAATATCTACTCCGTAAGGGCAAGGCATGCAGTAGGCACAGGCGGTACAAGGAATGGTCTGCACGCTACGGATGTCGTCAGCCACATTGTAAAGGAATTTCAGTTCCTCGTCTGTAAGTGGTTTCAGCGGACAATAAGATGTCAGGTTATCCTTAAGATGCTCCATGAACGTCATACCGCTAAGAACGGTAAGGATGTTCTTCGGCGTGCCACAATAACGGAAAGCCCAAGAGGCTAGGCTCTTCTCGGGAGCGCGTTCCTTGAGTTTCTTGATGACGAACTTAGGCAGCTTTGCCAAGCGACCGCCAAGGAGTGGTTCCATGATGACGGCTGGGATGTTTCGCTTTTCAAGTTCGTCGTAGAGATAAGATGCAGCTATGTTCTTCTCTTCTTCCTTGTATTCAGGACGCCAGTCAACATAGTTCATCTGAATCTGCACGAAATCCCATTTGTACTGATCGTGATGTGCGAGAAGCCAGTCGAAGACTTCTACCTCGCCATGGAAAGAGAAGCCGAGATTGCGTATTCTGCCAGCCTTTCGCTCTTCAAGGAGGAAGTCCATGATGCCGCTGTCAAGATAGCGGTTGTGGAGAGTCTCCATGCCACCACCACCGACAGAATGAAGCAGATAATAGTCAATGTAATCCACTTGAAGCTCTTTCATGGAATTACGGTACATAGCGATTGCGCCCTCCTTGCTCCAAGCAGGTTCTGAGAAGTTGGAAAGCTTCGTGGCAACATAGAACTTGTCTCGCGGATGACGCTTGAGAGCAATGCCTGTAGCTCGCTCAGACTTTCCCTGGCAATAGACAGGCGATGTGTCGTAATAGTTTATGCCATGCTCCATAGCATAATCTACAAGTTTGTTTACCTGCTCCTGGTCTATCTCGTCCTGAGCGTCAGGATTGTTTTCGTCTTTTTCCTTCATTGGCAGACGCATCATTCCGTAGCCAAGGATTGAAACATTGTCGCCAGTTGATGGTGTGGTGCGATAGGTCATCTTGCCTTTTGGAGGCTCCTGCTGCTCGTTGTATTCGTCGTTGTTGAAGTTGTCGAGGTCGGAATCGCCATTCTTTCCACAACCAGCTAATTGTGTTCCTACAGCAGCTGTTCCTATGGCTGCGCCTATAGTTTTGAGAAAATCTCTTCTTGTTAAGTCCATGGAGTGTATTTACGGATTTACGGATTTGAGCCCTGCCGATAACGGCAGGGGGATAATCTATTTTCAATTACTTCTTGATCAGGTTCTGGAGAGCGTGGCAGAAGTTGAGATAGCTTGTGTTGTTAGCAATTGTACCTTCGTTCTCGCCCCAGAGGAATGGCCAGTCGTCGTAGTTCTCGAAGTGGTCTGGCTTACGGAAGAGTACGCCTGGAGCGACATTACCCGGAATGAACGAAAGGTCTGCACGATTGTTTCCATAGAACACATTCTTTGGGCGAGTAGCGCCGACGGTTGCCACGAAAGAATAGTTGTGGTAAGGATGACAACCATAAAGCCAGGCTGCAACCTTGAAGGCGTAGCTCTTGTCGATAATATCTGGGAAATAAGAAGCTGCCTGACATACATTCTGACCGAACTGAATGATGCCGCCATTTCCTGCCCAGTTGGTGAGACCAACAGGTACGCCGTAAGGATTGTTCTTCTCAAGTCCGTCGAGATATTCCTTATACTTCACGATATAAGGACGAAGCTTCTTCTGGTACTTGGCATCCATGTAAGGAATGGCATCAAGAGCATTAGCGATTACGTATGTCAGCTGATGGTCAAGAGCAGGCCAAATCTGCTTCTCGAAGGTCTTGATGTACTGCTTCTCGCCTGTAGCGATGTAAAGCTGAAGGTTTGCTGCCATGTCTGAGATTATGCCACGGACAAGGTGAGGATGGGCAGAGAAAAGCATGGCAAGATTCTCCACATCATCCTTCTCGTCAGTAGTTTCCTTCTTCATGAGCTCACGCGCCTCACTCTGAAGGCGCTTTGACTCAGAGAGCGCACGTTCTGCAAGGTCGTCGTTATAGCCGCGAAGGACACGACTGGCAGCAGCAAACATCGTAGCTGCGCGGAAGTCTAGGTCTGGGTTGCGAGTTGTGAAAGCCCACATATCGTCAGGAGTTCCGCTAGACTTTCCGTCTGCCGAAACCTCGTAAGGCTTTAGCGAAGGGTCGTAGTGAAGTCCGTCAGTAATAGCAGAAATGTCGCCGAGATGATGATAGTTGTCGAGAACAGAGTTTGAGAGACATTGTGCCATGTGACCAATATTCTCTGACTGAGCGATGAGGTTCAAGACGCCGTGCTCTATATACTGAAGCATGTCAGGCTTTCCGTCTGGACGATGAAGGTCAACATAACGCTGTTCCTGACTTACGAAAGTCTCGTCACGCTGTGGCTTGAACTTCTCCCAGATATTCACCATGTTCTGCACAACGCTGATGTTTGAACCAGTCTCAATGTCATAGTCGCCGGCATCGAAATATCCTCCGACGTTAAGTCCAGGGATAAGTTCGAGAGGCTTGTACTTTGTGTCAATGACACCTTGGTCGTGAAGGTCGAAGTGGTCAGTGTTGGCAGGAGCCTGAAGATAACCTTCCTTGAAAGGTTCTCCATGCCAGATGCGGTAAGCCTCGTTCACGGTCATGTGATTCATGTGGATAGGAATCCAGACGTCGCTCGTAGCATCGCCAATCTTATCGTAAACCTTATCGCCGATGATAAAGTTGTCAGTCTTTGTGTCGCCATACTGAATGTAATAAACACCCGGTTCAGAGAGACTTGAGAAGTCAAAGCGAGCATAGTTATACTTGTAGTATCTGCCCCATTCAGAGACTGCGCCGGAGAAGACCTTCTCGTTCTTACCTTCTGACACTTTGTAAACAGAAGCATCAGCAAGAACCTTGTCCATCTTGTCAAGCTCAATTACGGCAACCTTCTGCTGAGAAGGCATGTAGCCAACCTGAGAGAAGCCGATGTTTGGCTTACGAATCCATCCCTTTACGGCGTTCGGCTCGATAGTCCATGAAACAACCTTACCAGTCTTTCCAGCCGGAAGAACAGAGCGAAGAACATACCAACCATTCTGCGCAATCATTCTTCCGTCATAGAGGTTGATGTCTGCATCAGAAGAAGAGACTCGAACCATGCGCTCCGGATCTTCAGGAGCGAAGAGGAAATTGCGTCCAGAAGAGAGAGGCAGAGGGTCAACGAAGCGGTCTGTTCCGCGGTCATCGTATGTCTTGTAACCCTTAAACTGGCGAATCTTCTCACTGTTAGGACGAGTTACTGTCTGGCTTACAGCATAACGTGGAAAGCGATCTGCCTCGCCATCTACGAAGTAAGATTTGTTCCAATATTGAGAAGGAAGGAACTCAAGGTTAAAGCCGGCATCGCCTTCCAGTTCTTTAGGAACAGGCTTGTCAAGATAGACGGCAACTTCCACGCCATTGCCTTTTCCTGTGACAACAACACGAGAATCGAAATTGTATTCCTTGAAGCGAAGTGACACTTCAATGCTGTTGCTGGCTGCGTCAACCTTGCGGTTCGTGGTTTCAGGAACGAGGTCCCATTGTTCCGGAGTATTGCTCAGACGGATAGCACCACCTTGAGCTGTGCGAACGCCATGGTGGATAATTTCAATGCCAGAGTTCTTCTCGTCATTAAAGCCACCTGAGAAAAGGTTGCTATATACAAGCACGTTTACGCCTTGACGCTCAAAGTATTCTTTGTCGTTGATTTTCAGGTCTTGCGCAAAAGCCGAAGAACAATTCAGAATCCAAGATGCAGATTGCAGAGTTAAGACTGTGCAGAGGGTTATAAATGTTTTTTTCATATTTTGGAGTTTTAGACTTCTTGGTGTTTTTCGTGGCCTTCAACATAGATAGCCGAGAAAGGACGAACGGGACAGAGGTTCTCACACGCTCCGCAGCCAATACATTTGTTCTCGTCAATGGCTGGAATCTTTGGAGATTTATCATCGTCAGGGTCTGTCTGAACCATTTCTATTGCCTGAACAGGACAATGGCGAGCGCAGTTTCCGCAAGAAACTCCGTCAGTAGCAGAGATACAGTTCTTCTTCAGCAGAACAGCATGACCAACCTGAACCGCAGTTCGCTCTTCTTTCTCAATCTCTCGGATGGCAGAAGTAGGGCAAACTTCTGAACAGCGAGTACATTCCAGACGACAATAGCCACGGTCGTAAGACATGACCGGCTGCATGAAGTTGTCAAGAGAAGTGGAAGGTCTGAGCACATTGTTCGGACATTCACTTATGCAAAGCTGACAGGCTGTGCAATGCTTAGCGAGATTCTGAGCAGAGAGAGAACCAGGAGGAGTGATCGGTGTCTTGCGCTTTGGAGACTGCTTTCCTTCTATCTTTGCGAGACCACCGTCAAGCTTGATCTTATCCTCGGCAAAGGCTGCAGCTGTTGTTGCCAAAGCGGTAGAGAGGAGGAAGGCGCGCTTGCTCTTGTCAACCTTTTCTTCAGAAGCTGACGCTTCAGACACAGGGGCTTTTTGGGCAGAAGCTGACGGTTCAGACACAGGGGCTTGAGCGACGGTAGCCGCTTTCTTTAAGCCGAAAGAAAGGGCGCCGAAAGCACAGTTCTCCAAGCAATTTCCACAAACCACACAACGGCTATAGTCTATGGTCATCTTCTTGGAATCAATACAAGCTGCCTTACAGTTCTTGGAGCATTTGCCACACTTACGACACTTCGTTTCGTCAATCTTTACCTTGCAGATTGAGAAGCGAGAGATTAAGCCTAGTAATGTTCCGACTGGACAGATAGTGTTGCAATAAGTTCTGCCGTTTCTCCACGCAAGAACAGCGATTATAAGCAAGTGAGCGGCTGTAACAGCAATAAGGATGCCAGATTCAATCCAAAGTTCTTTCTTGTAGAAAGCGTAGCTGTCCCACGACTCTGAAACCGATGCCAGCAGATTGTTGCCGAGAATATAGACAGGCTGGAAAAGTGTAGTCACGATACGACCGAAGGTGCTGTAAGGGGCAAGAAACTCAACGATTATGGCAACCGAAGTCAGTAATCCTACAATGGTCAGAGCGAGCACGCTGTAACGCAACCAGTTCTTCGGTTTAGAGAAAGAATAAGGATTCTTGTGACGAACACGACCAATCCTTGCGATGAAATCTTGCGTAATGCCGAGCGGACAAATCACAGAACAGTATATTCTGCCCAGCAAGAAAGTCAGAACGACAAGCATTATGATTACTCCGATGTTTACGGCAAGAATGGCTGGCAGAAGCTGTATCTTTGCAAGCCATGCAAACCAATTGTGTATAGTGCCTGTGAAGTCCAGGAACATCAACAACATTGCTAAACCAACGATGGCAGCAATCGTACGGCGAATGATTTTTAACATTTGTATTTAAGGTTTTGAGTTCTTTTAGGGTTATTTTTTAGTCGATTATTCTTATACTTGCTTCATAGAGCAGCCAGATAGGAAGACTCACGGCGAACAGCGTGAAAGGATCTCCCGTCGGAGTGATGATGGCGGCAATGATCAGAATAGCTACGAAGGCATGTCTTCTGTATTTTCCCATCGTGGCTGAGTTAATAAGTCCCATCTTACCGAGAAGCCAGCAGACAACCGGAAGTTCAAAGACAAGTCCCATTATCAGCGTCATCATCAGCAGGTTGTCTATGTAGGAGTCCAGCGTAAGCATGTTCGCCACGTCCGTGCTCACCTGATACGTTCCAAGGAACCTTACTGTCAGGGGAAATATCAGAAAATAGTTTACGAGCGTACCTATCATGAACATCGCATATCCT
Organism: Prevotella sp.; assembly: GCA_045597565.1. GTDB lineage: Bacteria > Bacteroidota > Bacteroidia > Bacteroidales > Bacteroidaceae > Prevotella. The sequence goes on along the minus strand of JAZLKJ010000046.1, from coordinate 11,672 downwards.
CCGCAGACGATTCCCGTTCCCCATTTCCTCTCGTTATCGTAGAGAGCAGGCGATATGAATCGGAAGAGCAGGAAGAGAATGTATGGCGAAGTGATAAGTACTCCTATGCCGAAAGCCGCTTTCACGTGAACAAGGAATTGCTCCGTTAGTCCCACATTCATAAGACTGATCTTGAAGTCTTCTGCTTGCAAGAGTCTGTATGTGATGAAATCACTACGGTGGGGAGCAAGGATTATGTCGAAGAGAGTTTCCTTGAACGAGAATGCTATGGCTGAGGCGACTGCCGTTGCTATAATTATTCTGATAAGCGTGGAACGCAGTTCCTCAAGATGATCCCAGAAAGACAGAGGCATTTACTGATTTACAGATTTACGGATTTACAATTTACAGATTTACTGATTTTCAGTCTGTCTATTCTCTTCATCTGAAGGAGTTTCTATATCTTTCATTCCGTCCTTGAAGCCCTTGATTCCTTTGCCCAGGCCTTTCATCAGTTCTGGAAGTTTCTTGCCGCCAAAGAGAAGAAGGATGACGAGTGCTATAACGAGCAGCTCAGGTAGTCTTAGTCCAAACATATTTATTAGTTAGTATATTTATAATTAATGTGTAATCTGATATTAGTGATATCAAAATGTCTTTTGATATGAACCTCTTTCCCGCCATTAGTAAAAAACCGAAAGAAGAACAGTCCTTTGTCACATTCCCAAGAAAAACAGTTCCCTTATTACTTTGGTAGAAAAAAACCCTAAATTGCCGTAATATAGCAACTTAGGGTTTCTTTCAGGGTGCCTAGTCGGACTCGAACCGACGACATTCAGAACCACAATCTGACGCTCTAACCAACTGAACTATAGGCACCATCAGCGTTTTGCGGCTGCAAAGGTAGGTGTTTTGTGTCTAATTAACAAATAAATAGCCGATTAGTTCGTCATATATTGATTTTTGTCACTATTTCTTCACCTCCTTAGCCTTACGTTCCTCTATACGCTTATACCATTGCTCACGTTCCTTCACAAGATCATAGCCGCGCTTTGAGAGCCAGTTGTTGATGCGCCCCTTGTATTTTCCGAACCAATCGTGCTTCTTCTTGCTGCTCTCGGCATCGATGGCATATTCGCGAGCCTCCTCGTACCAAACGCGCACTTGCTGCTTCTCCTGCTCGGTAAGCGTAGGAATCATGTCATAGAGTGCGTCACACTGAACTTTCACGGAGTTGAACGTCATCACGTCCTTGACGGCTGTTATCTGCTCTGGAGTAATGTACATGGCGAGGTTTGAAAGGAAACCTTCGTGAGTCTTATAGAGCTCTGCATTGCAGAGAGCCTCAGCTAGTTCGCGCTTGCTCTTGTCCTTCTTCAGCGAATCGCGGTCGGCATAGATCTTGTTCAGCTCGAAGTAGCGGTTTGCTATGATGTTCAGCACATTCTTCCTATCAACCTCATCCTTCAGGTTGAGCGCATCGACAGCCTTCTGCGAACGACCGATGATGGTCTCCACATACTTCTCGTCCAAGCCTTCCGACTTCAACGCCACATACTCAGGCTGAAAAATCTTCTTCAGATAGCGCACGTTGGCACCGTAGTTTCGCTTCACGTTCTTCACATCGCTCACGTCGCGACTGCGCTCCACGAACATCCAGCCTGTCCAGCCGACCTCGTCAAGAGCTGCCTTGATAGCATCGGCATTGATGAGCGTGTCGTTCTCTATCCAAACGCCGTCGGTATTCGAAGCATGAAAGGCGCAAATGTTGCTGCCCAGAGTGCGAATCTCAGAAGGAATGTCTCGCTTGTTCTCAATGGCTGTCTGCCACTTATAGAATATCTTTATGCCACGGCTGCCTATTTCCTTCAGAAGCGCAAGGTTTTCCTCTGCCGAGAGCGGAGTGTCTATGCCGATCACCTTCTTCTGCTTGGCAGCCATGTTGCCTATGGTCTTCAAGCGCTTAACAACCTCCTTGCGAACGGCAGGGTCTGTTGACCAGTCGTTGCCTGTACCGCCGAGCGGGAGGAAAGCCACGTCAACACCGAATTCCTTCATTGCGTTGAGGCACTGCTGTGCAAGTGCTTTGTAAGAGTCTTTCTTCACAAGACTCTGTCCGTAGAATCCGGACATGGCGAGGGCACCAACCTCCGTGCGGAAACTGTCAATGTGATGCTTGAACTCAGCAATCTCCCTTGAGAAGTGCAACTTGCTCTCGAAGGTGTCTCGCTTGCCAAGTCCACCCATATCCATCTCCACGCCGTCAGCCTCAAGCTGACGAGCAAGCTTGAACTCGCCGAGCTTCTGGCGCTTAAGAACCATCCAGTCGCAAACGCCAATCTTATATCGCTTGCTGACTTCTTCGCTCTTGACTGTTGACTGAGCGAAAGACGATGTTACGAACAGTAGGGAAAACAAAAGGGTTTTAATGTGTAGGGTCATAAAGTTATGTTTTATGGTTTATGGCTTATGGTTTTGGTTAGTTTACTCAGGGCAAAAGTACACATTATATGTATAATGAAAAAGAAAAAAGAAAAAAATAATGCCGCAAATTGATTTTTCTTGTAATAAACTTTGTCGTATAAATAAAAAAATGTAACTTTGCCCTCCGAAAAACATTCATTTTTTTACCATGATATACGTATTCTTAGCAAACGGATTCGAAGAAGTTGAGGCGCTCATTCCTGTTGACGTGCTCCGTCGTTCGGGAAAGGACGTGCTCACAGTTAGCATAAACGAAACAAAGGAGGTTACTGCCGCTCATGGCGTGACCGTGATAGCTGATACTCTTTATAGCGACAACGACTACAGTGACGCTGAACTGCTGTTCCTTCCGGGCGGTCTGCCTGGTTCGCAGTATCTTGCCGACCATGAGGCTCTCGCTGAAGAACTCATCAAGCGCAACAAGAAAGGCGGTCTCATAGCTGCCATCTGTGCTGCGCCAGCACTCGTTCTCGGCAAGCACGGCATCGTCAACGGCAAGCGTGCTACATGCTATCCAGGATGCGAAGATCAGATGACAGGTGCGGAATATACGGGAGAACTCGTCACGGTAGATGGCAACATCGTCACTGGCGAAGGTCCTGCTGCGGCTTTCCCATTTGCCTACACACTCGCAGCCATGTTAGCAGGCCAAGAAACGTCCGACACCGTAGCCGAAGGCATGCGCTTCAAGCACCTGATGGAAACCAAAAACTAAAAGTCAAAACTAAAAGTCAAAAAACTAAAAACCCTTAAATATAATGAATAATTTCGTATTTTACAGTCCTACAAAATTTGTTTTTGGAAAGGACAAGGAAACAGAAACAGGCCGTCTCGTAAAGCAGTACGGCGGCACAAAGGTGCTGATTGTCTATGGTGGTGGTAGCGTAAAGCGCAGCGGACTTCTCGACCGCGTGGAGGCTTCGCTTGCTGCTGAGGGCATCGGCTACGTAGAACTCGGTGGCGTTCAGCCTAACCCTATAGATACAAAGGTTTACGAAGGCATTGAGCTCGGCAGAAAGGAGCAGATAGACTTCATCCTCCCTGTTGGCGGCGGCTCTGCCATCGACACTGCCAAGGCCATCGCCGTCGGCATCCCATACGAAGGCGACTTCTGGACATTCTATCTCCATCAGGAGAGTATCAAGGCTGCCATACCAGTGGCAACAGTCCTCACCATCCCTGCTGCCGGTAGCGAAGGCTCTGGCGACAGCGTGATAACAAAGGTTGAAGGCGGTCATAAGCTTGCCATAGGTACAGAACTTCTCCGCCCAAAATTCTCCATCATGAACCCGGAGATTACCTTCACCCTACCTGCCAACCAAACAGCCTACGGCATAGTTGACATGATGGCGCACATCTTTGAGCGCTACATGACAAATACAGAAAACTGCGAGGTTACCGACCGCGTGGCAGAAGGTCTCTTGAAGTCCATAATAAACGAGGCTCCTAAGATCTTCGCCAATCCTAACGACTATGAGGCTCGCGCAAACATCATGTGGGCTGGAACCATTGCCCACAACGGACTCTGCGGCGTAGGTCGCGAGGAAGACTGGATGACCCACTGCATGGAGCATGAGGTCAGCGGACTCGACGATAAGGTGGCACACGGCGCAGGTCTTGCCATTCTCTTCCCTGCATGGATGACATTCATGGCGAAGAACCATCCTAAGAAGGTCGTTCAGATGGCTGAAAGAGTCTTCGACATTCTGCCACAGGAGAATGACGAGCAGACTGCACTTGCCGGCATAGCTAAACTCCGTGAGTTCTTCAAGTCCATGAACATGCCACAGAGCCTTACTGAAATCGGCATGAAAAAGGAGGACATCGACGTGATGGTAGAGAAGTTCCACGCCCACAACGGAGAAACCGTTAGCGGTGTTTATTACACCATGACACCAGAAGTTACTCGCGCAATATACGAGATTGCACTGTAAAAAGAGCCCCCTAACACCCAAAGGGGGGAACTTTTAATAGTCTTGCGGGTGTCATCTGGCTCGGGAATCCTCGCCCTACAAACAAAAAACTAAAAACCAAAAACATAATAAACCATGAGTAAGAAACAGAACAAGAAATCACTGGCTGCCCAAGAGCGCCGCGATAAGAGAATGGAAGCACAGGGTAAGAGCATTATGCGCTGGCTCTGCGCAGCAATGGCAATACTCTTCATTATTATTTTCGTAGCAATGGCTTATATGGGCTCATAAATCCAAGCCCCAAACCCCAAAACATGACTGGAACAGAAATTGAACGCAAGTTTCTTGTAGATATCACGGGCGAAACCTACAAGAAGCTTGCCATTAAGTCGTATCGTATATGTCAGGGCTATATCTGCCGTATCTCTGGAAAGACTGTTCGCGTCAGGATACGCGACAATCAGGGCTTCCTCACCATAAAGGGACCTTCAGCCGACGGCATAGGGCGCTATGAGTTTGAAAAGGAGATAACCATGCAAGAGGCTAACGACCTGATGAAGCTCTGCGAGGGCGGCGTCATAGACAAGACACGCTATCTCGTTCCTTCGCCTGACGGCAAGCACACGTTCGAAGTCGATGAGTTTCACGGTGACAACGAGGGCCTAGTCATGGCAGAAGTGGAACTTGGAGCTGCTGACGAGGCATACGAGAAGCCTGACTTCATAGCCTTAGAGGTGACTGGCAACAAGCGTTTCTACAACTCAAACCTCTTGTCAAACCCATATAAGAGTTGGAAAACCATTATTTCATATCAAGATAATTAACTTGTACAAGCAGAAAAGCCAGAAAAGATTTTGCTGGTAATAAAAAATGTAATACCTTTGCACCCGCTAAAACGAAATATCGCTCTGCAAGTGTGCTGAGAAATTTCGTTTCGCAACAAAGAAGGTGCCATAGCTCAGTTGGTAGAGCATCGGACTGAAAATCCGTGTGTCACTGGTTCGAATCCCGTTGGCACCACCTCCTCCTTTAATTAAACCCCGCTAGTTTCATTCGTGAAGCTTCGGGGTTTTCTCTTTTTTAGATTATGGAGGTGCGGTGCCCGCACCACGCGCGATAAAATCTAATATTACTTTAACTTACCTTGGTGTCGTGAGGGCACGACACCTCCATAACAAAAACCTCAAACCCACAAATTCATTTAAGGTGGGATTTGAATGTTCTATATTTAGTACAAGCAGAATTATCAGGTTTTTTTTTGGAAAAAAGCATCAGTTTTTGTTACTTTGCACCTTGAAAACAAGAAGAATATAACCAAGAACCACTTATGAAGAAGTTACTTTTTACCCTTTTTACTTTCCTCTCGCTTGTATCGGCTGCACAGGCACAGCAAGTGGCAGAAAAGCTGAACCGAGCACCTGTTGCCGTTAAGGCATCCAACGGAATCCTCGTTTCATGGCGCTCACTCAACTCCGATGGTAGTGCCACATCGTTCAACGTCTATCGTAACGGCACGAAGATTGCCTCCAACATCAGTACAAAGACAAACTATCTGGATGGTGCTGGAAGCGCGGGCGATGTTTACACCATCGAGACCATAAAGGGAGGCAGCGTAGTTGAGACATCTAAAGCAACTGCATGGAACAACATGTTCATGAAGTTCAAGGTACAGCGCCCTAAGGCTACAAAGGATGCATCAGGTACAGAAACCGGCTACTATTTCCCTGACGATGCCTCTGTAGGCGATGTTGATGGCGACGGAGAGTACGAGATCGTCCTGAAGTGGTTCCCTAACAACCAGCGCGACTCGGGCAAAGACGGCAAAGCTTCGCCTACATACATGGGCTGCTACAAGATGGACGGAACACCACTCTGGAACAAATACATCAACTTCGGCCACAACATACGCTCAGGCAACCACACCATGCAGTTCCTCGTCTATGACTTTGACGGCGACGGCAAGGCAGAGATCATCTGTCGCACAGCTGCTGGAACAACTGACGCCGCAGGCAAATATGTCAGCAATGCAGCCACAGACTCCAAGATAAAGGCTACCGACAACAGCAAGACTTACCAGAACTCCAAGGGCTACGTCACTGGCGGCGAGGAGTTCCTCACCGTGTTCAACGGTGCTACTGGCGAGGCTATGCACACTATCTGGTACAGCCCTAACCGTGCTTTGACCGATTTCCCTACAGGTGCCGGCTCTCTCAGCAGCTCTTGGGGTGACAGCTATAGCGGCCGTGCAGAACGTACGAACGCAGCTGTAGCCTACCTTGACGGCTTGGACAAACTTCCTACAGCCATCCTACAGCGCGGTTATTATACCCAGTGCTTCGTCTGGGCTGTCGATTGGAACGGCTCTGCCCTCACCACTCGTTGGCTCCACCGTGGCACAAAGTCAAATCAGTGGAACGTTGTTGACGGCAAGGGCAATGAACTCGGTCTTGGCTCAGGAAAGTCAAGTTACGGTCAGGGCGTTCATGGCATTTCCGTAGGCGATGTTGACAACGACGGAATGGACGAGATAGTTACAGGCTCTGCAACAATCGACCACAACGGCTGGCTGCTCTGCTCCACTGGTAAGGGGCATGGCGATGCCGTTCATCTTGCCGACCTCTGCCCAGACCGTCCTGGTCTTGAGGTGATGATGCCGCACGAGGAAAGCCCTTACGGCTACGACGTCCACGATGCGACAACCGGCGAACTCATCGTCTCTGCCACAAGCTCCGGTGATAACGGTCGCGGTCTTGCTGCCGATTTTATCCCTTCCCACAAGGGCTACGAATTCTGGTCAAGTGCCGACGACAACATGTATGCCTGCGAGAAGCAATCTTCTGTCATTAACTCAAGCAAGCCAGACTGCAACTTCCGCATCTACTGGAGCGGCGACCCATTCGACCAGAGCTTCGACGGACGCTACGAAAGCAATAGCGACAAGTCATACCCACGCATACGCGCTTGGAACACATCAAGCAAGAAAATCGTTGACATGCAGAACTTTGCCAGTCACGGCGCACCGCAGACTTGCAACACGACAAAGTCAACTCCTTGCCTTCAGGCAGACCTTTTCGGCGACTGGCGCGAAGAAATCATCATGTATCAGTACGAGAATGACAAAAACGCTCAGGAGATGACCATCATGATATTCTCAACTCCAGAGCCTACCCAGTACAAGGTGAACTGCCTCATGGAAGACCACGTTTACCGCATGGGCGTAGCATGGCAGAACTCAAGCTACAACCAGCCGCCTCACCTCGGCTACAGTCTGCCGGAAGCCCTTGGTATCAATCGCGCAACATATTCCACCAACACTACATCACACGCTCCAGTTTACACTGCTGAGGAAGAGCCAACAGACCCAACAGCTGAGAAGAATGAGTATGTGGACGGTTCGCATTATCCTTCTGCCGACAAGGGACTCTATACTGGCATAGCCATTACTGCTGGAGGAAACGGTGAGTTTACAGCCTCTACAAAGGGCGAGTACGTGAAAGTGCGTACAGGAAACAGCGACAAAATCGTGTTCACAGTAAACGACGGCTACATTGTTACGGGCATTACCGTGGAGGGCATCAGCAACAACACTTCGACTACTGCCGACCGCTCTATTGACCTCACTGGCATCTTCATTGACAATGCTGCTTCTTCCGTTCTCAAAAACACGGTTACCTTCCCAGGCGGCACCAAGGGACAGACTCCGGTTACAGCTTCAGCTTCAGGCTTCGAAGCAAAAGAGAAACTTGAGCTCACATTCGACAACTCCAAGATTACGACAAGCGAGGTTGATGCTGCGGGTAAGAACAAGCAGCTCTTCGCCAAGTTCACGTTCACCTACAAGAAGTATGATGCGACTGGCGTAGAGGCGGTGGAGACCGTTGTAGTAAGTCGCAATGCAATGTACAACCTTGCCGGACAGCGAATTTTCACTCCTGTTCCAGGACAGATCTACATCATGAACGGCAAGAAATACGTGAAGTAACAAATAAATAAAGGTATGGAAATCATAAACCAGATAAACGATGCTCTGTGGACATGGCTCGTCATTCCGATGCTCATCGGATGCGCAGTGTGGTTCACCTACAAACTCGGCGGCCTACAGTTCCGCTACTTCCCACTAATGATAAGGCAGCTGCTGGAGTCCAACAACTCGGCAGATAAATCGGACGGAGGGAAACACGTCAGCTCGTTCCATGCGTTTGTGGTCTCCTTGGCAAGTCGCATCGGCACCGGCAATCTCGCCGGTGTCGCATCGGCAATATTCGTTGGCGGCCCGGGAGCCATCTTCTGGATGTGGGTAATGGCACTGTTCGGCTCTGCAACAGCATTCGTCGAAGCCACTCTGGCACAGCTTTACAAGCGCCGCGGCAAGGATGCTTTTTATGGCGGTCCAGCCTACTACATGCTCCACGGACTCCATTCGCGCTGGCTAGGTGTGCTCTTCTCTATCTGCATGACCATCACCTTCGGCATGGCAAACCAGATAATGCAGAGCAATCAAATCAGCACCTCTCTCGCCGACACTATTGGCTTGTCTCCACTCTCTTTCGCCATTGCTCTCTCCGTACTTACCGGCGTTATCATCATCGGCGGCATCCATCGTATAGCTCGGTTCTCGGCTATCGTAGTGCCGTTCATGGCAGTTGCCTATATGCTTCTAGCCATTTACGTGATAGGCTCCAATATTACAGCCGTGCCTGAGATGCTGAGAATCATCGTCAGCGACGCTTTCGGACTGGAACAAGCTACTGGCGGTGCCATAGGCATCACCGTCATGCAGGGCGTGAAGCGCGGACTCTTCTCCAACGAGGCTGGTGAGGGTAGTGCTCCTAATGCCGCAGCCGTGGCAGAGACTTCCCACCCGGCGAAGCAAGGTCTCGTTCAGGCTCTCGGCGTGTTCACCGACACTCTCCTTGTCTGCACATGCACGGCAATGATCATCCTTCTCTCCGGAGTATATAAGACTGGCGATGCCGACGGCATTCTCCTTACCACCCGCTCGCTGGAAACGGAGATTGGACCTGCCGCACGCTATTTCGTCTCTGTAGCCATTTTCTTCTTCGCCTACAGTTCCATCATTGGCAACTACTACTATGGCGAGACTGCCATGCGCTATATATCAACAAAGAAGTCCGTACTCCGCGTCTATCAGGCGTTCACTGTGGTCATGGTAATCCTCGGCGGCATACTCGTGCTTGACGAAATCTGGTCGCTTATCGATCTCTGCATGTGCTCCATCGTAGTGCTTAACGTCTATGCCATCCTGCGCCTCTCCCCAAAGGTCGTTTTCCTTTGGAAGAACTATCGCGAACAACTCTCCGAGAACAGGAATCCTGAGTTCCGCAAGGAGATGATGGCAAAGCACAAGGACGATCTTGAAGCGTGGTAAATGGAAACGATGCCCCTTGGCGTCGTTAGAGAGCGATTAAGGTTATAAATGTCTCAAGAAGAACCTAAATCATATACATTTTCCAAGTTTTTCCCACTTTTATTTTGTTATTCGCCCGCTAATTCGTAAATTTGCGCCCAAATTATAAAAGTAACTTCCCACAAAGCTATTATCACCTCCCCTTTGGGGAGCTTGAATGGCTTAATTTATAAATCTATAACTAATGGCGAAAAGAACAACCATAACTGCCGCCCTTCCATACGCTAACGGCGGCGTACATATCGGACATCTCGCTGGCGTTTATGTACCAGCAGACATCTACGCTCGTTACCTCCGACTTAAGAAGCAGGAGGTCGTTTTCATCGGAGGTAGCGATGAGCACGGAGTGCCTGTTACCATCCGCGCTAAGAAAGAGGGCATCACAACTCAGGAAGTAGTTGACCGTTACCATAACATCATCAAGAAGTCGTTCGAGGACTTCGGAATCACTTTCGACATCTACTCTCGCACCACTTCCGACATCCACCACAAGTTCGCTTCTGACTTCTTCCGCACTCTCTACGACAAGGGCGTGCTTGAAGAGCATGTCGAGGAGCAGTTCTGCGATGAGGTTACCGGCGAGTTCCTTACCGACCGCAACATCGTGGGCACTTGTCCTCACTGCGGTGCTGACGGCGCTTACGGCGACCAGTGCGAGAAGTGCGGTCGTACGCTCTCTCCTGACGAGCTTATCAATCCTACTAACAAGAACAACCCGGGCAACGGTCTCGTAAAGAAGGCTACGAAGAACTGGTACCTCCCTCTCGGAAAGTATCAGGACTGGCTAAAGGAGTGGATCCTTGAAGGTCATAAGGAGTGGCGACCAAATGTCTATGGACAGTGCAAGTCATGGCTCGAAATGGACCTACAGCCACGTGCAATGACACGCGACCTTGAGTGGGGCATCCCTGTGCCGGTAGAAGGAGCTGAGGGCAAGGTACTCTACGTTTGGTTCGATGCGCCTATCGGCTATATCTCTAATACTAAGGAACTCTGCGAAAAAGACCCAGAGAAGTGGGGTACATGGAAGAAGTGGTGGCAGGATGAAGAGACACGTCTCGTTCACTTCATCGGTAAGGACAACATCGTCTTCCACTGCATCATCTTCCCTGTCATGATGAAGGCTCACGGTGGCTATATCATGCCTGAGAACGTTCCTTCAAACGAGTTCCTTAACCTTGAGAACGATAAGATTTCCACATCGCGCAACTGGGCTGTTTGGCTCCACGAATACCTCGTTGACCTCCCAGGCAAGCAGGATGTGCTGCGCTATGTGCTTACTGCAAATGCGCCTGAGACTAAGGACAACAACTTCACTTGGGCTGACTTCCAGGAGCGCAACAACTCTGAGCTTGTAGCTATCTATGGCAACTTTGTAAACCGCGCTCTCCAGCTTACAAAGAAGTACTGGGGCGGCGTAGTCCCAGCCTGCGGCGATCTCCTTGACATCGATAAGCAGACAATAGCTGAGTTCGGCGATGTCAAGAACAAGGTAGAGACTCTCCTCGACCAGTACAAGTTCCGCGATGCACTCAAGGAGGCTATGAACCTCGCTCGCATCGGCAACCGCTATATCACAGAGTGTGAGCCTTGGAAGGTTTGGAAGACAGACCCTAAACGCGTTGAGACTATCCTCAACATCTCGCTCCAGCTCTGTGCTAACCTCGCCATCGCCTTCGAGCCATTCCTCCCATTCTCTTCAGAGAAGCTCCGCGGAATGCTCAACATGGCAGACTTCGAGTGGGATCAGCTCGGACAGACAGACCTTATCCCTGCTGGCCATCAGCTTGCAGAACCTTCACTCCTCTTCGAGAAGATTGAGGACGATGTCATCAAGGCACAGCTTGACAAGCTCGAGGCTACAAAGC
>JAZLKJ010000045.1:0-30453 GCA_045597565.1 Prevotella sp. | reverse complement strand
CATGCTCAAAGTCGAACGTGAATTTCTCATTCTCTATGTTGTACGTTATTCCCATATTATGTTATTTCTCCAGATCCAAGTCGATGTCTGCACCTACAATCTCCTGCCAAGGAAGCAGTGTTGCTGTCATCTCTATTGGATATAGACCATCGTCAGGATGAGTTGCAGAAGTCCATTGGTAGTATTTGCCAGACTTCATTGTCTTCTTGGATAGAGGTTCTGACACATAATGCACCTCATTACCTTCAGAATCAGCTGCTGTCACGTATGCAAAGAGATTTCCGTCAGTTGTTGGATTGTACGTAATAGGATACATCATAAGGTACGCCACAACGTACGGTCCGTAAATATTGTTTGTGGATTTCTTTGTTACGCAGTTATCAGCATAAGTCAACTTGAGCATATTTACAGGATCGCCTACCGACTTTATCTGACAATTTTCACTATTTCTATCCAAATCTACACCAAAATTATTGGCTTCTTCATTTTTATATGGATGAGAGAAGAGAGTGAACGAACCTTGTTCATAGAATATTTTCTTGTCACAGATAAGTTTCACGTCCTTTATAGTAAGGTTTTCCTCTACTGCCCTAAGATATATTCGGGCAATAGCTCCAACGTGTCTCATCTGGAAGTTTATTCTAATACCATCAGTCCATTTTGTTTCTGGCGAGATCATCACATCGCAATTACCGAGATGCTCACAAGCCTGCGACTCTGACAAATGGTACTTGTTCATCAATTCTGCTTTTTCGCCCTCGTCATTTGTCTCATCGGCTTCAAAATAATCACCCACATTTGGCAATGCCTTTTGAATCTGATTAGCAAAGCTGAAATAGCGCTTTACGTAATTCTCATCATTCTCTTCATTCTGTTGTTTATATGGGTAATATGCCGACCATCTGACGACATCGTCCCACACGAAATCTGCAGAACCGTTTTCAATTCTTGTTGTCTGACTTGAACTTGGCACGCAAGTAAAAGGAGATTCTTTTGATTTCTTTGGATCCACACGATAGAGATTCGGCTCCGATGAAAGGGATGGATGCGGATTGTCGTCTTTAGAGAGCAAACCTTCCATAATTTCGCTATCCAAACTTGACTCGCCATCTTGACTAGATTCCCCTTCTTGACCAGAACCATTAGAGGTTTCGGTTGTGGTCACAGCTTTCAACATGCCTAATTTTGGAGCATTTGTATTTATCAAACTTGTCAAATCCTTCGCAGTTGGGTATAATCCTAACCTGTCGCCTTCTTTCCAACCAAAGACGAGTCCTTGTCCGTCATAAACAAGTGATGTTCGAGAGGCTGCATCACCAGGTTCAAAGCCCTTGACAGTAGCACTCGCTCCGTCCATCAGTTCTTCCGTCCAGTCCTTATCACTTGGGAATACAGGAAAGCGATTATCTGATGACAAATCATTCTCCGTACTACATGCGGAGAGAAATGCTATTATAGAAATTATAAATGTAATATGCAGATATTTCATTTGAGTCTATACTATTCTAATACTTCATCATTTTCAATGTAGAAAAATTGCTTAGCCTTAACATTACCACCTTCTTCATCTCCATCTCCATAACCACCAGCTGATGCTTCTCCCGAGACATATTCCATCAGCCCTTCATTCAAAATATGGTGGACTATGACCTTCGGTGGAAAGTACAGTCGCTTGACTTCTATGTATTCTTTTTTTATCATTATTGTCATTAACTTTGAGTTATAAGGCAGGAAATATATGCCACCTTACATTATAGTATTTCGTTTGGGTCAGCATCTGTCTGGTTGCAGAACTGTTATCTTTTCATCTGATGACCTTCTTTCCATTATTAATATATATAGTGCCTTTATGCATCTGCTTCACCTTGATGCCGTCTAGCGTGTAGTAGCCTGCGGCGGTAGTGTTGCTTGCATTAGGCGATGCGATGGAAGTAGCATTATTGCTCACCGTGATACCGCTTATCTCCGTCTGCTCAGAGACGTACCCCGTAGTCGTCATCGTCTCGCCGTCGAAAGTAGCGAACTTGCAGTTACTCAGTGCAAGAGAGACATCGCCTGGCTTAGCAAATGCCGACGCCTTCAGATAGATGGTGAGGAGCTTTCCGGAGGTAGATTTGAAGTTCTCATTACTGGTTGATATGCAAGCTATGCGAATTGTTCTTGGTGCCACATCGCCGTATGTAGCTGTTACAGTATGCGTGAAAGTCTTATTTCCTTCCCTATCCTCTGTGAATGGATAGATGCAGTCGGCAGCACTGTATCGAGCAACATCAGGAGCACCTTTGTAATAGTTTAACTCTATCCCGTCTGGCAGCGTTATATCCATCTCGTAGCCAGTGTATTTACGACTGCCTTCAAGAGAGACCGTGACCTTCACTTCCTCACCGCCCGGTTGCAAAGGCTCTGAGGAAAGTATAAGTCGATCTGTCGTTGTCTCTGCAAAAGAAAACAACGGTATGAGGTATGCCAATATGGTTAAAAACAACTTCATGTCTCGTTTTATGGATTAATCATTTCAAGAACCGCCTTTCGTATAGCGTCCCACGATTTCTATTGCGTCAAGGACATCTATATCGCCATCGTTGTTCATGTCACAGACAGATGTTGACAGTTCTGATGTTCGTCCCTTCGTGTAATAGCCTATGAGGGCTATGGCATCAAGCACATCTACCTCGCCATCGCCATTGACATCGCCCTTCTTCACTGTCTCCTGTACATACTGTACCGAGTAGCTATTGTCAAGCAAGATGTCATCCGTATGTACGAGAGGATTTGCTATACCTGCCACTTGCTGTGGTGCCGACTCCCGCACGGTTTGTCGAGGGGTAGCAGCTTGTGTTTGCGGCGAATCCATCAGCGCCATTTCATAGAGACAACCAGCTTTCACATTCGGAGCAATGACCGTAGCCAAAGGTAACACCTTTCCATTGCTGTCCCTTACCGTTATCTTCAGCTTATTAGCAGAGATATCTTGTGCAGGAAGTGCAAGGAAGAGCACCACCTTTTCGCCTTTTGCCACACTGATATTCTCTGTTTCCAGAGTCATCGTTGCGACATATCCTCCAAGTCCCACCTTTTGGCTGATGATGTCCATCGTAGCCTTAGTCGCCAGCACAGCAGTTTCCGTCGTCAGACTTAACGAAGACATTGTCATTGCCGCTGGAGCGAGGAAGGAAATCCTCAGCACTCCACCGATATGCTTGTACGAGAACGATATAGCATTTGAAGAACCCATTGCCGCCGCCATCTGATAGTCGCAGGTAGCCAATCCAAAAGTATTATCATTGCCCACCTGCTTCTGCTGGTCGTAGCGACACAGGATGTTTCGTGCGTCAAAAGCCTCTACCCATTTGTATGGGGAGTACGAGTAGTACGTCATTTCCGGCTTCAGTTGATAGCCTACCGCGTAGAGAGTCCTATCGTTTGGCGACACAGATACCTTACTGCTTGCCCAGAAGGAAAGTTGTTCCATTTCACCGTACGTGACATTGCCAGAAGTAATCCCTACCCTATCGTCAGTCTGCCATGAAAGTTCCAGGCCTTTTCCTCGCAAAAACTCATATCCAATCGCCCATGCATCCATCGAAAGAAGCATGGCTACCAAGCACATTGAGTATTTTACGGAGGTCATTTTACTTATATTATCTATAGATTTTAATGTGCAAATATACGGATAATTATAGATAAAAAAATAATATTAGCGGATAATAGCGTTTTTTTTTGATAAAAATCAAAGATGTAAAGTATTCATATCAAGGAATATCCTGCTTTTACTTCTTCCAGAAAGCTTTTGAAAAGAGGAGCATGATTGGGAAAATCTCAAGACGACCTATAAGCATCAGGAAGGAGCAGACCATCTTGGCTGGGGCGGATAGTATCATCCACGAATGGGCTGGACCATAATACTCCAAACCAGGTCCTACATTACAAAGGCTAGACAAAGCAAGGCCAAAGGCTTCATAATAATTGAAGTTTGGATGTACATCGTTAGGATCTACTCCGAAGATTGCCAACACATAAGCACCGACAAATAGCGACATTACGAAAAGCGTGATAAAGCCTATGAGGGTTTGAGTGACGTTAGGCGACACGACTGCCTTATTGAGTCGCACAGGCACAATGGCACTAGGATGGAGTATTCGGGTAAACTCAGTCCGAATGATACGATAGATGATACTCAGTCGGACGCACTTGAAGCCTCCCGTCGTACTGCCAGAACAGGCTCCGGCAAACATCACGAAAAGGAGTATCGGCATGAGCTGAACTGGCCAGAGGGTGTAGTCGCAAGAGGCAAAGCCTGTCGTTGTCTGCAGTGAAACGATGGTGAACAGGCTCTCACGCCATGCAAGCTCTATGTCTGTCGTAGTAGAAGAGAGCACAAGGGTAACGGCGCAGATAAGGGATGCGGAAACTACAATAATAATATACATGTGTGCCTCAGCATCGTGGAAGAACTGGCGTATCTTGCCTTTCAATATCGTATAATATATCAGGGCATAGTTTATGCCAGAAAAGAACATAAAGAAGATGAGGACATACTCTATTGCAGCGGAATTGTACTGCTCATGGAGCATTGCGGAATGAGTTCCATAACCTCCTGTTGCCGTGCAGCACATGCCGTAGTTTATAGCGTCGAAGAAGTTCATGCCGCAAATGAACAGGGAGAGTGTACAGAGTATTGTAAGCATCATATACACAGAACCTATCCAGCGCACTGCTACAGAGAGACGCGGACGCACCTTGTCATGAAGCGGTCCCGTGCTCTCGGCAGCAAAGAGTTTCACTTCTCCCATGCCGAACATAGGAAGCAGTGCGATGGTGAAGAAGACTATACCAATACCGCCAACCCACTGCGTAACACTGCGCCAGAAAAGGAGACCATGGCTTACGGAGTCAACATCATCAATGACGGTGGCACCTGTAGAAGTGAAGCCGGACATAGTCTCAAAGAAAGCACTCGCCACATCGGGCAGACATCCTTCGAGCATGAACGGCGGCATACCGATAATGGAGAACAGCACCCATATAGCGCAGACAATAATATAGCCGTCCTTGTGGCTCATTGATGGGTTTGCGTCCTTGCCGTACCACACTCCCACTCCACCTATCAAGAGGGAGAAAACGAATGAAGGGACAAACGGTATTATGCTCTCCCCGTATAACAAAGAGACGAGGAGGCATAGTAGTAGCAGACCCGCTTCTATGAAGAGAAGGAAGCCAAGGGTTTTGAATACTAATTTCCAGTTTATCACTTTAATTCTTCATCTTAAACATTCCACTTTTCACCCCTTCCATCTGCACGGTCAGCTTAACATTCTTCAGGTCGCCACCTTTCTTAGAGCGGAGAATGACTAAGGCTGCGCCGTTATACATTGGATATTCGGCTGACTTTTTGTCGGCTGCTGATGGGGTATGGATGGCATCGCAAGTCTGATCGCCATTGCTAAGTCCTTCAATAGTTGCATCTCCTTCAAGAGAGAACTTCACATTTCCATTTGCAGAATAAGCACGGTGCCCCTTGCTATCAACAGCGAAGACACGAATGTGCTGAAGGTCGAGTCCATCGTTCTTCCACTGAGCATTGTCGCGTTCAAGTTTCAACGACTTTGCTTCGCTTGTAGTATAAATGACGTAAGACGCTACTCGCTTGCCGCCATTGTATGCAACAGCTTCAGCCTTTCCTGGTTCGTATGTTACGCCTGAGAAGATGAACTTATTGCGGACTGCAGGATTATTACGGTCGTTCTGAAGGCGTGCCTTTGACTTACCGTTGACAAGCAGCTCTACCTCATCGCAGTTTGAGAAGGCGTAGAGGGTAACAGTCTTGCCAGAATTATTGGTAGAAGGGATTTTCCAGTCTTCAGAAAGATGGACGCTACCGAGGTTGACTCCGTTCCAGTCGCCGCGCTCTGCCCCCTGATAGACAGAGAGATGAACCATTGGCAGCTGAGTGAAGTAGCTCTTCACGAAATAGGCAGTAGGCTTTGGCAGAAGAGAGATGTCGAAGACTCCGAGTTCCCATCCCTTTCGTGGCCATCCCTGGCTCTCGCCAAGATAGTCTATAGCTCCCCAATAAGCAAGTCCGATAACCTTATTGAGGTCCATCTCGAAGAAGTTACGACCGAGCATCTGGGTGTTAGCCTCGCTCTGATAGAACTTCATATCCGGAAAACGACGACCGTCGCCAGAGAAGTACATATAGCGATAGTTATAGGCTGCGATGTCTGTCTCGCGGGCAAGTGGTGCAGGAAGTGAATCTGTATCAACATCACGGAAGCGAGGATGCATGGCAACAGTTATAGGACGACTGCTGTCATAACGATGAAGCACTGGCTTCATAGAGCGATAGAGAGTAACGCCCCAATCGGCATACTGCATTCCCCACTCCTGCTGAAGTTCATTACCAAGACTCCACATGACAACGGAAGGATGGTTGCGGTCGCGCTTGATGAACTCTGGAATATCATGCTGCCACTGTTCTGCAAATTCTACGCGATCGCCACAGAACTGCTTCAACCATTTGTCGTAGAGTTCATCAACGACAAGGATTCCAATCTTATCGCAGAGCTTGAGCAATCCGACGGAATAAGGATTATGGGAAGTGCGGATATGATTGAAGCCAAACTCCTTCATCAATCGAAGACGCTTCTCTACAGCACGATCGTAAGCTGCTGCACCGAGAGAACCAAGCGTGTGATGGTTTGCAAAGCCCTGAAGGAGCACTTTCTTTCCATTGAGTTTAAAACCGAAATCTGCACCGTACTCTATCGTGCGAACACCAAACTCGTCTGATACCTTATCGTAAGCATTGCCTTCATTGTCAAGCACTGATACTTCAAGGGTATAGAGATGCGGATTGTCTAAATCCCAAAGCACAGGATTGCTGATCTCTATACCGTCGAGTTTATACTCATTAGTGCGCTGACGACCATAGTATTTCTTTCGGCATACCTTCTCTGCAACGGTGTTTCCCTGAGCATCCTTTATGCTGCAGAAGAAGGTTAGCGAATCAATCTTCTGGCGAGAAAGATTTGAAAATTCTGCCTGAACATCAACTGTCGCCTTATTGCCTTTGACGGTAGTAAGGATGTAGAGCGGATGACGAGGGAAGAAGAACTCTCTGTTTGTTGTAAGAAGATGAACGTCACGGAAGAGTCCGCCACCTGTGTACCAGCGTGAGCTCTTAGGATTCTGAGTGTCGCAGATAACCTCCAGAACATTCTCCTCACCCCATTTCATAAGTGGAGTAAGGTCTGCATCAAAGCCAAGGTAGCCGTAGTCAGTCTTGCCGATATGCTTTCCATTAAAGTAGGCATCGCCCACGAGGAGCATTCCCTCGAAGTCTATGACAACTCGCTTGTCCTTCCAATCAGGAGAAGGTGTAAAGGTCTTCTTATAATAACCCTTACAGAGTTTCTTGAAAGCTCGGGCTGAGAGCAAGCTCTTTATGTTTGCAGCCTCATTGTCTGTCTCTGCTTTCTCATCAGCTCCAGGAGCTATCCATGGTTCGGAGATCTGGTAGTCGTGAGGCAGATTTACAGTCTGCCAGTTCTGCTTGTCGTAAGAGAACTGCCAGTCAGAATTGAAGAGCTCACTGGTTCTCTGGGCGTTGGCAAGCAAAGAACAGGATATAAATGATACGAGGGAAATTATAATCTTTTTCATTGATTTAATTTTCAATTTTCACTTTTCATTTTTTACTTAATCAGTTTCCATCAGGCTTCAAGAACTCGGTCATTGGCGATGGTGTCCAGTGGAAGGTTGTCCAATCATCTGGCTGAGAAGGGTTAAAGTCCTGCCACTCTGGACGAAGATTATTGATGAGAGGAATATTATTCTGCTTCATTCCCATAACAATCATCTTTGCCACCTCGTAAGCTCCAAACGGATTAAAGTGGGTGTTGTCCTCAAACTTTGTCTTCTGTCCCGGGAATGTTCCTGCTGGATAATGGACAAGAGCGCGCTTGCTATCCTCAAAACCAAGAGTTTCGAAGAACACCTTGCTCATCTCCGTAAGGTCAATCATCGGCACATTCTCACGCTCAGCCACAGCACGAACAGCAGCAGGGAAATCGCCGTGAGTATTAGCGATAACCTTATTGCCTTTCTCCCATGCGCGACGCATGGTTGGAGTGCAGAGAATGATATTTCCACCCTTATCACGAACCTGATCAATGAAGACCTTCAGACCGTAAGAGAAATTATACCAAGCACCTTTTCCCGGACGCTTGTCTTTCTCGTCATTATGTCCGAACTCTACGATTACATAATCGCCTTTCTTCATCTGAGAGAGGATCTTGTCGAGACGCTTCTGACCAAGGAAAGAGTATGTGGCGAGTCCACTTTCGCCATAGTTGGCAATAGCCACGTTCTGGTCAAACCAGACAGGAATCATCTGTCCCCAACTTGCCCATGGTTCAAAACTCTGGTCAACAACGGTTGAATTGCCACAGAGGAAAACAGTAGGACACTGATCGTTACGCTCAACATGAACGGACTGAACGGCAGGAGCGTCGCCGGTAATCTCAAGAGTGAGAACATCATCCCATGTGAGATAGAGCTTCTCGCGGTCCTTTATCTGCACGCGATTCTTGGCGTCAATCTGCGGTGTGCGCTTGTTGACAACGAAAGAGACTGTCTTAAATTCCTTCTTCTTCGTTGCAAGGTCATGGATAAAGAGTCGGCGATTTTCTGCGCGAACAGTTGTTGACGCTGCCTTCTTCTTTGAACCGATGACCATAGTAACAGTGTAGTTGCCGTCAGGAACGCGGAAACTGAGGAATTGACTTTGCCCTTGGGCGGCATTCAGTCCTCCCTCCTGTGGGGGAGTTAGAGGGGGTCTTTGACCGCTGACGCGAGTAACGACATCATCAACGCCGAAACCGGATTCTTCTGAATATGCTGGCACGGACTTCGTCATGTCAATATCAAACGTTTGTGCCTGCGCACTCAAACCGCAGGCTAGGCTGATGGCTAATAAATATTTTTTCATTGAAATTAATCTTTCGTAGTTATCTATAATTATTGTATAAGTTCGTCTGTATCTTCACTGAAGATTGCGGCATTGGTATGTTGCTCTCGAGGATAGAAATGCACGGCACTGTCGTTCATCTTCGGATGCTGTGTTTCAAGCAGTCGGATAATCTCTGCTCCAGCCCATATAGCAGGACCGTAAGCATGGGCTGCCATAGGATGGACAGGTCGGTAATAATAGAACGTTGGATCAAACGCCATACCTGTTCCGACGCATGTGCCAGTGACCTTTCCGTCCGGCTGAATCTCTGTGCTGAAGGCATTCCACGCAAGAAGAGCGGCACCGCCGTAGGCATTCGCCTCAAGCCACCCTTCATTGATGCCATGAGCTATGCAGTAAGCATAGATGGCTGTACATGAAGACTCCAGATAAGAGTCGCTGCGATTGAGAAGCTGATGCCAGAAGCCTTCGCCACTCTGCAAAGCGACAAGTCCGCGAACATGCTTGCGCAACTGCTCCAGAACTTCAGGACGACGAGGATGATCCTTAGGCAGAACATCGAGAAGTTCGCAAGTGGTAAGCAGTGCCCAGCCATTAGCCCTTCCCCAGAAGAACGATGGCTGTTCCTTCCTGCCCTCAATATAACCGTGGCGATACAGTCCGAGTTCTGGTACGAACATGCGATTCACAAAGCCGAAGTAATGCTTTACCGCATCATCATAGTGACCGCAATAGGCTTCAGTAGGAAGTCCCATGAACATATCGTCAAGCCAAACGGTATTCTTAAGCGGACGATTGCGACAGAAGGTGCCGTCAGGGAGACGGAGTTCCTTATGAAGAACGAAATCGGAATAGCGGTCTATCTGCTGCTGGAGTTGCAGAGAAGGGTTTCCCCTACCCGACTTTATCATAGCGCAGCAGATGGCTCCAGCATCGTCGAGTGCAAGCGGCTCAACAATCTTCCGCACTGTGGCATCTGGCTTCTTACCTTTCTGCAAGACATTCTTGTCGAAATACGGTGCGATATCAGCAAGAAACTGCATACGCTTCTCCGCATATTCGGTATAGCGCTTATCACCAGTGATACGACCGGCCGCAAGCATGGCAGAGTATGTTACACCCCACTCATAACTGGTAAGGCGAAACGAGCCTTGCTTCAATCGACTGTCAGCATTGATCTTCCTGTAATCCGTAATGACCTCGCCTGTCTTCATGTCCTCAACAACCATCGGAGTGGTTTCATCGAGGAACTTGAAAACACGGTCAATATCTGCCTTTACAGTCGCTTTGTCCGGGATGCCATACGGTATCTTATAGGCTGGTTTCATCAGATGGAGCGGCGTCGTGGCGTCGTTTACCACCTGAGCCTTGACTGTTCCTACGCAGAAAGGAAGGAGAAAAGACAGCGGAAGAAGGATCTTCTTGTTCATAATTATTTATGAGTAATTCTATAAATTGCCAATTATTTCTTGATGGAAGGGAGGTAATAGCCGATGTGAGGCGGCTGGTTGTAGCACACATTCTGCCAAGCAATAGCCATGCGATAGATATGGTCGTGCATGAGCGTAGGCACACGATAATCGGTAGGCGTGGTTGTGGTGTGAATATAAAGCTTGTCGCAGGTCTCGCGGTCATGGAGAATAACTTCCTCACGCCAATCGCCGAAGAGGTCGGCAAGAAGGTTTGGAGTGTTCTTAGTGCCATTGCAGGCATTGCCCTTTAATTGGACGAGCTGTTTGAACTCAATCTTTCCGTCAGTGATAACTGGCTTATAGACGGTGTTTCCGTCATAAGGTTCGTCTTGAAGATCGCCGTCCCAATAGATACGGAAATTGGTTGGTCGGCGACTTCCTGATGCCAACACACCGAGCTTCTTGCCCAACATGCCGTCAGCAGTGAAGATATTATTGCTACCGAGCGACCACCACTCATAGCCTTCTGATGGGAACATATCCATAGCTACGCCACGACCATTATCTTCTCCCGTCTGAGAATCTTCACGCCAGAGAATCTTGCCTGTAACCGGATCATGAACCTCTGCGCAATAGTTTGCCTGACGACCTTCATGAACCATGTAAACCTCCAATCCCGGACGGCCAGGAAGGATGTCGCCAAGATGGAGAGCATCGCCATGACCAAGCCCTGTAGAAGAAAGAAGGTTGCCATCGTGATCAATGGTTGCAGAACCATAGATAATCTCATCGCATCCGTCGCCATCCACATCGCCAACAGCAACGGAATGTGCTCCCTGTCCGAAAGCACTCTTCTTACCTGGTTCAAGCGACTGATGAAGCCAACGGAGAGTGAGGTTCTTGCCGTCAAAATCGTAGGCTGCGAGATTTGACTGTGTATAGTAACCGCGACAGAACACCATGCTCGGCTTCTTTCCGTCAAGGTAAGCTACACAGGCGAGATAACGCTCTGAGCGATTGAAATGATTATCGCCCCAATCGTCTATATCCTTATATGCAGGTTTGTAAGGAACGGTAGCAATGGCTTCGCCTGTTTCACCACTGAAGACAGTAAGATATTCCGGGCCACCAATGATGCGACCTGTGAGCGCACCTTCCTTTCCGACATAGTCGGCATCCTTGTCATCACCAGGAAGAAGGACGACATTTCCCTTTCCGTCAATAGTGCCTGGGGCTGTCTTGCATGCAAGCTCTGCCTTTCCGTCGCCGTCAAAGTCATAGGCGAGGAACTGAGTGTAATGGGCACCGGCGCGGATGTTCTTGCCTAAGCAGATGCGCCAGAGTAGAGGAGCTTTGTTATCTGAAGCTGACGCTTCAGACACAGGGGCTTTGTAACCGGTAGCAAAACTGCGGGGAACGGTGGTTATTTTATAGCAATCGATGTAAACTGGATCGGTAAAGCCGGTGTGGGCATTGTCATGGGCGTTGTAAGGATCCCATTTAAGGATAAGCTCATAGTTACCGTCGCCGTCAACATCAGCTACTGAGCAGTCGCTTGGGGAATATCTGTGCCCTGTACGAACTCTGCCAGGGCGGTCTGGCTGGCCTTGACGGTTAGGGCGGTTTGGTCTCCTTATTTCTATTTCATTATTCTCTACAGGCGGACATATGTTCAGGGTAAGGAATGTGTCTGCCCATGGAGCAACGGTTTCTGCTTCGGAAGTTTCAGCACTTGCGACAACGGTTTTAACAGTGTATGATGATTCTGCTGAACCGTCCTTGTCGATATAGTTGCTGACAGAGAGCGGCTTGCCATTCAGACGCTTACCGTCTCTATAGATATTGAAGGTTGTGCTTGGGCTGTCAGTGCCAAGTACACGCCAACTGATAAAAACACCATCTGCGGTTTTCACCGCAACAACACCACGAGATAGTTTCTCTTGCTGCTGACTGGCGTTGAATTCCTGAGCCTCTGCAAACAAAGGCGAGAAGGCAAAGAGGAAAGAAAGGATGATATTTTTCATTGTGTAAATATATTAGGGTTATAAATTGAATACTCCCACAGACGAATCTGTGGGAGCTATTAATGTAATAAAATTACTTAAACGGCAAATACCAGTTGTTCTCGTCAGCGAGCGACTTCACAGGGTTGTTGGCCTTCATGATGTCAGCAAACCATGTAGAACCGAACTGACTGCCGTATGGGCTGTCCATGTTCTTGTGGCGTGCTATGCGGACAAGGTCAGAGAAGCGTGTGCCTTCGAAGGCGAATTCAAGTGCGTATTCCTCGCAAATGAGGTCTTCCACAGCATTGATGAATTCTTTTTTGTCAGTATATGGCTCGCCAACTTTATCAGGAGCGAACTGGCGGCGGATCTTGTCAATGCGTTCACCTACAATAGTTGCGTAGTTGTACTGTGAACGGAGACCTTCCTTACCTGCTACCGTACCTGCACCATGCTGGTGGATACCTACGATTTCACGGTTTGCATTTGTGAAATAAGATACGTTGGCAGAAGAGAGGAAGTCGAGCTTGCCGGTACAGATGCGGTCGTAAGATGCCTTTGGAATGTAGTAGTTCTCCTGTGGAATCTTATAGTCTTCTACGTATGCTGTATCAACATACTGCTTGAGCTCTGAGTTGATACCGCTCTTGAGAACAGCGAATGCAAGCTCAGGCTCCCCCATGCGGTTGAGTGACTCTGCAAGACGGAGATAGACAGTAGAGTTACGATAGATGTAGAAGAATCCTGTAGATGGCTTCTGAACATATAGCTTTGTTGAGTCGTTTCCTTCACCCTTTACAATCATGTTGGCACGACCGTCACCGATGTTTGTTGAGCTTGTCAGGTAGCGAGTAGTGAGCACCTGTGGGTCCTTCTCGTTAGTGACATAGTAGAAAGGAGCGTTCTTGACCATCTTCATATAGTCGGCAGAAGGCTGGATCTGTGGTTCATTGTGCTCAGGACAACGGAAGAGAAGAAGGCGAGCACTAGCAACCTGATTGTATGAAGTTGCATAGTAGTCGTAACCGAAAGCGTAAGGTACGTCTGTGGTTTGTCCCATAGTGTAGTTTACAGCCATTGGGATGTAAGAGATAACCTCATCGCCAGGCTCAGCACCTGAGTAGAAGATGTTGTCCCACTGGTTTGTAGTACGGATATCAGTATTTTCTGCTGCATAGTAGTTCATTGGGAGTTCCATGTAGTCTGCGTCATGAGGATAACGCATGTTGCAGTAGTTGTTTCTGATACTTGTGATACCGCCTTCCTTAGAAGCTGTAAGGAGATAGTCGTGGTAACATTCAGCAGCCTTCTCGTATTCGCCAAGTTCAAGGTAGAGGTCGCCGAGAACGATATTAATAGGGAAGAAGCACTTTGAAGGAGTCATGTACTTAACCATAGCGTTAGAGAAGTTCATGTGACCGATAGAAACAGATGCCTGATAGTATGGTACACTGAGGAACTCGTCGCTATAGTTGTTCTTCAGGTTCTGAAGATACTGAGCCTGATCAGCAAGAATGTTGCGGTAAGGTGTGTGTTCTGTCTTAGCGTTAATCTCAGAAACTGTGAGTACAGGAGTTGTGAGATAAGGCACATCACCATACTGCTTAGTGAGCTGGAGGTATGTCCAAGCGCGGAAAGCAGCAATGGCAACATACTCGTTGATAGTGACATTGGTAGTTCCAGACATGAGCGTAGTGTCGCGCTTCTGGAGGTAAGTGTTGCAGTTGTTGATTACCTTGTAGTATAGGTAAACAGAGTCGTACTTACACTCAGCACCAGCAGAGTAGTTTGCGAGGTTCTTGAGATGTGTAGTAGCCTTAGCAGTAGGCACAGAAATCTCACCGCGCATCTCGTTCTGGAAATAATATTGGTCGGCGAGCTGCTGCATAGCCTGCATGATGCCGTAAGCAAAGAATACAGAGTCGCTCTTATGGTTGATGTTAGGATCGCTAACGAAGAGAGAACTGTCTGACTCAAGCATATCAGAACAAGAGGTAAGGGCTCCTGATAATGGAAGAGCAGCAACTGCTATCGCTGTGAATAAATTCTTTAGTTTCATATTCTTTTGGTTTTAGACCCCTCCGAAAACGGAGGGGAATAATCTGCGTTAGAGAGTAATTTGGAGGGGAAGAATCTGCGTTAGAGATTAATGTTGATACCAATTACGAACTGGCGTCCCTGTGACATGAAGCCTGCATCGATGCCCTGATAGTAATGGTTGTTGCTAATGCTAAGCTCTGGGTCGTTGCCCTTATACTTAGTAAGCGTGAAGAGGTTGCGAGCTTCACCCCATACAGAGATACCTTGAAGCCATGATTCCCAAGCCTCAGGCATCGGAATCTGATAGCTGAGTGTGAGGGTCTTCATGCGGAGGTAAGAGCCATCCTCTATCCAGCGGTCAGAGAAAGCATTGTTACCCTTAGGGTCGCCGTAAGCAACTCGAGGGAGATCTGTAATCTGACCTTCGTAACGCCAACGACCAACCTCGGCAACCTGCTGGTTGTAGAGTGTAGAACCAGAGTTAAGGATAGAACGCTGATAGTTGTAAATATCGTTACCAAGGCTATAGTTGAAAGAAGTGCTGAGCTTGAAGCGCTTCCAAGAAAGTGTAGCAAAGATGTTACCATAGAAATCAGGGTTAGGATTACCGATGACAACCTTGTCTGCGTCGTCGATGCATCCGTCATTATTCTGATCAACAAACCAAGTATCACCTGCTTCATAGTCAACCTTTGCACCTGACTCATCAACATAGTAGAGATTGTTTGTCTCAATGCCCTTGCTATTGATGTGTGGCTTTCCTGCAGAGGCTGCCTCAGCTGATGTGCTGAACACGTGGTCACGAGTTTTAAGACCGTAGAACGAGCCTATTGATTCGCCAACGCGAGTGATGATGTTGTTCTTTCCATAGATGGAAGAAGTGAATTCGCCGTCAGCAAGTTCCTTAACCTCATTCTTATAATGACCAACTGTTGCGCCGAGTTCAAGATGCCAATCTCTTGTTGCGATAGGCTTGCCGTTGATGCCAAGTTCAAAACCAGTGTTCTGAATCTTACCAGAGTTAATCCAATAGTTGTTAATACCACCGATTGGGTTGTCGAACGACTTGAGAGAAAGGAGGTCGCTTGTATTATGGATAAAGTAGTCGAAGTTAAGACCAAGACGGTTGTTGAAGAGATAAGTCTGAAGACCGAAGTTCATCTTTGTAGTTGTCTCCCACTTCACCTCATCGTTACCTACGTTTGTGAGCTGCATACCAATCTGAGTGCCGTTAAAGCGAACTGCAGAGAAGGCAGTAGATGTAGCGTAGTTAGAGATGCCATCGTTGCCGCTTACGTCGAAGCCTGCGTTGATACGGAGATAGTTGATGGCAGGAGTCTTAGGGAACCAGTTCTCGTTAGTCATCACCCAACCGAGCTGAACGCTTGGGAAGATAGCCCAGTTTGTTCCGAATGCCTTGAGACCGCCTGTAGCTTTTTTACCAAAGCGGCTGTTTGCCTCAGCAGCAAGAGAGAGAGTTGCGAAATAACGGTTCATGTAGCTGTAGTCAGCATTTGCGTACCACTGCATATTCTTCCATACATCGTCAACACCACCAATGTTAGAGTAAACGTTTGTGCCTACAGAAAGCTGTGGGTTCTTGTCGTCGTTACCCTTTACCTGATATTCAGTCTTGAGGTCGCTGCCGTCATAATAGAAATAGTTGTAGCGGAAACCACCAGTAACATTGATGTTATGAGCGCCATACTTATTTGCCCAGTCGATGTGAGTATTGCTGAGGATGTTTGTCTCCTTGCTGAAGATAGAGGCAACCTTAGAATAAACAGTACCGAGGTTCTGGATGAAGAATGAAGCTGTTCCAATGTTTGGACGATAGTAAGCCTGTGAGCTACGGTTGATGTAGTAGCTGAAGTGAGAAGCAGCCTTCAAGTGAGAGTTAATCTGCCAAGTAGGTGTGATGGTAACATTGAAGAATGTGTTCTCGTTGCGGTTCTTACGGTCGCCATTAGAGTTCTGGAGAATAGCGAGAGGGTTAGAGAGTGAATACTCGCTACCAAGAGCCTCATAGAGGTCGTCAGCCTCACTAAGAAGAGTTGTGAAGTCCTTAATGTTGTGGTTGTACTGGTATGGGTTGAGCAATGGACTCTTCACGTATGAGAGGAATGTTGGCGAGTTGATAGGGTTGGTAGTAAGATCTGCAGGCACACCATCATCAAGGAGGGATGTGTTAGACTTTGAGAAAGACATGTCGAACTTTGTTGACAGATTGTCAAGCAGAGAGATGTCTGTGTTGAAGCGTACGTTGATACGGTCAAAAGAAGTGTTCTTGATGTTCTTCAAAGTCTGGACGTATGCTACAGAGAGGTTGTACATACCGATGTCGTCACCACCCTGAACGTTGATGCTATAGTTCTGGGTGAATGCGTTGCGATAGATAAAATCTTTCCAGTCAGTATCGTTATGGAACTTACGGTAGCTGAAAGAGTTTGGATTATCGTTAAGGAACTTGAAATCAAGCATAGTGTTGGCACTGAGTTGAGATTTCTGAACCTTAGCGATAGTACCGAGTTGCTCCACAGCGTAAGAGCGATACTGGTCAGCATTCATGAGCGATGGAGTCTGCGGAATCAGAGTGTAACCGGCAGAAAGCTTAACATCGATGCGTGTAGCCATAGAATGACCGCGCTTTGTCTCAATAAGGATAACGCCGTTAGCACCGCGAGCACCGTAAAGGGCCGTAGCGTTCTTGAGAACTGTGACCTTGTCGATATCTTCAGGTGAGATTGTTCCGAGCATGTTGAAGATGTCACCATCATGGAGCGAACCACGGTCACGCTGCATATCAAGCTCTACACCATCAACGATAATCATTGGCTGTGAGTTTGCGTTGATAGAGTTGATACCGCGGATATACATTGAAGCTCCCTGGTCGAGGTTTCCAGAATGCATCACTGTATGAACATCAGCACCGAGTTTAGAGCCGATTTCTTCGTCGATAGTGACGCCCTTGCCGTTAGATACGAAACTGTTCTTTGCAGTGTAAGAAGTTCCGTTCTCATACATTGTGCCGAAAGCATCGCTAATCATCTGAATAGCTATCTTCTGGCTTGCATCATTAGCAAGAATGGCAACCTGCTGTGAAAGGTAGTTTGGAGCCTGAACGTAAAGTGAAGTTGCGA
Source organism: Prevotella sp. (assembly GCA_045597565.1). Taxonomy (GTDB): domain Bacteria; phylum Bacteroidota; class Bacteroidia; order Bacteroidales; family Bacteroidaceae; genus Prevotella. The sequence continues at coordinate 12,881 of JAZLKJ010000045.1, read as the reverse complement.
AAGTAGGCACCTTGATAGTGAACATACCTTTGGCATCTGTCATGGCAGCATAGCGTTCGTCATTGAGTGTCTGAATACGCACACCGGCAATAGGAGCTTTCGTTGCCTGATCTATGACAGTACCCTTAACTTCAAGCGTTGGGTTCGTGTCAACAACTCGCTTAGGAGCTTTCTTGACAGTGACATTCGCCTCTTCATCAACATCCTGAGCGTATGCTGCAGTAGAGCATGTCATTGAGATTGCACAAAGCATAGCAACTGCAACCCCTTTGCTCTGTAAGAAGTTTAATATATTACTCTTCATAGGTTAGAATTTCAAAGATTGTACATAGTCATTAGCTCCTTCTGGAACAAGGAAGATTCCCGCAACGCGGAGTTCCTGCTCAAACTTGCTTCTGTTTGAACTTGAAGTGAATGACTTAGTGTTTGACATAAACAATGTAGGATATGCATCCAAACCACTGTAGCAGATAGGGAATTCAAAGTCGAGTTCCACAACATGGAACTTGGCATCGTTCTGGATAACAATGTCGGCAGTGGTCTTGGCACCTGGCACATTCAAGCGCTTGAACTGCTGCTTATTATCGGCATCTGTGTAAGCCATATCGAAACGAAGATAGAGGTTCTTGACTTCTGTCTTATCGGTTGTCAAAGGACGCTCTGGTTCGTTCAACTGTGATGGAACCATTACTACATAAATCTTATACTTTGTAGAGAGCACATTTTTCAAAGCGAAGTCAAGTTCAGGCTTTGCTGTAGCACCAGACATATTGATACTGTCGGTTGAGATGTACTGGAAGTGAGCTCTGTCCTTAGGGAACATCATGCACTTAACGAAATCAGGAAGCTCTGTGAAGAACTCTGGGTGCTTGCGAACGAGTGTGTCCTGACCGAATGTATTCACAGTGTATGAAGCAGCTGCCTTCAAACCGACAATACGCTCTGGAGCAAGGTATGAACGAACAGTTTCGTATGTTTCCCATGGCTTGAAGCAGAGAGAGTCGAGAGTGCGAACATAACCGTTACTCATAGAACGAAGCTCACCGCAGTAGCTGAGAATCTCCTGAGTGTTTGAGAGAAGATTTCCTCTTACAGAATAGAGGGAGTCAGTTACAGAAGCTGTTCCTGTAAGGAGTGGTTTGTTGCGGAGGTAGCTGTTAGAGTATGCAAGATTGCGAGTAATCTGTGACTTTGGAAGAGAGTCTGTGTAAAGTGCACCATCAATCTTTACTGGGTTTGCTGCCTTTGCATCTGTAGCAGCTACTGAGGCTGCTGCCTTTGTGAAGTTTGCAGTAGAAACGTCCATGTAGTCAACAGTACTGATGTACTTATAGAGTGGACTGATTCTCTGGATAGCTCCATTCCATGCCTTATCTGTTGGGAAGAGTACAGTGAATGTGCTGTCCTCGTCCTCGATGTCGGCACGGAGAATATTCCTGATAACATGATTGCGCTTTGTCCAAACGGTATCAAGATATGACTGCTGTCCGTTTACGAGCGGACCTTCAATGGACTTACGAGTGTCAATGTACTCAACATCGTATGATTTGAGATATTTAACGAACTCATCGCAGCCTTCAATCTCGTCAAGTGCTTCATAGATATTTGGATGGTATTCAGAAGCACCATTTATAGTGTGGATGAGACCATTTGATGCTGGGATGTTAGCATTAACGATTGCGAACTCATCAAATGTAGAGTTTGTGAAGCTATGATGCTTAGAGTTGATAGTGATAATACGCTCATCTATATTGCCTGAAACAGGGTGTGAGTACTGAGTCATGTGCATGTTGATGAAGTGGTCAACGATTGTTGCACTATCCATAGCAAGGATCTTGCTAGCGTCGTATGAGCCGTCAACAGGAGCCCAAAGAGTATAGCACTGGGAAGCGTTGAGTACGTTTCCGTAGTTTGCCTTCTTTACGATTTCAGCAAAATCCTTGAGATTGGAAGTCTCGCAGATATTCTCGTACAATGTCTTGCCAGACGTGGCGTTTGTATCGACTGGCACAGAATTGTAGTCATCAAAATCGGAGCAAGAGGCGGTAGCAAGTGCAAGACCTGCTACTACCATTGCTGCTATTTTATTTATTTTTTTCATATTTTGTACTTTTCGATTTTTCGAGATTTCGATAGTTCGATTTCTCGAGGTTATTCCCCTCCCCCATTCGGGGAGGATAAGGATGGAGCATTAATACCAGTCCTCTGACATCTGCTGGTTAGTAGATACACTTACAGGGCAGAGTTCAATAAAGTCAAACGACCAACCGAGGTTAGCATCGTTCACGAGGTTCTTGATGCGCAGCCAGTAGTCTTTGCCTTGCTCAAACTTCTGAGTACAGATGATGTAACGAAGCATTACGTTGTTACCGGCAGCATCACCTTCTGTGCGGCATGATGAAGAACCTACCACATTTGCTGCTGCAGAATAGATGTCGTTCGGATCGTATGACTTCTCAAGATCGTCTGTGTTTGTGTTGTAAGTACCACGAGAGAAAGAAGCTGGAGCACGCATGTAACCGCGAACCTTCATTATCTGGTCAGAAGAGAGACCGTAGTCAGAATCCTCAAAGCCTTCTTCTGTACGTGCATGAATTGGTTCCCAACCCATAGCATTGCCCTCAGACGCCATTGCACAAGCATCGAATGGAATGCCCTGGGCAACCATGTCAGCTTGCTCTGAAGAGTTACCAAGGTAGAACTGCATCAAACCACCACGAGCCATTGGAGGGTAGATGAGACGGAGCTCGTATGTACCTGTAGGAACGTGAGGGAGCTTGATGGCGAAGTCGTAAGAACCCCATCCCTGGAACTGGTCAGAGTTGTTGGCACGCCATGCACCCATCAGACAGAATACGAGGTATGTACTTGGGTTGTAGCATACGATGTTATCAAAGTACTGATTGTCGAATGCCATACGAGAGTTATCACCGTCACCACCGAGAAGAGTAGAAGCCTCAGAACCTGTGATGAAACGGATACCGTTGTTGATAATCTCATAGAGGAATGTAGAAGAGTCAAGACGCATACGCTCCTTCTGTGCATCAACTGCATTCTGGTCGTAAAGAAGAATGTCCTTCAAGCAGTGGATGTAACCATTGAGGGTTTCCACGCTCTTCATTGTTCCGTCAGCATTTGGAATACGGTCGATCTCAACACCTGGGAAGATGATAGGGTGAGTAGCGTCACTACCGCGAGTACCGATATGATCGGTAAGAGTGTTGTTCATACGGTAGCGGTTGATGAGCAATGTGCGGTTGTTGGCATTTGTGCTTGTAGAGTTAAGCTGCCATATCTTCATCAAAGTGTTAGGGAGAAGAGTCTCAAAATACTCCTGTGGGTCATAGCCGAAGCAGAAGTTCCAGTTAGCCTGTGTTCTAGCTGTCTTTTCGTAAACGATACGATCGATAGGCATACCAGCACGAAGAATGTGGTAAGCTACGAACATATGAACAACATTGAACTCGTTCTCATAGTCATCGTCAGTACTAATTTTGATGCCTTTCTCATTGATATAGTCGTACCACTGATCACAGTTCTTGTACCATTCAATACACTTCTTTTTGAGATCATCGAATACCCAGATGTCATGTGCATGAAACACTTCGTCAGGCTCTGCGAAGATTGTCCACTTTACGAGACATTCTGATGGACAGTAGAGCTTCTGACCGTCACGGTTTACAGGACCAGTTTCTGCAAATTTGTAAATAGTGTCCTTCTTTTCCTGGAGAACAACCTTGTCGAGACCTGTGCGTTGGAGAGCTTCCGCGAAGATCTTGAAGCGACCATCAACATTCATCTGGTCGTTTATAGTACGGTCAGAACGTGGAATAACGCCTGAACATATATGAAGCATACCATTGGAAGCCTGAATATCGCCTTCGATGATAGCTACACGACCGTTGAGTGAAGTCTTACCTGCATATTTACCTGAGTCGAATGTGTTGGCAGTAACACTACGACCTGTGATGAGTGTACTACATGTAGTGGCACCTTCAATATTTACCTGCTGGAAGATTTCACCAGAGAAGTGATACTTGGCAATATCTTCACAGAGAGAGTCAGACATAAGGGCAACCTTATCAAGTACAGGAAGCGATGTAAAGTTTTGAGCCTCCTGGATACCGTTGTGTGGGAAACGCTTGTTGTCGTCATTGTAGAGTGAGTCAAGATAGACAGACACACCTTCGTTTACAGGAGCAAACACGGTGTACTCAAGATATGTTGAGATCTTCTTGTCATAGCGGCACTTGGCGAGCAAAGCATTGAACGCTGTGAGATCCTCGCGCTCCGAGATAAGACCGCCGATAGTCATCTGATCAGCCTCGAAGATTTGAGAAGTGTCAGGCTCTTCATAACATGATGTAAGAGACATAGCTCCCATCACAGCAACAGCCAGACATGTGCCTAATTTCTTAAATATTCTGGTATTCATAATATATTAATGTATGAAATTACTTTTTATTCTTTGTTGAAGGGAAAGCTGGATTGTGGTGAAGTGCTGTGTTGATCTTCACTTCCTCTTCGTTGATAGGCATGTAGAGATAAATCTCAGTAGGAGTCTTTGCCTTCATAGCAGACTTAGATGTGTACTTAGCGTGTGCAATCTCAAAGAACTCTGCTGAGTTTGCTGGGAAAGCAGATGGATCATCGCTGATCTCAGCCATTGTCTTGTCGTACTGAACGCCATTGATGTGGCGATAGTTATAACGCATAAGGTCGAACCAACGCTTACCTTCGAAGCAAAGCTCGCGAGCACGCTCCATAAGTACAAATTCTTCCATCTTGTCCTTGTTTGCATTGAAGTTCTGAGCACCTGAAGTGTTTGTAAGGGCACGGTCGTTAACGAACTTTACAATATCAAACGCCTCCTTGAGTTTTTCTTCATCGCCATCGGCAAGCTGTACGAGAGCCTCTGCCTTCATGAGCATAACATCTGTAAGACGGTAGATAATCCAGTTCTGTGAGAAGTCACGACGCTCTGTGCTGAAATTAGATGCAGTAGCATCGTTAGCCTTTGACTTTGCAACAAACTTACGGATAGCGTGCTGCTCAGTACCAGAGTTAGCACCGTAAGTGAAGTCAAAGAGACGTTGGTCAACAGTGTTCTTGAACACATTAGGAGTTGTACCGCTACCGCTGTAGTCACCATAGATGTTTGTAGCCTTTACATAACCATAGCCAGAAGTGTATGCGTTATAGCCGTAATACATCTGAGAGAGAGCTGTATTAGTGATGCCATTCTCCTTGTACTGGATCTCGAAAATACTTTCTTCGGCATTCTGACCGTTAGAGTTGAAGCCAGCACCAAGTCCCCAAATGTCATCATAGTATTCGTTGTAAGCAGCGAGGTAATAGTCCTTTTCCTCTTTGTCCTGACCACCAAAGCCTCTGAAGCTATGTGCAGCCTTCTTGGCAGCGATTACCTTATCGCAACATTCCACTGCATTCTGGTAATCTTCTGCACTATGGTTTACGGAAGCACGCCAGAGATAGATGTCTGCGAGGAGTGCGTTGATACCATCCTTGTTGAAGAGACCACGGTCGCGAGAGTCGCCGTAGGCGTTAGTGTTAGGAGCACCATCAAGAACCGACTTAAGGTCGTTGATACATATCTCAAGAACCTCAGCAGGTGCCTTCTGTGGCTCGAGGAAGTTGTCACTACTGTTAACGTATGCATGTGGAGTTACAGGAACATCACGGAAGACGCGAACGAGATAGAAGTAGCAAAGCGCCTTGAGGGCTGTTACCTGAGCCTTGTTTGCCTGCCAGTCGCCTATAGTATAGTTAGGGTCTATCTTCATTACTTCCTCACCCTTTTCGAGAACGAGGTTACAGTAGTTGATACATGAATAGAGAGGATACCACTGAGTAAACATGTTTGTAGGGTTCATGTTCATTGAGTGGATTTCCGAAAGACCTGTTGTAACGGCATTGATAGACTTGAAGTCTGAAGATACTACCATTTCATCAGAACGGAAGCTACCCCAAACGATGGCATTGCGCTGGAACGAAGTTGTTCCTGCAGCAGTTGCTCCGTCACGAAGCTGTGCGTAAGCGGTAGCTACAACGGCTTCCACCTCGTTCTTCTTCTGCCAGAAGTCCTCGTCAAGGGTCTTGTTTTCTGGAAGAATCACAGTGTCAACACATGATGACAATGCAACACTTGCCAGTATTATTGAAAATATCTTTTTCATATATATATATTATATAATGTGTCTAAGAATAAGATTAGAAACCGATTGTCAAGCTGGCTGTGACTGAGCGGTCAACAGGAGTACCGTTAGAGTCGATAGCTGGAGCCCACTGTCCACAAGACTTTTCTGGGTCAAGACCTGAATACTTTGTGAAAGTGAACAGACGGTTCATTGTCAAATAAGCAGAAAGCTGAGTCAAACCGAATTTCTTGAGTTGCTTCTTAGGGAAGCTGTAAGAAACCTGAATATTCTGGAGACGGAGGAATGAGCCATCCTCTACATAACGAGAAGACATCTGATAGTTGTAACCTGCGTTCCAAAGAGCGCGTGGAATCATTGTCACATCGCCATCCTTACGCCAACGGTAAGTTACGGTAGAAATCTGGTTTTCAGTACCGTACATGCTTTCGAGGTTCATACGAGCAGCGTTGATGATGTCAACACCATAGCGGTAAGTAAAACGGGAAACGAGCTTCCAGTTGCCATATTGGAACGTAAAGCTGAAACCACCCTGAAGCTTTGGACGAGAGTTGCCAAGATACTTGAGGTCGAGGTCATTGATTGTACCGTCGTTGTTTGTATCTTCATAGATAGCATCACCACCCTGGAAGTTGTATTCTGTATCACCATGCCAGTAAGTGAGGCGCTGTGGGTTTGTACCGTTCATGACAACCTTGCCATTTGCGTCAACAACGATAGGGAATGTCTTGCCTTCAGCAAGCCAAGCGTTGATCTGGTTTTCGTAGTCAGCATTAGTCCAGTTAGGATTCTGCTGCTTCATCTTGGTATTGAAGTTCTGGAGGTAGTCGTAAGTATATTGGAACACACCCTTGTACTGGAAACCGTAGATAGAGTTAAGAGGCTGACCTACAGCTACGTGAGTGTAGATTGTATTAGAACCACGCTGGCTATATACAGGAATACTGTTTATATTCTCAAGTACGCGCTTGTCCATCTCAAGCAGCTTGTTGTTGTCCTGACCGAAGTTGAATGTTGCGGAAGCACTGAACTTGTTAATCTTGATGAACTTGTTAGCCTTTACGTTAAGTTCCCAACCCTTGTTACGCATCTCACCAACATTGCCATAATCGAGGCGTGTTGTTGTGTTCCAAGTTGCCGATGTAGGGATTGGAATACCCTTCATAATCATATCCTCAGTCTTGTTCTGATAGATGTTGAGGTCAAACTCAATCATGTCGTCAAAGAGGCCGAGGTTAATACCGAGGTTAGTACCAATCTTCTTCTGTGGACGAAGGTCATCGAGCTTAAGACCGCTCATTGTAGCCATTGCCCATGCACCATAGAGAGTGCTTGTAGTAGTATATTGGTTGAAGTAGTTGCTGATAGATGCGTTCTGGCTACCATTGATACCCCATGATCCGCGGATACCGAGCATTGAGATGACCTTGCGGAGAGGCTTGAAGAATGGCTCTTCGCTTGGATTCCAACGTACAGATGCAGATGGAGAATAGAACCAAGGGTTCTTTGGACCATACTTAGAGGAACCGTCGGCACGGAGTGAGAAGCCTACGTTATAACGAGACTTGTAAGATGCGTGGAGGTTGTATATCCAGTTGTGGTCTGCACTGCGAGTTGAACCTGGCTGGTTGCTCATGCCGAGTGGATTTGCAGCAATAGTAGATGATTCAATACCGTTAGGCACCTGATTCTGCTCGATGAACTGATAAGTATATTTACCTGTGTTACACTCGTAGCGAGCAAGCATTGTCATGAACCAATCCTTGTTTTTGAAGTGAGGAGTGTAAGTGAGTTCTGCACGAGCACCCATCTTGTAAGTGTTCTGCTCAGTGTTTGTAGTGTAGTTATTATACTTGTCAGTGTAGTAGCCGTTGAAAAGGCTTGCAGGGAGATAAGTAGGCTTTGAGTTAGCATAGATGTCGAAGTAAACGCGACCCTTGAAAGTCAAACGGTGCTCGTCAACACCCGTACCGAGAAGTTCGTACTTGAGCTCAAAGTCTGGAAGAATGTTGTAAGTAGTTTCCTTCATCCAAGCCTGGTTAGCGTATGCTACAGGGTTACCAAGACGTGCGATAGAAGCAAGCTGGTAAGAAGTGATGTTTGCATAGTCGCCTGATTCCTGAGTACCGACCACGCGGTTCATGAGGAAGTATTCGTCAGTATAAGAACCATCTGGATTACGACGATAAATGCTGGCATTAGGAGCCTGAGCAAATGCCATTGCAAGGATGTGATTGGTGTGCTTGTCATCACCATAAGCACCCATAGTATAGTTCTTGAGGTTGTCTGTATAAGTAAGCGCAAAGTTTGTAGAGAAGCGGATACGGTCAGACACGTTGTAGTCAAGTACAAGACGAGTAGTGAAACGATCAAGTCTCTGCTTGATAATAGTACCTGTCTGGTTGTTGTAACCAGCAGAAATACGGAACTGAGCCTTCTGACCACCACCAGAGATGTTCACGTTAGCTTCATGCTTGTTAGAGAACTGCTTTACAGCGTCAACCCAGTCAGTATTGTTGCTCCAGTTCCAGCGGTCGCCCCAACCAGTAACATAGTTGATTTCGTTAATCTTAGATGTAGCGTCAGCACTCTGAGTACGGTTGTAGATAGCTTCCTTGAGCATCATGGTGTAATTGTCACCATTAAGCATGTCGTAACCTGTTGGCATCCATGCACCTGTCCACTTGTAAGAGAACTGTACTTTTGGTTTACCACGAGCACCACGCTTAGTCCTGATTTCAATAACACCGTCAGCACCGCGGTTACCCCAGATAGCTGTTGCGGCAGCATCCTTGAGTACGTTGATAGAAGCGATATCATCAACAGAGATAGAAAGCAGAGAAGAGAAAGCTTCGTTGTCAGCATTGTCAAGGTCAATGTCATCCTGGTTGTAGTCGAAGATCTTATCGTCCACAACGATGAGTGGATTGCCTGAAGCTCCACGAAGTTTCATTGATGAACCAGAACCGAGGTTACCAGAGTTTGACACGATATCAAGACCGGCAATCTCACCCTGAAGAGCTTCGGAGGCATCAGTAAACGCCATACCTTCTACTTCTGAGAGGTTGAATGTCTGTTGCGAACGTGTCATTTCTCGCTGGTCGATGTTAAGACCGCCCGAGTTACCTCGCTTGCTGACAACTGTTACCTCAGTAAGAGATGTGCTTTCAGGTTCAAGAGTAATATTGAATGTTGTTTCGTCACCAATCTTGATTTCTTTGGTTTTGCAACCTACATATGTGATGACCAACTTATTCTTAGGGTTCTTAATCTTCATTGAGAAGTTACCCATCATATCTGTTTGTGCAGCGGAAACGATACGGTTGTTGCCGTCTCGCTCAGTCACATTACACATCATGACTGGTCCGAAGTCGTCATTGACGACACCTGATATGACCTTTCCTTGTTGCGCCATTGCGAATTGTGCAATGAGGCAGAACAGTAGGGTCAACAGAACTTTTGATTTGGACATATTGTTTATTATTAGGGGAGAGAAGATGTTTTGAGGAGTTTAGACTCAGAACTCTTATACTCCGTTTTTAATACTGATAATTAGAATTGTAGCACAAAGGCTTGTCGATACCGTGGATTACAACGAATGATGAAGAAACAATTCTCTTGTATGTGAACTGCTGTCCGTCAACATCCTTGAATTGCTTTGTTGGATCAAGCTTTGTTGAGAAGTCTCTTGCAAAGATGTTTGATTCGATAATCTTCGATGTCTTTGCTGTTGTTGCATCGTTGACTACGGTTGAACCACCATTATTTGAGAGTGAGAGAGTCTTTGCGATACCGAGTTCGTTTGTGTAGAACGTCTCGTTCTTTACAGAAGAGATGGTTGTGTCATCAAATACAGAGTTGTTCTGGATATGATAGAGCACGAAGTTGCGAATCTTCTCAATCTTCTGCTTGAGCTCTGCTCGCTCATCATCTGAGATTTCGTCGGCGTCGCGACCGGCAATAATCTTGTCAATCTCTTCCCAAGAAGGAAGACCGTGAGCGTATGCGTCCTGCATATCTCTTGGTACATAGAGTGTATAGTTGTATGTACCGAGCATTGCCATCATGTCGTTTTCGTCAAATACAACATACTTGTCGATGTTTGTAATACCGCACTTGTCAAGACGCTCCCTGTCATTGAGACCCTGGATGAACTCGAAGAAGTCATTATACTGAGCCTTCTCCTTGAGAGTGTTGAATACGGTCTTGACAGTAGGCTGTATAGGGCTGTTCAAGCGGTAAACAGTACCGTTTGTTATCTTTGCGTCTTTACTGTCTTCACTGTCGCTGAACATTTCAGTTACAACAGACTTCTTGGCATTGCCTGAGATTTGTGCACCACCTTCAACGGTACTGCTACCAATATTGCTGCCCGTTTCGTCAGCAACATAGATTGCGCCACCGTGCTTTGTGAGGTAGTAGTGGTTGCCACCAAGAGAGTTCTGGGTAGAAGGGAGTACCACAGTGTGGTAGTTGAGCATATCCTTGATCTGAGTGTTGAACGCACCTGTTTCGATAGCTACTGGAGAAGGGAAACTTGGGTGTGGTGTAAACGACTGAGATGCAGGATCATAGCTGCATACCTGAACAAGAATCTTGAACTTTGATGTAGATGCTGGATCATAGATGAACTTGAGAGCTCTCTTGTCAACATCGTTGATGTATGCAGGGTCGATGTAATAGAAGTTGTCGTTGTCTGTAGGTACGAAGAGAGCGTACTTTGCCTTCATGGAGAGAAGGTAGTAGTACATGTCTGCTTCAAGTGTAGAAGCTGTACCAGGAGTAATCTGGTGGTCGTTGAGCATACCACCCATGATGCGCATATCCTTGTAGATTGAAGCTGGGCCGAGAACTGAGTTGTAAAGCTCAGGACCGAAGAACTTACTCATCTTGTAGATTACGCCGTTGTTGGCAATCTGAACATCGTATTTGCCATCTGCTTTACGAGCTATGTTATCTCTCTTTACATTAAGGAACTCGAAAGCATCGTTCTGGACTGTAGCGAACTTGCTTGGAACAGACTTTGAAAGATATGGCTTCATGATGTTGTTGAGCATAGTAGCGAACACTGTTGGGTCGTTGTTGTAGATAGCGTCAAGGTGTTCGTTTATATGTGCTGCGTCATTTGGAACGCCTTCCGCACCGAGGTTCTTCACGATATAAGAGCCATCGTGCATGAAGTAATCTTCAACAACATCGTCTGTAGCTGCGAGAATAGCAGAGATTTCAGCCTGATTGTCGCTTGAAGAAGCTGGTGAGAAATAGTTCCATCCTGGGTCGAAATTCAAGATGGCTGCATCTTTTATGATAGAACCGCCCTTTGTTCTTGCGTTAAGTTTTGCATTGCCCTGTGAGTTCTGTGAAAGGTAGCGGAAAGCATAAACAGAATCCTGAGTGGCAAAACCACTTGCATACTGCTGGTATTCCTGATCGAACTGGAGTCCCATCGGGTAAGCGACAGCAAAGTAGTCCATCATGCGTGAGATGTGCTTTGTATCTTTGTTGCTACGAAGCACCTGAGCCATATTGCCTGGGTTAACCATTACGCCGTCAAGCTGATGGATGTAACCATTCTGGCAAGTGACATTGCTCTTGATAACCTTGCGGTCGAACACGAAAGCGTCGCCATCCTCATACTTCTGACCCGTAAGTATGTAGAAGTCGCTGTCGTCGCCTGTCACTGTCATGGCATTGTTGAGCATGTACTCACCAGTGAAGTGTACCATTGGTGCCTCTGTGTTGTCATAGAGCATGTTAATTGACTTGCTATTCTTCTTCCAATAAGCAAAGCTTGGGTTGTTCTCTGGCATGTTCTCTGGTTTGAGCGGTTCAACCGACTGAAGGAGAGAGACGTTGGTAGGATGCTTGATTACTCTACCTTGAGCCATTTCGCCAGATCCATTCTGCTGAGATGAAAGGTTACCTACGAGGATTGCATTGTCAAGCATTGTAGAGAAGAGAATCTGTGACTTTTCTGACACAGTAAGCTGTTCGTAGCTTGACTTACCGAACTTGTTGTTTCCTCCTTCGAAGAACTTGGCGAAAGTTTCGTCGTTGGCAGGAAAGATAGTCTTACTACCCGTCTTTCCGAGTACCTCGGCATACCCCAGGTCGTCAATCAACTTGATGTACGTATTGAACGTACCGTCAAGCGACTTCGGATTCTGAAGTTCCTCATAAATACTCTCGCCAAGCCAAGATGGCAATTCGCCTTCAGGAACAAGAAATTCCTTCGTGCAAGATGCAAAGCCCGTACAAAGGAGCGCTGCATACAAAAAGAGCTTTTTCATAAGTTTTATAATGTTTGTTTGTATTTTCGGTTAGTTTGAATATAATATACAGGCGCAAAGTAACAAAAAATAATGGAAAATCTTAAATTTTTTAAACAAAAATGTTTCAAAAGTTAAGAAATGTAAATCATTTTTACACTTTCATTTCAGGTTTTGCATGTATGTTAAAGATTTTTGTGTGCGAAAGACGAATCGTTTCCCTATGACTTTTGAGTTGTTTTCCTATGACTTTTGGGTCGTTTTCCTATGACTTTTGGATCGTTTTCCTATGACTTTGACTTTACCTGAAATAAGTCTACAATAATTAACACTTTGTTACTGACTTTGTACACACTTCAATCGGATCCTTACTGAAAGTATATACACAGACTAGATTACATTACTAAAAACGTCTACATTGCTTATTTATTGCTTT
>JAZLKJ010000044.1:0-29469 GCA_045597565.1 Prevotella sp. | reverse complement strand
AAGAAGGTAATGAGGAGCATCATCATATCCACCATCGGCGTAAAGTCGACGCGGGTCTCCATTTTTTTCTGTTTACTTTCTTTTTTTCCTGCCATTAGAGTTCCTCCCCTGTTTTAAGAGTTGTAACAAGATAGTAACGGTCTTCCGAGATATCCTGCATTTCTGACATAATCTTCTTTACGACTTTGTATGGAGTATCACAGTCAGCCTTGAGAGTGATCTTCATATCTTCGCCGAAATTATCACGAGCAGCGATTACCCAATCCTGGAACTGGCTCTGCTTACCGTCAACTGAGTCGGTAGGGAGACCTTTTTCAGACTGGAATTCGTTGATTTGTGCAGGCTCCATAGCGAACATCTTAGAGAGCTGATCCATTGGTACACCAACGTTAGTTGTACCTTCGGCAGTCTTAAGCTGTGTCTCAGTAAGAGATACGCCATATTCGCTTGCAACAGCTTGTACGAGGGTCTTCTGTGAACTTGGTCTGTCCATACCAAGGAACACCTTGCCCTGCTTATCGATGAGAATGCTGAGCGCATTCTTCTCTGGAATCTTGATTTCCGATACAGATCCTGGTGTGTTGACCTTCACTGCTTCATTCTTTGTAAACGTTGCTGTCAACATGAAGAATGTAAGCAAGAGGACCATCACGTCGGACATCGGAGTCATGTCAATCCAGACGGACTTCTTTTTAATTTTTACTTTACCCATAGTTAGTTAAAGTTTTAAGTTAAACAATAGGGAAAAGCAAAATTATTCTGCGTGTGTAGATTCGAAAGTCTTAGCGATTGAATAACCTACCTCATCAAGAGCGAATGTGAGCTTGTCGATTCTGTTAGTGAAGAAGTTGTAAGAAACAACAGCTACCCAAGAAGTCAAGATACCAGATGCAGTATTAACGAGGGCCTCTGAGATACCAGTAGAGAGCTCGAGAGAGTCACCACCACCACCTTGTGCAAGTGCCTGGAATGACTTGATCATACCAACCACAGTACCGAAGAGGGCTGTAAGAGTACCGAGAGTTACGATAGTTGCGATGATAGGGAGGTTCATCTGGAGAGTAGGCATTTCAAGCTGAGTAGCCTCTTCGTGAGCCTGCTGGATGCGAGAAACCTTCTGAGCGAGCTTAAGACCGTTAGCCTCGTCCATTTCCTTGTAAGCCTTGATTGAAGCGAGAACTACGTTAGCTACAGAACCCTTCTGCTTGTTGCAGATAGCCTCTGCCTCGTCGAACTTAGCAGCAGCGATAGCTGGCTTGATCTGAGCAACGAACTTCTGGAGTGACTGAGTACCGAAGCACTTAGAGAGAGCGATTGTACGCTCAACAGAAAGAGCGATAACTGTGAAGAGGAGAGTGATGATCACAGGTACCACGATACCACCCTTGTACACTGTACCGAGGAGGTTGAGAGGAGCATTTTCGTTGCTGCCGTCCTGGAAGTTGCTAGGAGCACCGAGGAAGAACTGGTAGAATGCTACTGCAAGGAAGAAACATGCGATAATGATCCAAATCGCGTTACGAACACCCTGGAAGCCCGGATTAGTAGAAGCTTTCTTCTGGGCTGGTTTTTGTGGAGTTGCCATAGTTTTTAAATAAGATTTAGTTATTAATAATTAAGTTAAGTTTTTCAAGTGTTTTTTTTTATATAACGATAAAAGGCTGATTTTCACAATAATAGGTGCAAAAACTCTATTATCTACATAGCAAAGTTACAAATTTATTCTAAATCAACGAATAAATTATAACTTTTTTTTAATTTTTTTTGAAAAATTGTTTAGGAAGGCCTTAAATGGTGTTTTTAAGACCTTCCTCTATTTTTCTTATTTCAGCTTTCCAAGTGTTTCAGAAATTCGCTTGATAGCCTCTTTTATGTTCTCGTCGCTCGTTGCGTAGCTCATGCGGAAGCATTCTGGAGATCCAAATGCGTCACCGCCAACAGTTGCAACATGACCAACTTCAAGAAGGTACATAGCGAGGTCTGTAGAGTTGTTGATTACGTTGCCTTCATCATCCTTCTTGCCGAAGAAACTGCTACACTTAGGGAAAAGGTAGAATGCGCCCTGAGGCTTGTTCACTTCAAGACCAGGAATCTGTGCAGTAAGTTCAACAATAAGGTCTCGACGACGCTCGAAAGCCTTGCGCATTTCCTCAACGCAGTCCTGAGAAGCTTGATATGCTTCAAGAGCAGCAGCCTGAGAGATAGAGCAAGGACCTGAAGTATATTGTCCCTGAAGCTTGTTGCAACCCTTGACAATCCATTCTGGAGCAGCGATGAAGCCTATACGCCAGCCTGTCATTGCGTATGCTTTTGATACACCATTAACGATAATTGTGCGTTCGCGCATGCCTTCAACCTTAGCCATGCTCGCGTGCGCGCCTATATAATTAATGTGTTCATAGATCTCGTCAGCGAGAACATAGAGGTCGTCGTGCTTCTTGATAACCTCTGCAAGAGCGGCAAGTTCTTCCTGAGAATAGACACTACCAGTAGGGTTGCTTGGAGAGCAGAGGATGAGCATCTTAGTCTTTGGAGTAATTGCTGCCTCAAGCTGTTCTGGAGTGATCTTGAAGTCTTGCTCGATGCCAGCCTCAATGTAAACTGGAATACCGCCTGCGAGTTTAGCCATCTGTGGGTAGCTTACCCAGTATGGAGCAGGAACGATTACTTCGTCTCCGTCGTTTACGAGAGCCATGATAGTGTTTGTTACACTCTGCTTAGCACCGTTTGAAACGAGAATCTCTGAAGTTTTGTATTCAAGACCGTTCTCGTTCTTAAGTTTAGCTACAATGGCTTCACGAAGGTTGGCGTAGCCCGGGACTGGAGAATAGGTAGTGATGTTGTTCTCGATAGCCTTCTTTCCTGCCTCCTTGATGTGAGCAGGAGTAGGGAAGTCTGGTTCGCCAACACTAAGGTTGATAACGTCAATACCTTGCGCCTTCATTTCTGCACTCTTCTGCGACATAGCCAATGTTGCAGATGGTGCGAGTCTGTTTAGTCTGTCTGAAAGTTGCATAATTATAAGTGTAAAGTATGTCCCATGCGCACCTTCTTTGTTTCAAGGTAGCGACGGTTGTACTCGTTAGGTGTTACTTCTATTGGGATATTTTCTGTTATTTCAAGTCCGTAAGCTTCAAGTCCGATGCGCTTTACCGGATTGTTTGTGAGCAGACGCATCTTGCGAATGCCAAGCTGGCGGAGAATCTGTGCGCCACAACCATAGTCGCGTTCGTCTGGCTTGAAACCAAGGTGAACGTTTGCGTCAACAGTGTCTTCGCCTTGCTCCTGAAGCTTATAGGCGCGAATCTTGTTCATGAGTCCGATGCCACGACCTTCTTGCTGCATATAGACGATAGCGCCTTTGCCTTCTTTCTCAATTGCCATCATGGCACGATGGAGCTGTTCGCCACAGTCGCAACGCTTGCTTCCGAGAATGTCGCCTGTTGCGCATGAAGAGTGTACGCGAACCAAGATTGATTCGTCCTCGTTCCATTCGCCTTTTATAAGGGCAAAGTGCTCAAGTCCATTGCTTTTCTGGCGGAAAGGAATCATGCGGAATGTGCCCCATTCGGTTGGGAGGTTCACTTCTTCGCCCTTTTCTACGGAACTTTCCTTCTGCAGACGGTATGAAATCATGTCCTTTATGGAGATGAGTTTCATGTTGTATTCCTTTGCGAACTTTGCGAGTTCCGGCAAACGAGCCATTGTTCCGTCTTCGTTCATGATTTCCATGAGAGCGGCAGCAGGGTAGAGGTCGGCCATCTTGCAGAGGTCGATGGCTGCTTCCGTGTGACCGCTACGACGCAGAACGCCATTGTCCTGTGCGTAAAGAGGATTGATGTGTCCTGGACGACCGAATGTTTCCGGTGTTGACTTAGGATCGGCAAGAGCCTTTATTGTTTCTGCTCGGTCGTATGCCGAAACGCCAGTGGCACAACCTTCGAGTTTGTCGATGGTTACTGTGAAAGGAGTACCGAGGAGCGATGTGTTGTCCTGCACCTGATGTGGCAATCCGAGCTCTTCGCAGCGAGAGTTGGTTATTGGGGCGCAGAGCAGTCCACGTGCTTTCTTGAGCATGAAGTTCACCTTGTCGGCATCAATCTTTTCGGCTGCGATTATGAGGTCGCCTTCGTTCTCGCGGTCTTCATCGTCAACCACGATAACGAATTTGCCTTCCTTGAAGTCGGCAATTGCTTCTTCTACTGTGTTAAGTTTTATCATCTTTATATAAATTCTTCGTTGTCTATATCTTTGATACTTTGCTTATACTCAGCATCCTGTCTTGGCAGACTGTGAGTGTGTACCATTGGAAAATCTATCTTCCTGCGTCTCTTCTTTTTTGTGCAGCTTTCCTGAACTGGTATATTGGGTTTAATGTCTGTATGGTCTTCTTGAAGCCGCTTTTCGTGATGTTGAACATGCGTATGAAGAGATCCTTGTTGAATACAGTCATATCATTGTTAGCTCGATAGGTTACTATTGCTGCTAAAGGCGCAAGCACGGCTGTTGCGAGGAGTTTACCGAACCATACTGCCCAAAAGTGACCACGTGCCATTCGGTAACCGGTGTTGTCAAGTATGAAGTAGATGATGAACACGATAACCGAGATGAGGACTGGAATACCAAGACCGCCTTTTCGTATCACTGCTCCTAACGGTGCACCGATGAAGAAGAATATCAGACATGCCAATGACAGTGTGAACTTGTTGTAAGTCTCCACGTCGTGCATTACAATAAAGTGGTCGCCCTCGTTGGTTACTGCCGCCTTGAACTCAGCATCCATCTTGTTTCTGCCAGCATCAGATAGAGCCAACTGTACGACAGAAAGCTTTTTCTGTTCAGTGAGATTGTTCAGGAGAGAATCCGGAGTCTTCTGCTTAACCTTCTTAGCCAGGGCTATGGTTTTATTCAGTTTCTTGAGCTGATCCTTTGTTACAGTCGTGTCTCTCAGATGAATCATCTCATTTTTAGCGGATTCGCCTCTGAGGAAAGAGCGACCGATAGAGTCGTACAGGCAGTTTACTGAGTCAACGTCAGCGGCTATCTTCTTCAGGCTCTTTGAGCGGGCATCATTTGCAATGCCGGCAGTTTCCACCATGTCGAAGTCGCTGTTGAAGTCAACGATAATCTTCTTTTCCGAGAATGTCTCGCGTCGGTAAGGCACGTTTGCCTGGTCACCAAGTCCTGACTGGCGCATATTCTCAAACCATTCGCCGCTGTTCAGTGTCAGAAGTAGATGCTTCTTGTCGGCTGTTGATTGTATCTTTCCAGAATCAGCAAGGATGATGGCAGCGTCTTCGAAGCTGTCCGTCATTCTGTAAATCATCAAACCGTAAAGCTCTCCTTTCTGTATATCCTTCTTCTGGACATAAATGTTAGAGCCTGGTATGCCGTCGTAGAATACGCCCTCAGGAATCTCCAACTCAGGGCTTTTTTGCTTCATGGAAAGCAAGAGCTGCGCGAAGGACAGGTTCGCATTAGGTCCGATGACGTTCTGGAAATAGAACGAAATGCCCATTATGATACAAGCCACGACTATCAGAGGTCGGAATGCCTTCATGAGCGAGATGCCAGCAGCCTTGATAGCCGTAAGCTCCACGCTTTCGCCGAGGTTACCGAAGGTGATGAGTGAGGCGAGCAGGATGGACAGTGGCAAGGCCTGTGGCACGAGAATAAGTCCCATATACCAAAAAAACTTGACGAGTACATCCATAGGAATGCCTTTACCAATGAGAGTATCTATATACTTCCAAAGGAACTGCATCATCAGCACGAACTGGCAGATGACGAAGGCACCCATGAGCAGTGTTAGAAACTGCTTGGTGATGAACAAGTCGAGTTTTTTGACAATGCGCATATTTCAGGGTGCAAATTTACGAAGATTCTAAGAAATAAGCAAAAAAAGCGCCTTATTTTTTCAATAAGTAGTTTTACTACTTGATAAACTTATTCAAAATAAGCCTCGTCTTCCTCCTCGTAGAAGTCGTGCTTCATGCCGTCATTGTAGCTTCGGTTGAGTCTCTGGTTGTCTATTGTGGAAGAGCGGTCAACGCGACGATAGTTTAGCGAATGCCCCATCAGCCAGTCGTAAGTTTCCAGCTGGTAGAACAGTCGTGCCGGCTTTCCGTGGTTTATTCCGGGCAGTTCGCTGTAAATGAGTAGGTCGTCGTTGTAGTTGCTCCTGATGCCGTTAACCACTTTCCTTGACGCACTTACAGGGACGAGATTATCAGCTGTTCCGTGGACAATCCAGAGGGGCACCTTCGACAGTCCTTCGTACTGCTGGTCGCTGCAACCGCCTCCCATAGCCATTGCGGCGGCAATTCTGTTCGGGTAGGCATTTACGAAGTCCATTGTTCCATAGCCGCCAAGACTCATGCCTATGACGTAAATGCGGTTATGATCAACGCGATAGTATCTCTCCATGTAGTCAAGAAGCTTGACCAGCTTGTCAGGATTCCATGCACCACCGGGATTCTGTGGGGCAAGGCAGACGGCATCAAGTTCCAGTCCGCGCTCCACGGCAGCTATCGTTCCGTATTTCTTCACCTTGTTCAGGTCGCGTCCGCAAAGGCTTTTGCCGTGAAGGAATACTACCAACGGCATCTTGTCGTCCGTTTCCTTGAAGTAATAAGGCGTAGAAATCCAGAAGTCGTAGTTGTCTTTCACCACGCCGTGCTTCGCCTCCAGGGTGTAGTTCTTTTGGGCGAAGTTGGCTGTAGTTATTACTATTAATAATGTGAGAAAGAGTATTCTTTTCATACGCTATAGCTCTGCTACGTTTATGCCAAGTAGTTCGCGGAAGAGGTTTATCTCGTTGATAGACTTTATCTTCTGTCCGAGTCCTCCGCCTTGCTTGCGGTATTTGTTGAAGCGTGCCAAATGTATCTCCGGCACAATCTCGCAGAAGCAGAATTCGTTGAACTTCGTATCTGGGATAGTCATTCCCGGGTCGCTCATGTCTCCGTCGTGGTGCAGTTCTATAAGCTGCTGTATGTCGTCTATTCGTACGCACAGTTCGTTGTGAGTGTTCTTCCATGCAGTGAGCACTCCGTCGTTTCGCTTGGCAGGAGCAGCAAAGATAGCACGTTCATGACCGTTTCTTGGCAGTCGCTTGTTCAGGTCGTACATCATGAGCTTGTTCATTTCCACGATGAGCACATTGCCTGCCTCCTTGCCATAACCCAGAACGAGATATCCGTCAGTTTCGTCTTCGTGTATAGCCAGCTGCAGGTGAGTCTCTTCGTAGGTAGGCTCGTCGGTAAGCTTATACTGCTCCTTCGGCAGGAAGTGCAGGAAACGTGGCGATGCAACGAAGTTTGCCTCATAGTCGAAGAGCGTGTTGTTGCGCCATTTGCTAGTCGCTATCTCGTAGTAAGCCTTCTCAGTCTGAGGCTGCTTCTCCTCAGTCTCCTCATATTCCACAGCCACTTCCGCGATGATTTCCTCCTTGTGCTTTTCCATGTATTTCTCGTAGGCCCGCTGGTGCATCCTTGTGAAGCTCTCCAAGTCCTCCTCAGGCAGTCTGCGTTTCTCCGTGTCCTGTCTTATCCATACGGCACCCTTATAGCGTATAAGCTCAGGCGCAGGCTTCACGTGAACCATATACACCTTATAGCCTTCATCCTCCTCCCATTCAGAGTTCAGCGTACATTGGTTGGCTATCGTGCCGAGCTCGCGGTTTATCAGGTTGTGCACATATCTGCCATAGCCGTCCTCGTTGCGCAGCAGATATTTCATGTCGTTCTGCACACCGGTAGCCACGCCGAGGTCAGACACACCGAGATATAGCGTACCGCCCTCGTCGCTGTTGAGGAATCCGCAGATTACCTTCATGATTTCAGCGCCCTGCAGATTAGTCTCCGGCTGCATGTTATTGTCTGCCGGATAGACGATGGAAGTCTTGAACTCAACCGTTTGCGACTCAATGCCGTAGTTCTTTCTCTCAGCGATGTAAGCCTTCACGCCGAGCTCCTCGTTGATGGTGTCCACGAGCTGTCGCTTCACGTTAGGCAGACCGAATCTTGAGGTGAGCAGTACGGATATGGCAAGGTCGGCAGCATCGCGGATGGCCTCGTTGTGAGTCGTCGTGCGTATCTGTATCAGATTGTCTATGCCGGTGTCGTTCTTCAGCGAGTCTAGGATGCGGAACTTCGTTATAGCCTCGTTTATCATGTAGTCCGACTGTATCAGTTCGTTGTCAGCCGTGTTGATGAACTCCGTGAGCTTCTCCTCATCTACCTTTCCGCTCTTCTCGTAGTCGTAGAACATCTTTAGGATAGACTTTCTCTGCTCGTAGTACTCCATCGAGTCTTTGTTGTTGAGCATCTTCGAGAGAATGCCGGCTATGGAAAGGTAGGCGTATGTCTCCTCGCGGCTCTTCGAGATTACAGACTGGCGGTCGAGTATGCCGATTATTTCCTCCACATACTCAACCGACATCAGTTCGTCTGGCAGAGTATCCTCGTCCACGTCGTCAAACTCGCTGCTGTCATAGCGCACGTTGAGCATCAGTTCCTTGAGAGCTTCTATGGAGTTGAAGCGTGAGCGGCTGTTGTCCAGGTATTTACAGATGAACTGTCCAGTGTTCGTTCTGTCTATGATGGTAGCTTCCACATAGTCTCCAGCCTTCAGGAAAGGCGCATGGTTCACCGACATACGGCACGACAGACCGCAGTCGGCAATGCCTACATAGTATCTGTCCTGATATTCCTCGCCCGAAACGTCCTTTATGTACATGGTAATCGTGCTGCCTAGACTCCAGCCGTCGGAGTCCTCAAAGAAGAATTTCTTTATCTCCTCGAGCATGGAGAAGCGGTAGAGTCCCTCTTCGTCAGGTCCGCTTATCACTCTTGCCGGCAGGTACATAGGCGCTCCGTTCTCGTCCTTGAAGCAGTTCATCAGCTCTTCCGTATGGTAGATGTTGTATTTTATAATCTCCTTCAGGTTGAGCCATCCTTCGCCCTCCACGTGCTCGTCTTGCAGACGACAGTAGAAAGCGCTGCTGTCCTCGTTTGCATATAGCACCTTCACGGCATATCCCGACTTGTTTCTCTCCGGTTCCACCTTGATGTTCAGGTTTCTCTGGTCCTTAACGGTGTCGAGGCTCTGCTCTATCTCGCGCCAGAAGGTGGCATGCTTGTTTATGTCCTTCTGCTTCTTAATCTTCGTAATAGGCTTGCTGTCAGTGAGAACGTTGATGATTTCCCAGCTGATTAACTTATCCGGCAGACTGTTTACGAGCTTCTTCGTAAGTCGGTTTTCCGGTCTTATGCTGATGCCTTGCGGACGTACCAGCATCGAGATGTTGTTGCCGTTGTATGCCTGTTCCTGAATGGTAGGCAGGTTTTGAGCCATTATCAGTTCGTTGCTTATCTGCAGGTACAGGTGCTCCAGGTTGTTTATGTGGTGCCATTCGTACTCCAGTTTCTCCTGATACGTATGGAAAAGGCAACGGTATGAGGCACGTAGCAACTCTTCCGAGTACATTCGCTTTATGTAGGAGAGCATTCGGTAGAGCGTAGAGCGGTTGTAGCGGCGGTCCACATCGTCGTTCTCGTTCACCAGGAGCAGCTGTATGGCAATGGCTTTTATCAGTTTGCTGATGAGCGAACCGTTTGCGTCGCGTGTAGCCTTCTTGCGGTAGGCGTTTATGAACATCTCGAGCATATCGACGAAAGCCGAGCGGAACGGCTCAGCCTGCCAGTTGTCTTTCGTGCCGCCGAGGATTATCTGGAAGATGTTCTCCATCTTTTCTGCCATGAGGTCTTCCTTCTGGTTGAAGATGCAGAGTATGGTGCGCAACTTGCGCTCCGGCTGGTAGAGGTATTCCGATTCCTTTAGGTTCTTCAGTTGTTCTGCAAGATATTCCTCTTCCGTATGGTTGTTCAGGTGGTGGAAGGCAAGCTCATAGTCCTCCGTCTTTCGCAGAACGACTGACAAGCGCTTCTGCCAGTCCTCACGATTCGTCTTTGAAAGGTTTTTCAGATAGTTCGACTTTTCGAGAAGCAAGAGGCAGAGGTTCTTGAACACAGGTAGATAGACATCGCAGTTGCTATCCTCTGACCATAGCACGAGGTTGTCAATGCACTCTACGAAGTTCAGCATCCATGCTTCGTTCTTCGAGTTGTAGAGGTTCTTTATTTCCGAAAGGTTCTCGTCGGTGTTTATCAGGGTTGAGATCTTTTCTTGCAGCTCTTCGCTAAGTTCGCATTTGTTGAATAGCGTTTCAAAACTGAAGAATAGGCTGTTGGCTATTTGTCTTTGCTGTTTCTCTTCCAGTTTCAGGAACATGTGGTAGCCATTCTTTATACTTGTCACGCTGCATTTCACATACTGTCCGATGAACGGGTCGCTGCTATATTCCGTCATCCAGAAGCGCAAGCCGTTCGTGTCGCATACTATGTAGTTGCTGTTTTGAATGGAAACAACCTGAAACGGATAAGTTTCTCCCACTTTATACAATTGGTTCACTATAGGCACAAGGTCTTGCGTCAGCGTGATGTTTCCGTTGCCGTCGTCCTTCGCCATGCACTTTATTTCCGATACGGGGGTGGGAGACTTTGCTTGGAAATTAAACATTTTGACGTCAAACTCGCGTCCCATGTAATTTACCATGTAATAACTTCGGGAGTTGTCCCGTCGTGTTCCTATCACTTTCAGAGTTACTTTTTGTTCCATAAAAATAGTTTTTTTGTAGGCTGTGCAAAGGTTGTATAGATAATTTTGCACACCTACTTTGATGAATGGTTTGTATTCAAAAAAAGGTGTGTCTTGGTTTAAAACGGCGCAAAGTTAATCATTTCTTGTTAATATTCAAAGTGCGTTCTCGTTTTTTTGTTTTTTTTAACATGAGTATTCATATTCCTTTTGACTCGTTTTGCTATGACTTTTGGGACGTTTTGCTATGAGTTTTGAGTCGTTTTGCTATGAGTTTTGGGTCGTTTTCCTATGACTTTTGAGTCGTTTTGCTATGAGTTTTAAAACAAAAAAAATCGAACGGATGTCTTTTTATATCTCTCCGTCAGAGAGATATTTTTATATATATTATTATATTTATTACCATGTTGTCGTTTTGCTTGTTATTTTGCTTGTTATTATGTATGTTATTTCGCCTGTTGTCAGTCATTTTTGAGTAGTTCGGAAGTGCTTGAAGGTGAGGTGATTAGCCTGCGAATTTTGATTGTCGTTTTGCGTGTTGTTTAGCTCGTTATTTTGCGTGTTGTTTAGCTCGTTATTTTGCCTGTTGTTTTGCCTGTTGAAGACACGCGTATGGTGTCTAGGAATATGAGTCGTAATCCAAAGGGATTTTTTTCTATTCCTATACGAATTTTTTTCTGTTCCTATACGGATTTTTTAGAGTTCCTTTGGCAAAAAAACATCAGCGCCATCCGCGTCATCAGCGAGACAAATTACTCTATCGGAATCTGTTTTCTCGCAGACGACGCAGAAGGCGCAGACGAAAGTCTTATATATTTCTTTTACAGGAGATTACTTCTTAACGACAACCATTTTTGTTTCGCTGTTCTTCTTTACGATATAGATGCCTGTCTGGTTAGGAATATCTACCTTCACGCCGTTGAGAGTATAGAACTCCACATCGCCGTATTTGCTGCTTATATCAGATAGCGTTACCGCTGTAGCTTTGTCTATAAGCAGAGCGAGAGCGTCATCATCGCTTGAATAGCTGTCAAGTTTCAAAAGATAAACAACATCGTCAATATCCGTGCGACCGTCAAGGTTCAGGTCGCCTTCGGCGTATTTCTTTATGGTTTCCTTTAGAGAAGCCACCTCAATAATGGCATTACAATTATCTCAACTGTCATAGTTCGGATTTCCTTTTTCTACAGTTATAGAGATTTCAAATAACCAAACAAAATCAAGAAAAAGTGCATTGCAAACCGAATGTTTGCGGGCACGGCAATAAAAAAGCCGCCTAATTCGGGCGGCTTATAGGTAACTATTGTTTCAGCATAAATCTCAATCGATTCAGTTCTTCTTGCATAAGTGACAGCTGTTCATCTTTCTGCGAAATCTGTTCTTTTTGTTGCGATATTTGTTCTTCTTGCTGCGAGATTTGTTCCTTCTGCTTAGCAATTGTAGTGTCCAGATTCTCTAATTCTCCCAATATCTCATCTTCTATATCCATTTCACGGCGCACATCAGGATTTGCTGCTGCGTACGCAAGACGGTTATAGATGTAACGGATTTCTTCATCTGAGTTATCTGATCTTCCATCAACCAAGAGCATGTGCTTTGTTTCGGAAGAAACGTACGATTGGTCAAAGACATTGAGCATATCTTCAAGATGGTTGCGAACATTATCTGTAAGATAAGGTATCTGTACGATGATGCTGTCATGAGTTAATTGCTCAACGAACGGACTTGGCACGCCTTCCTTAATCTCGTTAGATTCGTAATCAAGGTATTTACGACGGACATAGACAACAGATTCCTTCAAATCGTCAACTTTATGACCGAGCAGATATATGGAAACAATCGGCAGCGGTTCTCCTGTTTCTGATGATACATTACGCTCATTCTCATACTGAACAGCAAGATAGCGACGGAAGCGAAGCGTCTCTGTCGGACGCCAAGTCTTCTGTAATTCGATAAGTACAAGATGTTCACTACCGTCTTCTTCTTGAACGAGTGCTGAGAAATCAACACGAAAAACAGAAATTCTATCCTTACGCTTATTTGTATATTCTTGAGGACGCATCTCTACATTCAGCACCTTCTTCTTCAAAAGTGCTGAGAGCATTGCTCGTGCCACACGGTTGTCTTCCATAAGGAACTTGAACACGCTGTCATATATAGGATTCGCTATTCTGTCTGTCATTTCTCTATTCGTTCTTATATAGTTAGAAGATTATATTGCATGCAATGACGCTGCAAAAGTAAAGGTTTTATTTCAAATAACCAAACATATTCAAGAAAAAGTGCATAGCAAACCATAGTTCACCGCTGCAAAGTTAAGGTTTTATTTGATTATACGCAAGAAAGAGGTGGGGAAATCTGCGTTAAGGCTGTGAAAATGTTGATATGATGCGGAAAAAAGCTTTGAATGTTGTATTTTTGCGGCATGAAAGATTTATTGTACATACAGAAACTGCGTACGCTGCTGCAGATGGAGCATGATTCGGAGAAGGAAGAATACCGAAAGCAGATGAACGAAATGGGACTGGGACGTCGCATAAAGCGAGGTATTTGCTGGTATCCCGTCAGCGTGGGCAGAAGCTACTATAACTCGCTCAACCAACTTGTTGTGGAGATATTCAACGCTCCCTCAACAAATAGCGATGGCGAACAAGAGGAAGAGATAGAGCATAACTTTGAATACGGAAAGCCAGTGTGCTTTTTTAAGATAGACTCCGATCAGCCAACCCCTGTATCCAAAGCATCTGCTTTGGATACGAAATCCCGCAAGGAACACTACCTCAAGCACAACTGCCAAATATCCTACGTTGATGGCAATAGGATGGTGGTTCAGGTGCCTTCTGCCAAGGCTGTTATGGACTTGCAGAATGCGGAACTGCTTGGTGTGCAGCTATATTTTGACGAGACAAGCTACAAGACGATGTTCCATGCGCTGGACGAAGTGCTGAAGGCGAAGAACTCTCGCGTGGCTCATCTGCGCAGCGTGTTCTCAGGCGGTGTGAAACCAGCGAAATGGACATTCGATGCTATGAAATTCCCATGGCTGAATGCTTCGCAGGAGAAGGCTGTCAATGAGGTGCTCTGGAGCAAGGACGTGGCTGTTGTGCATGGTCCTCCGGGAACAGGAAAGACCACCACTCTCGTTGAGGCTATCTACGAAACTCTCCGCCGAGAGACGCAGGTGATGGTCTGTGCGCAGAGCAATATGGCGGTTGACTGGATAAGTGAGAAACTCGTTGACCACGGTGTGCCTGTGCTCCGAATAGGCAATCCTACCCGAGTGAACGACAAGATGCTGTCATATACTTACGAAAGGAAGTTCGAGAGTCATCCTGATTATCCTGAACTATGGAATATCCGTCGTACCATCCGTCAGGTTCGTGAGCAGAAAAAGAAGGGCGAAAGCACTCACCAGAAGCTTGCTCGTCTGCGTGAACGTGCCGACGAGATAGAATACCGCATAAAGGCTTCGCTCTTTACTGAGGCGAGAGTTGTGGCGTGTACTTTGGTCGGCGCGGACAACCGACTGCTTATCGGGCAGAAATTCCCTACATTATTTATAGATGAGGCTGCTCAGGCTCTTGAACCTGCCTGCTGGATAGCAATAAGAAGAGCGGGTAGGGTAGTGCTGGCTGGCGACCACATGCAGCTTCCTCCGACGGTGAAATGCTACGAGGCTCTGAAGCAAGGTCTTGGCGTGACGCTGATGGAACGAATAGTGCAGAATGTGCCGGAATGCGTTACGATGCTAAAGATGCAGTATCGTATGCACGAACAGATCATGAAGTTCTCAAGCCATTGGTTCTATGAGGACGGCGTGGTGTCTGCGGATATGGTGAAGAACCGCTCTATCCTCGACCTTGACGTGCCGATAACGTGGGTTGATACTCTCTCCCCCCTTGAGGAGGAAGCAACCGGAGAGAGGCTGTTTCATGAGGAATATGTCGGTGAGAACCACGGCAGAATAAACAAAGGTGAGGCTGAGCTTGCCATAAAGACTTTGGAAGACTACGTGACGAAGATAGGCAAGGAGCGTTTCCTTGACGAGAGAATGGATGTCGGTCTGATAAGTCCTTACCGAATGCAGATACAGTATCTGCGAACGCTGGTCAAGAAGTCGCAGATCCTGAAGCCGATAAAGCGCTTTATTACCATAAACACCATAGATGGTTTCCAGGGACAGGAGCGCGACATAATAATGATTTCGCTCGTGAGAAGTAACGAGAAGGGCGAAATAGGTTTCCTTCGCGACCTGAGAAGAATGAACGTGGCGATGACGCGCGCCAGAATGAAACTGTTCATCCTCGGCGATTCCGAGACGCTGTCAAAGAATCCGTTCTACAGGGATCTTAAGAAGTATATTGATAGTTTGGCGTAGGAAGGGAAATCCTCGCCCTACATTAATGCTCGCCCTACAGCATTATTACAACCTGAACGACTGCGTAGAGAAGGTTCGGGTGTCCTCTGTTGGCTGCCATGTGCGGACGTGAATCATCGGATGGTCTTCGTCTGAAAAATCCCAGAGCATGAAAACCTTGCCGAGATCTTCGTAGTGTACGCCGTTGGTGCGCTTTGTCTGCCAATCCTGCGTGCAGGTTACGCCGTAGATATGAGGCTTTGCACCGTTGCGCTCTATTGTGATGTTTGAGAATTTTACATTCACATATTTGCAGCGCGAGAAGATGCCACGGAGATTCTCAATGTATTGCACCTTGTTGTATTTGTCGTAAACTATGCTTGGCAGCATACCGATCTCCTTTCCTTTTCGCTGCATTACGCGACCTCTGATTATCAGGGCGTCGTTAGAGAAAATGTTCTGCATGAACTGGAGGTCTTTTTGGCAATAAGCCGTGCGGAACTGCTCCACGAAATGCAGAATCTGCATACGCTTGTCGAGGTCGTCAAGTCCGACGGCATCCTTCATTATAGTGTTGTACTGATGAATGCCAGACGAAATGACGAAGTCGGAAATCTTTCCCTGCGCGTCGAATGTTATAGTGGCCTCCTGATTCTCCTTACCTTTATATGCCTTGTCTTGTGGCTTCATCAGAATCGCGATGTTCATGATCTCATAGCCGCGGACCTTCTTCGTTGATTGCAGGGTGAGGCAACGCTCTGTGAGGGTTTCCTGTATGGTGCGGAAATGAACATTATGCCAGATCATTGCGATAGAATTGGCTGCATCGTCAGTGATGCTGATTCCCTTGAAATCAATAGCCTTTGAGTTTCTTGTGTCGGCGGAATTTATGGCTGACAGCAGCTTTGACGCATTGCTCTCCATGGTCTGCTGAAGAGTATAGTTGTTCACATCGCTGATTGACACTTTCACGTTGTCGGCAGCGAAGGCAGAGTAGGAGAGAAGAAGGAGAAGTATAGAGAATAGTTTAGTCATTAGTTTTGGAAATTTGATATATGTCCCCAAGATGTCGGGCGAGGTCAAATGTAATTATCGCGTGAAGAACTGACGCTCGCCGTTGCTTATCCACACACCTTGTCTGAGGTCGTCGCCCTGGAACTTTGTCTGCTGGATCTCGTCGCCCGGCTGGAGCTGTATGGACGAACCGTCGCGACAGTCGAGGACGTGGGCAGCTGTCACGCGGATAGTGCCACCGAGCCCGTTGGCCGGACCCGAATAGACTCCCCAAGAGAGGTGAGGACCGCCCCCCTCCGACTCCCCTACAGGGTGAGGGGAAGCGACGCCAACCGATTCCTTCGAACGTAGGCGTGAGGACTTAGACGATGATTCGGCTCCTACAGTGGCGGCATTTTCGCGCGGCTCAGTAACCTTTGTTCTATAAACGGCAGACTCGTCTTCAGCGGTGGCAGGGAATACTCCGTCGTTTGCTTGGTCTTCCTCTGTGGTAGGAACTCCGTCCTCCCCCTGTGGGGGAGTTAGAGGGGGTCTGTCCGTTATAGGGACGGTTTCTTCCAGTGTGTCTGTAGCAACCTCGTCTTGAGACGGCTCTATGAGCTTCTCTTCCGTGTTGCCGAAGAAGTGGTAATAACAAATGCCGGCACAAGCAAGTAAAGCCGCTACGATGAGCCATTTCACCCACTTGTAAGAAGGTTGCTTTGGTGGTGCAACCTCGCGTAAAGGCTTGCCGCACTCAGGACATACGAATTCCTTTCGTGCCACAATCTGCAGCACGGATTTGTCCTTGCAGCATGGGCATTCGTCGTTGAGACAAATGCCGTAGCGGTATCTTAAGTGTTCTATTCGTCTTTCAAAAGCCATGGCTACTAAATTTACAAACTAGGTATCGGTGGTGGCATCTGCGGAGCGAAGAGTGAGGAGAGCTGCGGAACCTGTGAGGCTGTAGCCCAGTTTGCCATGCCTTCCATCCATACGAGAGTCTGCTGTGTCAGTTGTCCGCTCTGTACCATCTGCTGGCATGTGGCGCGGTTGTAAGGACCGTACTGCTGACCGCCGATGGCAAGGAAGAGACTGATCTCAGCGTTCATGCCAGGTATAGGAGGTGGAACGGCACCTGCTGTCGGTGGCATTGCAACTGCTCCAGGCATAGCTGTTGCTCCTGACATTGCTGTTCCATTAGCCATCGCTGCCTGACGAGCGCGTTCTGCTGCCACTTCCTCTGCATTCTCAACAGGGAAGAGCTCTGGGCATTGGCTGCCGTCGCCCTCGGTGTGAAGGAGAATGGCGTTGGCAGTGTCGGTATTCGGATTGCCTGTGTTGAGGAAATATTCGTACTTCTGCTTGTATGGTTCCATCCATTCGATAGCACGCATTGGGAAGCAGTAAGAGACGGTTATCACGGAGAGTTCGTCCTTGCGCAGACTCTTTCGGTTTATCGTGATATTTGTTCGTGCCGTGCTCTGGTTGATGGAGTTGCGGAAGGCTTCCTCCAGCTTATCTGCAAAGCGCTTCAGACTCTCGTGCTCGTCTGGCGAAGGGATGGAGATGAGTATGACCTTCTTGTTTATGCTTGCCGGATTCTGCGGACTCAGATTGCCCTCGTTGTTGCGGAGGTTAAGCAGAATCTGCTCCTGATTCAAGCGCAGATAGCTGCCGCTCTGCTGTACTATCTTTGAGGCGAAAGCCTTGATGTCGTCGTCTGTCTTCAGTTTCTGCTGAAGCTGAGTGAGGATGTTCAGACCAAGCACCTTATTGTCGCTGTCAGCCTTCTCCGTATGCTTTGTGCGGACAATCTCCGAGAGCTTGATGTCGAAGGCATCCTTCACGTCGTCAACGCTGATGTAGTTGGCGAGTTGTCCGAAGTTCAAGAAGTCAGAGTCTGGCAGTATTTCCTCGCGAAGCTGACGCGCAATGTTAGGCATGTCAAGCTTGTCAATCTTCAGGTCTCGCTCGAAGTCAACCATAGTTTCCTCCTCGCTAACCTCGATGATTGCTCCGCGCATATCTTCCAGTCCGCGGTTCACCTTTCGCTGTGCCACGATGAGCTTCTCCGTTTCGTTGATGGCGTCGTTTATCTTCTGACCGAAGGCAGATATGTCTGCATCCATCTTTCCGAACTCCACGAACACCTTTGCTGCGAGTTTCTTAGCAAACTCAAGGGCAATGATGCGAGTCTTGCAGGTGTACATATCAGCCAGAATCTCCTGATGGTCTGCGTAGCGGCGTGCGCCTATGCCAACCATTCGGTGAAGCATGTTGAGACTTGACCAGTCGCGCAGGTTAGCCTGACGATCCTGATCTATAGCGTAACATTCGTCGCGCATCTTCTTAGTCTTTTCCACGAGTTCGCCGCGAAGAACCTCCATGTGCTCAAGGATGAGTTTTGAAACCTTCTGCAGTTCGATGATGGAGATGTCGCCAACCTTCCATTTGTCGAAGAGACCGAACTCTACGTTGTGGCGTATCTCCTTCGCCATCTCAGGGATGGCTCTTTCCTTGGAATGATAGAACGACTCAACGCCTTCCTCGCGGAAGTGCTTCTCGTAGAACTCATTGAGGATGCTGTCCAGTTCGTTCAGCGGACAAGCCGCCTTCTTCGCTTCCTCAGCATAGCCTACAGCCTTATCGTGCCAGTAGTCTTTGAAGCGAGGATATTTTGTGTCAGTGTCAAGGACATTGAGATCGAGTGTGAGATGGTCTTCGTCCAGTCGCCAGATGGCAAGATTGTCGCGGTCAAGATACTCTCCACGGTAGTCGCGGTTGCGTTCCTCGTTTACGAAGCCCTGGTTCTCGCGCCAGTTGTTGTACTTGAACTGGTAGAGAATGCTCTCGCCGACGGTGTATGTGATGTGCTTCAGTACACGGAGTTCCGGATACATCACACGCTTTATGCCGAAGGAATTTATCTTCTTTGTGCGTGCTACAGGCTTGCTGCCGTCAGGGTTCAGGTTGGCTGCCTCGTCAAACTCAAGGGCGAAGTCGTCCATGTTCTCGAAGTTGTAGGCACGGACGATGTCCTGGTTGATTTGGTCAAGGCTGTTCACGAAGAATATGCGGGCGAAGATATAGTCGCTGACAATCTTTGGCAGTTCCTCAAGAGAGTTCACCGAAAGACCGTTTTCGTTGACGTTGCTATAGACAGTCAAGCCGTCGGCAACGCCTTTCACGCGGTCGTTGTAGAGATTCAGCTTGCTGTTTCCTGTGATGTCGTGAGGCTGCCATGCTCCTACCTGCAGAGCGTTGAGCTCATTCATCGCAGCATAGCCGTTCTGATAGTAGCGTCCCTGGTCCATGTCAGCCTTCGGAAGATTCTCTTCCGGAATCATGGCATAGACCGAAATCTTCGCGTTAGGGAACTGCTTGCGAGCCTGGAGCACGGCATCTACTATTGCTCCAGAGCCTGTTCCGCCAGCAAGTCCGGCGAAGATATGGATGTTGTTGCTGTTAGAGTCGCCAGAGCGTTCCACACACTGAGCGTAGGCATTCTTCAGGCTGTTCACATAGCCCGTGGCATTTGCGGCAAAGAGCAGTCTGCCGGCACGACGCTTCTGACCAGCAGCCTCGCCGAGAGAACCGATGGCGGATTTTACGGCAGTCACATTGTCAACGATGCCTTTTACGGAAGGGTAGTTGCCGATGTGGCTGAGAATGTCCTCCACATCGACCGATTTGATGAAGAGAAACTCGTTTTGAGTGAACGACGCGTCTTGTCCCATCACACGGAAGTCAGCGCGTGCCTTGCCGTCTTTTGGCATCATCTCGTCTGTCGAGTCAACATAGAGAATAGCCACCGACTGCTTTTTGCGGTCTTCAGCCTCAGGGAATTCCTCAAACATTCGCATCTTGAAAGCACGCAGAATCTTGCCTCCAGTGCCTCCAAGTCCAACGAGAATATGGTTGCCAGTGTATGTGTTAGTTGTCATCATAATTGAATCTTATTCTAGCCGATAAGGCCAGAATATGTACTATAAATCGCGCCAAAGTTACATAATTTAAGGATAAAACTTGAAAAACTGCGGAAAAACATGCTGTTTCGGTACTGATTTATTAACGAGTGTAAATACATACCGACCGATTATTGGCATTTCTACGACCTTTATCTTGCGTAATTCAATAATAATTATTAACTGAAGTTTCCCACCCTTTTAACAAAAACAAGAAAAACACTTTTTGAAGTCCTTTTAGAATCTCTTGCAAGATTCCGTATGTTTCTGTTCGTCATTCCTTGAGAGCGAGCTCTCATGAAATGCCAAACAGAAACATACAGTACTTCAAAAAGAAAAAACATTAAAAACCAATCACTTAGATTTCAACGATGAAGGTAAAAATGTTTTTCCTGTTTTTTGCATGAAAGAGAAGAAGCCCGTTAGGGGGATGGTTTGTTCTTGGGATTTCCTCGCCCTACAAACATTATCTCACGTTGATGTTTATGTTGGTGTTTTTAGTAATGCCCAAATGCAGAAAGAACAAAGACCTTTACTGTGTCATCATATACACGATAGACTAATCTGTGCTCTTTGTCCAATCTTCGTGACCAGGTTTCTTCACCGTAATGTTTCAATTGTTCACATTGACCAGTTCCTGTCTTTGGGTGTGTTTTTAGTTCCTCATATATCTTAGTGAATTTCTTGAACGCATTAGGTGCTTTCTTTTTCAGATTTACCAAATCCTTCTGAGCATCAGGAGAGAAGACTACATTGTATATAGGCGTTCCATGAATTCTTCCGTAGATTGTCCTTCTTGTTGGCTAATTCCTTGTCCATTGCGTATTGCTGCTTCTCCACGTTCAATCTTTGCCATCAGTTTCTGTTCTTCCTCACGAGCTTTGTATTCTGCAAAAAGCTTTGCGAACGATTTCTTTACGGATTGTGAAGAAGAATTGAAATGAGCTATCAGTGCGCCTAATGGTGAAGAGATACCAATGTTAGGTGGTGTTTGTATTGTTATTGCCATGTTCTTTCTGTTTTTAACATGAATTTGTCATTCGTCGGCAAAATTAGTAAATATTATTGAAATAGCAACAATCTTGAGCAATATTTTTGTGGATTCCGCTGAAATAATGAGCAAACGAATCTTTTTGCTTATCTTTCAAGGTGGGTTCTATAAATTAGCTTTGTTGGATTTTAATGTTTTTCTTGTTTTTGTTAAAAGGGTGGTAAACTTCAGTTATTAACTATTTGGACTGATTATAAGCCATTAAAAGACAAATATTTACACATTAATTGAAAATAATTGGCTTTCGTGCTACTTCTTTCAATAATATTTTCTAACTTTGCAAAAGAAAAGAAAAGGGGGGGAAAAGAATGATGAATAAAAGTTTGAATATGAAAAGAATATTATTACTCTGTTTATGTTTAGTAGCCTTCACGGGAATGTTTGCCCAGCAACAGCATAGCGGCAGAAAGAAGGTTGGCGTGGTGCTGTCAGGCGGCGGTGCTAAAGGTGCTGCACATGTTAAGGCACTGAAGGTCATTGAAGAGGCTGGCATTCCTATTGACTACATCGCCGGAACAAGTATCGGTTCGCTCGTCGGCGGCATGTATGCATCTGGTTATAATGCTGACCAGATAGACAGCATCATGCGCAGCCAGAACTGGACAACCCTGCTGATTGACAAGAGAGAAAGAAAACAACTGAGCCTCTACGAGAGAGAACAGGTGGATAGAAACATTCTTTCGGCGAAGTTTGATAAGAACCCAGGCGAGATTATTGAAGGCGGCGTGCTGAAAGGTTATAATGTAGCAAAACTCCTGACAGAGGTTACCGCTGATACTCCTGACAGCATAAGCTTCAACAACCTGAAGATTCCTTTTGCCTGCGTAGCTACGGATGTGGTGACTGGCGAAGAGGTGGATATACATTCAGGTGTGCTTGCTGAAAGCATGCGTGCCAGCATGGCTATTCCGACGGTCTTTGCGCCTGTTGTAAAGGGGGATAAAGTGCTGACGGATGGCGGCACTACGAACAACTTTCCTGTTGACCTTGTCCGCAAGATGGGAGCAGACTACGTGATAGGCGTGGATCTCTCTGCCAGTGCTTTGCCTTCAAGCAAACTCAATACCACTCAGTCTATCGCCACCAGACTCATCGACATGTTCTGCCTGAACAAGCACGACGAGAATGTAGCTAATACTGATGTTTATATTAAGGTGAACGTGAAGGGCTATTCATCGTCAAGCTTCAACAGCGTGGCTATAGATTCGCTCATGCATAGAGGAGAGATTGCTGCCCGTGAGAAATGGGACGAGCTTATTGCTCTGCGCGAAAAACTTGGACTGAAACAGCCCGTGCCAGCCCCTGAGCCCCGACCAATGCCGAAAAACATGTACGACGTTGTGCCTGTACCTTCTATATACAAGGCTAACGAGCGCAACAGTTTTGCCGGCGTAGGAGCGAGATTTGATAACGAGGAGCTCGCTAGTCTGCTGCTCGACGGTATGCTGGAACTGAACCATAAAAAGAAACTGAGCGTTGGCTTTGAAAGCAGATTGGGTCGCCGTCTGAACATTGAAATCTACAGTAAACTACACCTAAGCAACGCATTGATAGCGCAGTTGAAGTATAACTTCAAATATAATGACATGAAGATATACAACAAGGGCGATCGCGTGTCTGAAGAAACGCACAATGGACACATTGTACAGCTGGATTTCTCACGCTACTGGAGAAACTGGAAAGTAATGCTCGGCAGCCGTTACTCTTACTACAGCTTCGAAGAGTCGCTGATACATAAAGACTATTTGGATTGGGCAGAAGATTCAAGCTCTGAGCCAAGCTTAGGCTACTTCGGCAGAGTGACCTTCGATAATCGCAATGCCAACGACAATGCCACACAAGGCATGTTCTTCACTATGGGCTACGAGCTCTATACCGACAATGGTTCGGCATTCGAGGGTGGCAAGCCAGTGAATATCTTTGATGCCAAGTTTGCAATTGCCCTGCCTCTGTCTCACTCTACCACCCTGACACCAAGTGTTGCTGGCAGATGGACGTCAAACAACGACTACTTCACCATCTGCAACTGCATCGGCGGTGTGAACACTGACGGGCATTACCTGCCTCAGCAGATTGCCTTTGCCGGCATAAACTATCTCCAGCTGGTAAAGAGAAACCTGTTCGTGGCAGGCATGACGTTGCGCCAGGCAATAGCTTCAAAGCACTACGTCTTCGCCGTAGGCAACTATGGTCAGCATTCGAATAAATTCTTCAACGCAAAGGATCCCGACCATCTCTATGGTGCAGCCCTTGGCTATGGCTTCAAGTCAGCCATTGGCCCTCTGGAACTAAACTTCAACTGGAGCAATATGACCAAGAAGGTTGGTCTGAGCATCAATGTGGGGTATATGTTCTAAAACTTAAAAACCAATATAACCTTCCTGATCATAGCAACGATGATACTTGTTGATTAAGTCAATTAGGGATTGGATTTCTTTTAGATGAGACGTAATACACTTGAATCTTGCATATTGGTCGTTATATCGTTCTATGGAGCCTTTCGCCAATCGTCGTTCTATATCGGAAGGTATCAAGAATGAAGCACGCTGACCAAGATAAGCATGAAACTCTGAAAGGAAAATATTGATGCCTGCAAGGTCAAAGTCACCGAAGTGGACGTAACGGTTAGGGATGGATTGAAGCCACAAACGGAGGTCTGTAGATTGTGGGTAGCGAGAGACGAAGAGCAGACGTTCAGCTCCTATGCATTGTTCAAAAAGAACACGTTGCTGGCGAATCATGCGAAAGTTCTCCATGTTCTCTATACCAACAATTACAACATCCTCGGGTACGGTGAATGATTTCCAATCTGCAACAAACATGAAACTTCCGTCTGCTGGATTCACAACAAACTCCTTTCCGTTCAACACGCATTGTATTTGCTCGTAGGAGTTGACTGGGAAGCCAGGGCATGAACGAGCCATCACAATCTTGGAGTTGCCAGAAGTCGTTGCTTGTTCTGAGCGTAAAATATTCTCAGAAAGCAACACCCTGCGTAAAACCTCCAAATCAGCAAATCTTTCATCAACAGAAGACAATGCTTTACATAAAACATCGGCATCAGGAGCGAACAACGTTCTTCTGCTTTTGTGTGAAGTACTAATCAACACGCCATCACGCACCAAATCCTCTACCCACTCACCTTTGAGGAGGCTTGCTGGTAAAGACTCTCCATTGCGAAGACGGATGAGTTTATCAATGAGTGCAACGGTTATTTTCATTTCTGTGAAATCAATGAGTGAACGATTGTTTTTGACTTACCATCTTTTTGTAATAGGTAGGTATAACGATAGTCAGAGACATTATATGTAGTTGGTGAAGAATTGATAAGCAAGATGTTACGTGCATTGGCAAAGTCAAGGATTCCCTTAATGTTCTGCGGATGCAACTTGCCTATCTCGTCCATCATACAATGAATGCGGAAGTCTCCGAACTTGCGACTTACCTTCTCCTTGAACACGTTGATAAGCATAATGTTGATCATCGCCTTGACAAGCGTATCTGTTCCCTCGCTACCTACATGCGACAATTTATCCGCCCAACCAGTATCGTTGTCATTTTCAATGATGCGGAACTGCAACTGGAACAAATCAGAGAGTGTGAGATACTGACGTGACGGATTGTCCGTCAACGATTTCATGAAGTCAAGCAAATGAGAGACCGCTTTTTGGTTCACTTCATCACGATTGACTGTGGAGAAAAGATTCATCTCGCCCATAGTAAACTGATTCTCATCGTTGAACTCCTTGATGCGCTTCATCAGTTGCACCATCTTGTCTGCCGATGGAACCGACTGAAGGGCAATGAGTTTGATGACACCCACAAAGTTTCGTTCCTTGAAGTCGTTGTTGATGTCATGGATAATCTTGTCCACATCTGATTCATGACGCGTCAACTCGCCCATCTCCTTAGACACACGAGCAAGGATGTCCACATAACGCTCACTTGTTCTGCGGCGATACTCCTCCAATTTATTATTGATAAGGAAGTCATCGAGATTGTTGGCGAAGTCAAGATAATCCTCGTCAATGGTCAGCTCGGTACGGAAACTGAATGTGTTCTTGGCAGAGAAATTGCCCTTGAACACGTTAATGCTCTGCTTGAAGTGATTATGCTTTGACTGACGCGACACAATGATGTCTGTAAGTTCATCAACAGCTTGTCCAGGAGTACGTAACGTCTGTTTCTCCTTTGCATCGGCAAGCATTGGTGGGCAGAGATTTTCGTTATGCGCAAAACGCTCTGCCTTCTGCAATTCATCTTCAAGGTGTTTCTTCTCATCCTTACGTTTATCAAGTTCCTTACCCAAAGACGCAATTTGCTGTTTGTGTTTATGCTCACGTTGACCATACTTCTCATTCAACTGCTTAATCCGTTCTGCAAGATTCTTCTTCTGACTCTTTAGGTTGTCCTCTTGGTCAAAGAGTTCTTCCTTGTCACGCTGGTAATTATATACGAGTTTGCGATGATTGTTGATGTACTTTAGTTCATCTTCGGCCTTGCTTATCTTTGCCTCACAATCCTTCACAAGAGTGGTATCTGCGCCACGGCCTTTCAACTCGTCCACCTCCTGATGCTTCAGTTTCAGCAATTCCGCATCAGCATCTTGCTCACGAACCTTTGTTTCCGAATTTATCGTTGCCACATGTTCAGCATATCGCTTTACGTTTTCAGCCTTGGCGTCATTATACTTCTTCTCAGCAGTCTTCAATTGCTTCTGCTTGTCAGCTGTCACTTTCGCAGATGCGGTTTGTGCTAACGTAAGGTCATGAGCCAACTTCTGCTGCCGACTTGTGAGTTCATTCTGCCTTTCTTCGATAATCTGCTTTGCCTTGGCTTCATAGTCTTCAATCTTGACTACAATACCTTTTCGCTTCTGCGGAATCAAATTGAGTTCCGTCTCCGCAAGCGACTTTTGCTGACGAAGTTCTTTTACTTTTGGCGCAAACTGACGCTTCAACTCTTCTATAGCCTTTTCCTGTCTATTATGAATATCTGCATACTCAGCCTTTGCCTGCTTCAATTCATTCTCTAAAGAATTTTTCTCATCCTGCAACTGCTTTGGCTTACGCACATTAAGCGGAAGATCCATAAGGTCAAGCTTCACGCCAAACAATGTGGCTCCATCTGCCTTTTGCGGATGAAGTCCTGTCTGGTAGAGAACCTTCTCCTCATTGATTACCTTACCAATGTTCTGTTCCCAATCAGGTTTGTTATCCTCAAGCCATTCGTATAGCGAACCTTTGGTGCGGTCAAGGAGTACATCGATAGCACGAATTTGCCCAACAAGAGCATCAATCTGCTTTTGCTTTTCATCCAACTCACGATTGTAGTCAGCATTGATTTCTGCCTCCTTTTTATCATATTCTGCCTGAACGCGATTAATCTCAGACGCAAGGAAACCTATATGACCTTCAAGCTCCTTCTCCTTGAGTTGAAGTTCATTCAATTGCTGATTCAAGGCATCCTTCTCTTCCTTGAAGGGCTCAAGATACTTCAGTTTCAGAAGTTCCTTGTCGCAATCATTCTGCTCTGCCTTTATGGTATCAATCGTATTGTTTGCCGAAGCTATTTTCTCTGCAAATGATTCTTCTATCTCCGTTCTTGCTGCATTATACTCCTTCAGTAAGCGTTCGTCAGTATTCTGTTTCTCCTGACCTTCAGCAAGAATACGTTGTTGCTGAGCTTGCTTGAAAGTCTCAAGCTGATTGCTGATATTCTGCCGCAGAGCCTTGTATTTTGTTGTGACATCATTGAAACGAGCCGTTAGGTCTGCAAGTTTTTCCTTCAAAGCATCTAGCTCTGCTTTCACAATTTGCTCTTTAGCGCAACGATTCATCACAACCTCTATCTGCTGAGTTGCATAGTACTCCTTGCGCTCCTTTAAACGTTTTAGCTTGTCGTTTACTACACCTTGCTCCTGATTCAGAGCAGACTTCTCTGCATCATGCTTTTGCTGAACCTCTGAGAGCAAGCGGTTCTGCCTTTCCTGTTCCTGCAGAAGTTCCGTAATCTTAGTTTCAATAAGCGGAAGTCGCTCACGAGAGACACGTTCAGCATACTTCAGTTCACCACACAGTTCCTCTATCTGCTGCTTCATATATAGTAACTCGTGATAAGACTTCACAACGGCATCTGCCTGCTTTCTGACTACAGATTCGCCCTTCTGATTCTTCTTATACCAGCACGAAATATCTTTGTATTCCTGCTCAAAATCAGACACCTGCCTACGAAAATACCCCAGGTCAATATTCGCTTCCTCTTCGCTCATCGAACGTATGATGATGTCCTTGATGAAGTTGGCATCAAGACGTGAGTTGAGGAAAACATTCTGTATGCTTCGTGGTATGTTCTGATAGCGATTTGTTTCCAACAATTGGAAGCGTGCAAACTCCTTGCCTACGGCTTGCTTGTTGCCATAGAGAATGTCGCGATACTGCTCGTATCTGTCAATAATCTTGCTCGGATAAGCACCATCCAACCTGTCGCGTATAACCTTCCACTCTGCCGTCACTTCTCCGTGCTCATCCACAAGCCATTCTTTTTGATATGCAGCATCAATAAAACGATAACAGGCTCTTCCCGAAGAACGGAATACGAGTATTGAGAACGGACCATGCTCATGTTCCAATTCATAAACCATATAGGAATTAGCGTGAGGCAGATAGAACTCGTCAAACGATTTCATCTCCTTTGGTATGCCCAGGTGCATTTTGTCTGCATTGTAGAAGAACAGGATTGCCCTGAGCAAGGTACTCTTGCCCACACCCTGAGTGCCAATGAAGTGTACATTTCCATCCAGTTTCACTTCTGCATAACGGATGTTGGCACTATTCACAAAGACTATCTTTCGCAATGCTCTCATGACTCTTCAGTTTCAATGATGGTTAGACAATCTATCAGTTCTTCAATGTAATGGAAGGCGGCTGTCACCTTGTAGGTCCCGTCAAGGTCGTTCTCTAGTTCCACAAAACCTTGTCGCTCCAGGTCGTTGATGAGTTTCTCTATCTTTTCCTCATTTGTTTTCACGTCTGTGTAAAGGTTGCGTGCCTTCTCTTTGAGTTCGATGTCGCTGGAGAACTTTTCAAGTATGTTCGACTTACGGAAGGTGAATCCTGACGCAAACGTGTTGTTGAAAGTCTTGAGGAAATCCACACGATCTATCCATAATGCTAAACGCTGAACCTTGTCTGCCAGTTCCACCTTATTTTCAGTGCGTGAGAAATAATAATACCCATTACCACCCTCAAGCAGAAAGCCAATACCAGAGAAGTATTCCTGATAATTCTGGAAATCATCCTCTATAGCATCATACAGATGCGAACGTTGCTGCGAGATTGAGTTCTGGGAGATAAATCCACCCTTGCTCAGTATGTCAAATATTTCTTTGGTGTAACGCATGATTATATGTTCGAAGTTAATGGATAGATAATGGGGTATTCTATTCCTCCCTGCTGCCGGTATTCATCATTCACATGCAGTTCGTCAAGATACTGTGTTGCAATCTGACAGAAGAGCACGAGTTTGACTTCATCGTCCATTTTGATTCTGTAACCAGAATAATTCATTACGAAATGGAACAGATTATCGCCAGAAGCCATAAAAGCATTCTTCACTTCGCCCACATCCACCATTTGGAGTATCTGCTGTTGTTCCGTAAGTTCGTCTTCTGTAAGCGGTTCAGCAAGATTTCCTTTATTCAATCTGCTGTTGCCATTGCCTTTTGCAATATCCTTCAGCACCCTAAGTCCCTCCTCTGAATTGCGAAGCATGGAGAGCGATACTTTTAACGTATATCTCGGACGAGGTTCCATCCACACAGGATTCCTCACTTGAAGTTTCGCCTGAATATCGGTGTTCGTATCAAGCAGCATCTGGTCGCGCAGATACTTCAACTTCTGTACTTTCTGCAACAGGCGGTTCTGATATTCGATGAGGTTCAGGTAGTTGATGATCTGACGGTCAAGCTCCAGCAGATTATGATACACCTCACGCAACTGGAGTTTTACATCCGTCACGATGTCTTTCAGCTGAACATCCATTGCCACCATGAAAAAGGTTGTCTGCTTCTCATCAATCACACGCTCGCATTCATTTATCAGAGCGGCAATATCCTTGCGCTTCTCATCAAGGTGCACCAGTTTCTTTTTCTTGATGGCAAAGGTCGGTTCGTTCTTGTAAGTGTTGTCTATGTTACGTTTCAGGTCAATAACATTCCTTAAGGTCGTGAGCGCAATATTACGCAAAATTCTTTTCACATCACGCAGATAGCCATACTTTCTGCTAGGGTTATTTTCACTCAGATAATAATCAATGGCATTATTCAGGTTACCGATGCTCTCCTTTACGCTTGCAACATTTATCTCCTCATTCACCTCCAGCACATCCTCAAAGAACTTCAGATACACATCCTCAAGTTCTACGAAGTCGGCATTCTCGCG
>JAZLKJ010000043.1:0-12229 GCA_045597565.1 Prevotella sp. | reverse complement strand
GATGGTTTATGCCACCAGCGTATCAAAACTCAGGCAGGGCATCGAGCCCTGTCCGAGTTTGCCAAGAAAGAGACGCTCAGGATTGTCCCCCAGCTGTTCTTGACAATCAAGCGTGACACAGTTCAGTTGACACACCCGTCTCATCATTAAAGAAATTGGAAAATTCATAGTCCCCTTACCTCCTCCCTCTTACCTCCTCCCTCACCCCTCCTCCCTCGATTTTTTATGAATAAAAAAGCGAAAATATTTGTGGCGGGCCATCACGGTCTTGTTGGTTCAGCCATCTGGAACAATCTCCTTCAGCGCGGCTATACGAACCTCGTTGGTCGCGGTCACAAGGAGCTTGACCTTACAGATCAGTATGCAGTAAAGAAGTTCTTCGATGAGGAGCAGCCGGATGCTGTCGTCCTTGCTGCCGCTCATGTTGGCGGTATCATGGCAAATTCGCTCTACCGTGCCGACTTTATCATGGAGAACATGAAGATACAGTGCAATGTCATCGGCGAAGCCTATAAACACGGCGTGCAGAAACTCCTTTTCCTTGGCTCTACATGCATCTATCCGAAGAATGCACCACAGCCAATGAAGGAAGATTGCCTGCTCACTTCCCCGCTGGAATACACCAATGAGGAGTATGCCATCGCGAAGATTGCCGGACTGAAGATGTGCGAATCGTACAATCTGCAGTATGGTACGAACTACATTGCTGTGATGCCAACGAACCTCTACGGTCCGAACGACAACTTCCATCTTGAGAACTCACACGTAATGCCGGCTATGATGCGCAAGATTTACCTTGCAAAGCTGCTTAATGACCAGAACTGGGATGATATCCGCGTGGACATGAACAAGCGACCTGTGGAAGGCATTGACGGTTCGGCTTCTGAGGAAGACATAAAGAAGGTGCTCGCGAAGTATGGTATTGAGACTAACAAGGTAACTCTCTGGGGCACAGGCACTCCACTCCGTGAGTTCCTCTGGAGCGAGGAGATGGCAGACGCTTCTGTTCATGTTCTTCTGAATGTGAACTTCAGTGACGTCATTGGCATGGAGAAGTATTCTTCTGTACATTTCGGAGCATCTGCCGACGGCTCAACAGACCGTAATACAAACGCAGGTCGTGGCGGTGCAGTGCCATCGCTCGGCGAGATTCGCAACTGCCATATCAATGTCGGCACAGGCAAGGAACTTACTATCCGCGAGCTCTCTGAGCTGATTGTTAAGACTGTTGGTTTTACAGGCGAAGTGCTCTTCGATTCAAGCAAACCGGACGGAACAATGCGCAAGCTCATTGATGTCAGCAAGCTACACTCTCTCGGCTGGCATCATAAGATAGAAATCGACGAAGGCGTCAATCGTCTCTTTGACTGGTATAAGCAGTCGCTGAGAGGATAAGATATTCAACTTGAGCAAGTTTTCTAACTTGCTCAAGTTGAGGCTAATGGGTAATGATTTATTTAAGGAGATTGTCTTTCTCGTAGTCCAGTATAGCCAGTCTGTATGAGTCTGGCATATCTTCTGCCTGTTGCGTCTTTGCGTTGAAACAAACCATGATGGATTTACATTGGCAAAGTACTGCGCCAGTCTTCTTGTTTACAGCCTGCTGTAGCAGCGTGAAGCTCTTCGTGCCAAGATGAATGATGGCGGTTTCCACCTGAATCTCGTCGCCATAGAAAATAGGCAGTATGAAGTCTGCGCTGATATTTGCCACTACCGGAACAATCGGTAGCGTGCGGAGGTCGGAATTAAGTACCGTGTTAAGGTAACTTTCCTTACCGAGATCGTAGTAGGCGAAGTATGTGTTGTTGTTCACATGCCCGAAACTATCCACATCATTGAAGCGTATCTGGATGTCGGTCTTATGGTGGAAATGGGCTTGAATCAGTTCTTTTTCCATAATTCAGCATTCTCTTCGATATTACATTATAGAAATTATCTACCGAAGAAACCGTTGTCAGCATTTTTGTCGTAAATGACCTGAGTAGCGTGGGCAGCGCTTACGTCCGTAGGCATCCACACGCTCATTGCGCCCTTTGTGCCACGATGATCCCATGCGTAGTAAGGAATCAGCGTGAGCTTCTTGTCGGCTGTCTGTAGCTTTCCGTCGTTGGCGTAAGAGAGTACTTGAGCCTGTGTGGTGATGGCAGTAACGGTGTGCTTAGTACCGTCCTCAAGTGTAAGCGTGTAGTCACTGGTAGTGTTGAGCGGCTGTTTAGGGTTCATGAGATAGTTGTGGATGTCAGCCTCGTTGTCTGGCCATTCTGCGCAATAGACAAGCGGACCACGCTCTATTGCCATCATGCCGATGTCTTCCTTCACCTTCTGGTTTGCTTTCACGAGACGTGGCATGAGGTCAAAGTGTACGGAAACAACGTCGCCCTTCTTCCAGTTGCGCTCTATTACGGCATAACCGTTCTTGAGTTCCTTTGCGTCAACCTCAGTGCCGTTCACCTT
Source organism: Prevotella sp. (assembly GCA_045597565.1). Classification (GTDB taxonomy): domain Bacteria; phylum Bacteroidota; class Bacteroidia; order Bacteroidales; family Bacteroidaceae; genus Prevotella. Next base: position 9,775 of record JAZLKJ010000043.1, on the reverse strand, counting down.
TATAGAGTAGCCGAGCTTCTTGCCGTCAACGTAAGCATAGAGGTCGCTTGGTACAACCTGACCGCGAACCCATCCCGGAATGCGTATGTTGAGGGCGAAGTTGCCGCTGCCCTTTGCCACCTTAACGTTGATGTCGCCGTCGTAAGGATATTTTGTGGTCTGCTCAAGAGTGAAGTTCTTCTTGCCAACCTTGATGGTACCAGTATTGCCGAGGAAGAGGTTTACGAAGACGTTATTGTCCTTTACCGCATAGACATAACCAGGAAGAGAAGGGATGAAGCGGCAGATGTTTGACGGACAGCATGCACAGCCGAACCAAGCCTGACGAGCGTAGTTCATGCCGGTGCTTGTGGCGAGTGGGTTAGGGTAGAAGAAGGCGTTGCCCTGGAGCGAAACGCCAGAGATGAGTCCGTTGTATAGAGTGCGCTCCACGCAGTCGTAATACTTAGCGTCGCCATGGAGCAAGAAGAGACGGTGGTTGAGATAGACGTGAGAAATCTGTGCGCAAGTCTCGCAGTAAGCCGAAGCATTAGGAAGCTCGTAGTTGCTGCCGTAAGCTTCGCCTGAATGGCGTGCGCCAACACCGCCAGTGATGTAGTATTTCTTTGTTGTGATGTTCTCCCAGATGCTGTCGATGGCGTTGATGTAAGCCTGGTCGCCAGTGAGAGCTGCTACGTCTGCCATACCAGAGTACATGTATCCGGCACGAACGGCATGGCCTACGGCTTCCTTCTGCTCAACAACTGGGATGTGGGCCTGAGAGTATAGATCCTTGCGTGAAGTCTTTCCACGCATGTCGAGGAAGTATTTAGCTTGCTCCAGATACTTCTTGTCGCCAGTTACGAGGTAGAGCTTGCACAAGCCCATCTCTGCTATCTGATGGCCTGGTACGCGAGCCACCTGTCCCAGTCCGTTGCCAATCTCTCGGCATACGCAGTCGGCATACTTTATAGCGATGTCGAGGAAATTTCTCTTGCCTGTAGCCTGATAGTGGGCGCAGGCAGACTCTAGCATGTGACCGAGGTTATAGAACTCGTGAGAGAGGAGTTCCACTTTCTCCCAGCGCTTTGTGCCAGCCCATTCGTGAGGCTTTGACGGAGCTTTTGTTAGCGGAGTGTAAAGATAGCCGTCTGGCTCCTGTGCGCTGCCGATGACTGCTATCACGCTGTCCACGTATTCGGAGAGTTTCTTGCCCTTGAACTTGGCGTTAGGGAAAGTCTGTAGCAGGTAGCTAGCACCCTCAATGGTCTTGTATGGGTCGGTATCGTCAAAGGTGAAAGTCCAGCTCTTGTCCGGAAATTCCTTTGTAGGATCTTTAAGGTGCTCCGCAGCATTAGTGAAGTTCGTATAGCGACCAGTCTCCTCGCATTTTGTGAAGGCGAGGGGGATGGTGGTGGTACGTGAAGCTTCAAGGCGTGGAGTCCAGAAACTGTCGTTTACCTTTACTTGCGTGAAGGATACAGGAGTGATGGGATAACCTGCATTGCTACCTTGTGCAGAGGCTGTCATAGCCATTGTAGAGAATGCAAATGCGAGAGTAAATAAGCGTCTAACTATCATAGGTCGGTGTTGATATTATTGATTTATGGCGCAAAATTATATAAAAAAGACTGAATATCAAAACGAAACTTCACTTTTTGAGTCTCATTTGAATAGAAAAACAAGTTTTTGTTTTATTTATTCGTTAAATAGTCGTAATTTTGTCGGCAGATAAACCAAAAACTACAATATCAACAATGAAAAAGATTCTTTTAGTTGCATGCCTCCTGACCTCAATGGCAGCAGGTGCGCAGGAAGTGGACAAGAAGACCGTACAGACTCAGGCGAATGCCGCAGCCGAAGCAAAGAACGACCTCAAGAAAGTGGATACAGGCGAGAAAGACTGGAAGTTCTCTGGCGTAACAGGTCTGAATGCCGCTGCAACAGGCATGGTAAACTGGGCTGCCGGAGGTAACAATAATGTCAATGGAGTGCTTTATGCTCGTATGCGTCTGCTCTACCACAAGGACAAGATTGCATGGGACACCAGTCTTGACACGGAGTACGGAATGTCATATATTGACCAGACAAACGACCAGGTCCAGAAGTCGAACGATAAGTTCAACATTGCGTCTAAGCTGGGTTACGAGTTGTCAAAAGGATGGTATGCCACTGCATTGGTAGGCTTCCGCACACAGTATGCCCTCGGTCGCAACTATGAAGGCAAGGGCAAGAATAACCCTATCATTTCAAAGATGATGGCTCCTGCCTATACCGATGTTTCCATCGGTTTGGACTGGAAACCAAACGACATATTCTCTGTCTATATCTCGCCTATTGCAGGACGCTTCACTACCGTCATGGTCAGCGACGATATGAATCGCAAGTACGACCATCTTTACCCTGTAGCAAACGGTGGTCTAGAGCAGTCGCTTAAGGACAAGTATGCTGTATGGAAGTACGATGACAACGACCAGAAGGATTATTCCATGAACACTCGTGCTGAGCTAGGTTTCTCTCTCAAGGGTGCCATCAACTACTCTATCAGCGACCTCAAGATAACATCTACTCTCGGGCTCTACACTCCATACGCTTACGACAAGAAGGAGATTGGTCGCAACGAGCACAACGTGCCACAGTATCGCGACAACAACCGTCGCATCGGCAACTTCGATGTTGACTGGGATGTGGCTCTCTCTTATCAGTTCCTCAAGTGCCTTCAGGCAACGCTCTCTACATCTACCAGATACTACAACGGAGTGAAGATAGAGAAGGACGGCTACGCATGTGAGCGCGTTCAGTTTAAATCTATCCTCGGTGTTGGTGTAGGTTATAGCTTTTAACCCAAAGTCCATAGGAACGCGAATAAAAAAGAAGTGAGTTTTGCCTCAAAAAATGCATTTTTTGAGGCAAAACTCATAGGATTATTACTAGCAATTCTTATAAAGTTTCTAGCCAACATACCCGATAAGAAAAGATTTTCCTACCTGTCTTGCACCGTTCACCAGAAGTATTTTGTCACATTCCGTAAAAATACACCACAAATACTATCGGGTGACTTTTTTTGCGAGCTACATTATTACTTCATCCACATATTCGTCGAAACGCAGAATCCTATCACATGCATTGGCATTGAAGAGCAAATGCTCAAAGTCCCGTTTCTTCTTGTTCAAGTCAGTCTTTGCTACCATCTTGTGTAGTGCCTCTCGCAATTCTTCTGGCGAATGAATACCACAACGCTGCCCAAGGAAAGTGTAATCAGGTTTCACTTGCTGAAGCAGGAACATTGCATCATAGAAGTCGCGTCCCTTGGCTCGTGACAACAGAGCCGACAGCTTCATCGCCAGAAGCACGCCATCGGGAGGTACTGGTAGCGGAAAGAAGAAGTTGCAACCTTTAACGTTTGCAATTACGGGAGTATATTCTATCCCCTGATCCTGCGCCTCCACCTTCATCAGAAAACGTTCATCGCGATGACCGGTCAGTTGCAGCTGAAAGAGCAACTCTGGGAAATAGATATTACGTCTGTATGCAGTCAGTCGTGGATTATCCTTGTCGCGAGGCTCCACTTGTAGTCCTTGCCGGGTGAGGTATGCAAGCACATCATCCGTCATCTGCATGAATTCTTCCTTTGACAAGTTCTTGCAGTCAAAATCAAGATCCTCTGAGAATCGGTCAATGCCACGGATAAGTCGCAGGTTAGTGCCACCGATAAACGCCAGTTTAGAGATATAAGGTGATGTGGAAAGAAAATCCAGCACCATAAGCTGCAGATACTCCTTTAGCATGTGCTTCTCCATTGCTGCGTTCTGCGCTATCTGAGGAGGGAAGAAACCATGTATGTATGTGAGGTCTATCATAAGTCAAAATATTTTCTTAACAGTTTTACTCGTGAGTCCAGCGCCTTGCTGCCTATGCGACTTTGGTATTCTGCCAACCGGTCAAGGTTCAAGTCAGATGTCATATAATCCTCGTCCAGACGCAGTTCCTCTATCTCTTCCTCCGTATTATATTGCGGATAAAGATACAGGAGGTCGAGCAGTGCCTTCTCAGGATGTGCCAGCATGAACGTTCGCCCATTGGGCGTCAGTCGTGGTTCGTAGCCGAAGAAACATGAAGGCTTAACATTCTGGTAGGAATACTGCCCGAACACGTTCTCAAACGATGCAGTCTTAAGCGTAGTGACAGACGTAATCCTCACCACCGATTCAGGTATCATTCCATAGTAAGATAGAGCCGAATGCAGACTAATGTATGACGGTCTATACATTCGTTCGGCTACGAAACGGGCAAAGTCCACCTCCCTCAACATGTCTGGAAAGGCGTACCACTCCTGACGCAAGCGAAGGAGCAATCCCTGCTTGACCCAACGCGTATAGTTGCTGCGATCATAACCAGGAAATGCCATCTTCACTTGATGCACGTTAAAGCACCCGTACGGATGCATCGTTTCATGAAATTGTAGGTAACTAACCATTGTTTTATTTCTATTTTGCTGCAAATATACAACGTTTCGGAAATAAAACCAAGAAAAAAGCAAAAAAATACACTTATTCTGTAAAATTAAGCCTCAAATACTACACTTATTCCGCAAAACAGACATACTTATTCCGATTGCTGGATGCCAAGTGAATTGCGGAGAACTGACGTTTATTTCTAATCAATAACTGAACTTTCCTACCTTTGAAAAACGGGCTGAAAGCCCAGTAAGCACCTAGCCCAATGGCAAAGCGATAGCGACGCCTTGGGTATTAGTTATGGGTGTTTACCCTCGCCCTGAAAGGGCAAAAGCGTTATTGGTTGTTAGGAATGCTTTTGCCTTTTCAAGGCGAATGTACTACCAATATCCTAAAACCCAAGGCGTTGCCTTGGGCTATGAGCAGGTTAGCCTTTCAGGCTGCCCTTGTCAAAAGGGGTGGGAAACTTCAGTCAATAAAAATACTTTAATGAGAGTTCTACTTTGAACTTGGATTTTAGTTGCTTGTCAAACTGGGTTTGTCCGACAAGTTCGTCAGCACTAGCCATTCGCAAATTATCCATATTGTAAAGTCCATCAGGCATGTAAGTAGCGACAAGGCTAAAGTCCATGAAAACTGAAGAGTAACCTATACTGGCACGAGGCCATATAGAAGCAGGGTTAAGATAATCCTTTGATTTTAGGCTTTGCTTTTCGTTGTAGTTGCTCGGATTCAGATATGTAAAGCTACCATTCAATGGAATTCCGTATTCTGCACCTAACCCGAGATAGACGGTGTTTTCGCATTCGTGCTTGAAGTTTATTCGCAGCTCTGCAGGGATGGCTATGTGCTGAGATGTAAGATATCCTTCCATAAATTCGCCTGTAAGGTTAGTTGCCGTCCAAAGGTCTGAAATGCCAGAGGTGTATAGGTATTTTGCACCAAGATAAATGTTCAGCCACTTGCACTTATGGAAGATTCTGAGTCCGACCTCTCCTGATCCCACGAACTCCGTACCGCCTGTAATTCCCAATGAACCTCCAAGGTTAATGGAAGCAAAGCGGCAGTCGTCGCATTTGAACATGGAATCGAACGCATTGTCCCAGAATTGATGTCTGCTACATTTTTTCTGGGCAGAATGAGTCACTTTGTTCAGTTGGTCTGCAACCTTTTGTGAAGATGGTTTGAGCTTGGCCTGCAAACCTTCAAGGAAGTATGAATAGGAGCAAATGGAAGAATAATTGTTCTTATAAGCATTCTTGTTGGCGAAGAATTCGTTAGCACACATGTCTGACACTTCTTCATAATACTTTGACGCAGGGTAGAGGTTCAGGAAAGCCGTATAATCATTCACTTTCCTTACGGTTTGCTGCATCAGCAAACCGTAATCTGCATCGCACCTCAAGCCTTTTGTCTCTTTATTGCTCGGGTCAATGTTCTCTATGTAGGTGCAAGTGCTGTTTACTTGCGAGAACCTATTCTGGGCAAGTTCGTCCTTTGCCTTTGCAAGGAGGTGTGAAACAGAATCCAGGCGCAAAGATTCGGAATACTGTTTTATCTTGTTTTTGTAGTTGTCGTCAAAGACTCTAATATCGCTATATTTCATGTAAACAGCTTCTTCTACCTCACGAAAGTCTTTCTTGGTAAGCACCACATTATTGTACGCGTATTCTTGCGCATATTGCAATGCAAGAGTCTTGTTTGCGTCGTTGACGAGGCTGTTTTTTGCAACCAAACAGAGGTTTTCAGGAGAGTTCTGAGATCTTTCTATCACAGTTGTTGCCAGCTCGTTCCAAATTCGTTTGGCAGTTGTTTCGTACGTGTCATTCTTCTCTTGGAATCCTTTTGCAGAATAAAGCTCCTCGCAGCTCTTCATAGCCTTTTCATACTCTTGATTGCTTTTGTAGAAATCGATGATCTCCATGTTGAGATTGTATCTGTTTTCATCGTCGATAGACAACTTTGAATATTTGTCCGCTTCCAACAAGAAAGTGCTTTCGCTTCCCGCTTTCTTTGCAGCAAGAACTGCTTTCCACTGCTTCGCCTTAGCTGCCTCTTCCGCTCTGCGCTCAGCTTCCATCTGTCTTTCCCATTCTGCCGCCTCGCGAGCCTCTTGGGCCTCACGGGCAGCAATTTCAGAAGCAGACATGCTTCTTGTTAGAGAATAGTCTGATCCATCTACTTGCACTGTATTTGATGTGCAAGTTATATAGTAGTCCTTTTTGACATCATACCAAACACCTCTTCTTAGATAATGGTTTGGATCAGAATAGGAAGTTAGAGTTAATTTATATCTATTTTCAGACACTTTAGTATATCTTCCATAGAATTTAACTTCATCCCTCCCAGGATGATCCACACCCATTAAAGAACCCGCACTCCATCCTCTATATAGAGGTAATCCACTTGTCATTCCTGTTGTGAACTTTCCATTCGAGAAGGTAATGTATTCATACCCCGTACCTTCTGCATAAGTCCAACTATATTCATAAGTTCCAGGACGTAACTGCGCAACAGAAGAATGCGCCAGTAGAGTCATGATAAAAATTATAATATATTTTTTCATTTGAAAAAATTGTTTGTTAGACTATCATTTTTTGCGGTAGATGGTGCGGTGAGGGCACCGCACCTCCATAGCCCTCATGGCATATTGTATATCATTCCTAAGTGATATGAACGATTGAATTAAAGTTCTTTAACTATTCCCAAATCAATCGTGGGCATGTGCAGCCGTATGCCACGAAGGTGTTGCTGAAGTTGTAGTATTTATCGCCACCAGTGACTCTTTCCTTCAATGTGCCGGCAATGTCAGAAACAAGGTCGGAGCATGCGCTGGTGTAAATCTTGGAATACTGATTGTCTTCCCATCTCCATGGTACACTCTTGTCGTCCGTTGACCTGACGAAGTAGCTTCCGCTAATTCTTCTTAATCCTGCTCCAGCCACCATGCAATCACTCTCTGCGCCCGAAACATTTCCGATGAAATAGTTGTATGCCAAGTATGTGCCATAAAATGTTCCTGCAATGCCTGCAGCGCACTTTTCTGTTGCTTGTATCAAACCGCGTACGGAGCAAGTGCGGACATAATCGCAATAGCTTGAACCCAAACCGAGGATTCCTCCGACAAGACTTCTTCCCGTCACATCTGCTTCCACTGCGCAATTTTCGTAATTTGAGCCTTCTGTATAGCCGGATATTCCACCAACATAGTCCCTTCCTTTAACAGAACCAGAGAACTTACAGCCGATAACTTTGGCGCGGATAGCAATGCGGAAATGGTCAAGTGAACCGAAGATTCCACCTACAGAATCAGTTCCTACTACATTGGTGTTAGTAACCTGTATGTTGCTGAAAGTGCAAGCGTCGTTTCCTCCCTCATGTGAGATTTCCTTAACTGCACCAACTGCACCTCCTACAAGAGTTCCCTTTGATGTAATATTAGATGTCTCTACACTACAGTCAGTTACGACAACATTGCCTCCAAGATAACCTACCAATCCGCCAGTTACGTATTCATTGCTGCTTACAGTGGTGTTCTGTACATGGCAATCTTTTATATTAAGTACAGAACTTGGGGTAATGCCTCCAGAATAAGTGTTAGCTGTAATCTTACATCCAGAAACGTTGCAGCCTGAGATGTTCATGCTTTTATCGTTTATGTCACCAGAAGCATCACCCGAAATGCCTCCAGCACCTATCTGTGCAGTAACGTCGGTATTTATGACATCGTTGTTCTTAATAGCGTTTATTGACCATCCAATAATGCCACCAGCATAATTTGTTGCAGAGATATGTGAGCCTTTCACTTTATTGTTGGAGATGGCGGTTTCTGTCTTGCCCGCAATACCGCCAGCGTTTTCGTTGACAGCCTTCACAGTAGTTCCGACAGCTGTGCAGCCTGATATGCTGCTTGTGTTGAAACCGCAAATGCCTCCAGCATAGTCAGAAGTAGAAGTTACATCAGAATTTTCCGCCTTGCAGTCTTCAATTTTACCATTATTTATACCGACGATACCGCCTGCGTTATCTTTGACAGCCTTCACAGTTGTTCCGACAGCTGTGCAGCCTGATATGCTGCTTGTGTTGAAACCGCAAATGCCTCCAGCATAGTCAGAGGCAGATGTTACATCAGACTTATCTACCTTACAGTCTTTAACATTACCATTATTTTTACCAACAATACCGCCAACGTTCTCTGTACCTTTGATGTTTAGAGAGTTTGCGGTGCAGTTGCTTATGGTTCCGTTTGAGAGAACTGCTGTAATACCACCTGCCATGGCAGATCCTTCGTTCAGGATCTGTGCATTGCTAACAGTACAGTTGCTAACTGTTCCACCATTTATCTCTGCGCAGAGTACTGCTGATTTATCAGAGCCAGCGGATATTGACGCACCATTTATGTTTAGGTTGCTGATTGTGCCAGAGGTACTTGAAAATAGCGCACTTAGCTGCGAACCGCTCTTTGTGTTCAAACCTTTTATTGTATGGTTAGCTCCGTCAAAGTTTCCTGAGTTCAGATTGATAGGTGTCCAAGCTATGTCCTTCAGATTTATATCTTGAGTCAGTACATAGTATTTGTTTACAGGTGTGGATCTGGCGAGTAGTGCCAACTGTGAACCAGTTGCTATCTGGTAAGGGGCGGTTTGTGTGCCAGTGCCACCATTGAATTTGCTTGCAGTTTTACCACTCCATTCCTGTGTTTCCAATTCTTGTGTAATGAAAGAATCAACAGTTTCTTCATTGTCTTTTGTACAATTGGTAAGTGATAACACAAAGATTAAGCAATAGCCGATATTTAGTATCTTTCTCATCTCGTTTTACTTCCAGTTAAGTTGTTCCTTGAGTTCCATTATATATTCTTCGTCATATCCCCAACTGTTTATCTCTGAGCCGTAAACCTTTCCTCCCTGAAAGCCAAGAGAGCCAGAGAGAATGTTTGAACCGTCATCAGGGATAAAGGCGAAACCGTAGTATTGTACACCGCCTTGGGTTGTAACGAGCTTCATGTGGAAATTGTCTGGAAGACTTTCCTGCATCTGAGAGAAGAACTGCTTAGGACAACCGTACTCAACGATTCCCTGAAAGAAGAGTTCCAAACGACTCTGCCATTTTCTCACGAAGGCTTCTGGCGAAAGTTTTGTTGAGGACGATTTTGAAGTACGCTGCTGTGTACGTGCTCGCTGTGCTGATGCGTCTATGCTACCAAAGGTAAGCATACCTGTTGCAAGGGCGAGAAGAATGAGTTTTTTCATAGTTATTGTATTTGTCTTGTTTGTCAGAAAGTGTTTCTATCCTTTTTGTTAGTGCAAAGGTAAAAACTATTTTCCGAAAGCCTGTGT
>JAZLKJ010000042.1:0-6984 GCA_045597565.1 Prevotella sp. | reverse complement strand
TACTCTGCAAGTAAGGCTGGTCTTGATAAGGTAACTAAGGACCTTGGCACTTTGGTAGAAGGCACCGATGTAATGATAAACTTGATAGATCCAGGATGGTGCAGAACGGATCTTGGCGGACCAAATGCACCTAACTCTCCTGAGAGTGCTGTTACGGGTGCTGTTCTTGGAGTATTCTTGTCAGACAAGAAGTCTGGTCGCATTATTAGTGCGCAGGATTTTGCAAATATGTCTGTTGAGGATGCCGTTATGAAGTTTGAGGCTATGTAGAATCCACCTAACATTCCGCAACCACAGATTTTGGTTACATATAGAAAAGTCTACACCATTTCTAATTGTTAAATGGTGTAGGCTTTTTCTGTGTAGTTATGGATACCAATAAATGAATCTGTTATTTCAGAATATTCAGAATCATGTCCTCTTGTGCACGCGAGAGAGAGAACCCGAAAGAGCGAGCATCCTTGAATACGGAAGTGAGGTCAAGCCCTGATTTTTTCAGAAGTTTTACGCCACCTTTGATGTCGCCTTGCGCAAGTGAGCTAACGCCGACGAGTGCCACAACGAAGGCTTCTGCCTTGTCTTCGGCTACGAGTTCGCTACCGAGCTTGAGAGCTTTGTCAGTTTCGCCAGCCATAAGATGAGCCTTGATGAGGGTGTGCTGCACACTCATGTCCTTCTCATTCTTGAAATAGAGCGCAAGGAGCGAGTTGAGAGCATCTGTCTGATGAGTACGGAAATGACTGTTACCTGCAGCACTGCCCGATGATGTCAGTTCGAAGCAAGCTTTGGTAAGTCCGAAGAGAGCCTGTATGTTGTGAGGTTCATCTGCGAGAATCTCTTCGAAAATGCTGACTGCAGTTGCAGGTTCATTCTTCTCAAGTTCGCAGAAAGCAAGGTAGATCTTTCCTTTGCTCGTAATCGGTTGCCACTGGCTGAGCATTTCGTGGAGCGTCTGCTTCATGCCAAGCTTGCGGAGCGTCTTGCAAAGGCTGATGGCACATTCGTCATACTCAGGCATTTCGAGGTGGAGGAATTTTGATGTTATGACGCTCTGCTGATTGCTTTGGCCGAACGGATTGTGGAGATTCTTTGCGTAATAGCAGAGCTGATAGAAGCGGAAAAGGTCCTGAAGATAGGTGCGGCGTACGTAAGCCGAGTTACGTGTTATGTCACTACCAACAATGTCCAGTTGCGCCTCACCGTTTATTATCATGTCCTTCATCTCCTTAGGAATGGTTGCCAGGGCGCGATTCATGGAAAGCATGAACGAATATTTGTCGCTCTCGCAGAACGGCGTTCTCTCTATGAGCTTACTTATTATGCGGTTGTCCGTATCGTCCTCAATCTTAGGAAGTTGCGGATGGTCGAGATAGAACGGGCATAGCCAGTTCATGATAGTGCCGAAGAAAGGATTCTGCTTGATGTGCTTAAAACCTCCGAAGAAAAGGTCGCTGCCCTGGTCTTGCAGATGCTTCATGCGCTTCATCGTCTCTTCCATCTTTTCAATCATCTCCTCATCCTTGTGCGGATTGAGAATATCGTCCAGCTTATCCTGATTCTTTTTGATAATCTGATTGTTCTTGAAGTCGAACTCGCTGTTCTTTATGACATCCGGCATGATTTCGTTCTGCATAATCTGCTCAACGCGTGGGCTATCAGTCATGTAGAAAATCTGTCGCTGAATGTTGGCAACGAGAGTAGGTTTCAGCGGACGAAGCTTGAGATCATAGGCACTGTCGCTATTGTTTGTACAGAGAACGAATGCCACCAAAGCCTTCTGTTTGAGCACCTCGTTCTCACTCTCCTTGTAAACATTATATAGAATATCAGCCTTGTAACCGTCGAACACTTCAAGGCATGAGATGAGAAGTGCAGACACCATAACCTGCGCATCAATCTCGCTTGTGGTAGAGCAGAGGATGATGTCCTTGATGGTCTCTGCATGACTGCTGCCGAGTACTGGCGAAAGACAGAGTTTTGCGAAGAGTTGCTTGAGAATCTCGTGGTGCTTTGTGAAAATCTGCTTGCGCTTTTCTTCCTTCACCTGCTCGTCGGTTTCGAGGTCGAGCATCGTGATGTCTATATTGAATTCCTCAAGTTCGAAGTTTATTCTTTCAAGGTCAAGCGTGTAGTCTCCGTTTGTGTCGGAGAGCATACGCTGAAAGAACGGGCTGTTGTGAGCCGAGTTGTATATTTCAATGTCCTTTTCAAGCTTTTGGAAACGCTTTGTCAGACTCTCATAGACGCTGTCAAGCTGTGGGTCGATATTGCCCATTGCGTAGAATTCCGACATGCGCATGAAGTCTTCCTCAATGCGGTTGAGGTCATCAAGAAAAGGGCTATGGCTTTCCAGAAGTTGTTTTTTCAGTTCTGGTATTCTTTTGTATAGCATACAATGACATGGTGATTAAAAATGAAAAATCAAAAGTTAAAGATTCATTTCCTTAGAATTTAACTTTCAAGTCTTTCTCAAACTGTGGCGAGCATTCGCATCGTTCGGCAATGAGCTTCGTGTAGTGCTTCACACCGTTCTTGCGAATGCGCTTGATTGCTTCGTCGTAAGCCTGACGAAACTTCTTCATCTCTTTTTGGTCGGCATCGTCGCGAGCGATGAGCAAAGCCTCTGAGAAGTTTGAGTAGAGGGAATTATGCGCCATGACCTTGGCAAGCGTGATGTAAGGCTCGGTCAGGAATGCTGCGTCAAGCTCGTTGTTCTGCAGCATCTGTAGCGCTATGTTGTGGTTGTTAATCTGTACAACATAGACGCTGTCACGTTTGAGTTTTACGCTGTCGATGCAATGGTAGGCCTGCTCGTAGAAGAGCGAATGGCGCGTGGTAGCAAGCATCTTGTCCTTGAGCTGGGAAATGGAAGACAGTCTCGCCTTGCGGTTTGCCAGAATAGCATAAGGCATAGGCAGTTTGGCTACTTCGCTGAAAGATGTTTTCTTGGCAGTCTTAAGCCAATCAGCACGCTTAGGGTCAGTAATCTCAATGTTTATCTTCTTATTGGCAAAAGCCATGTCGCATTCGAGCTGGTCAGTGTAGTCGCGTACACTGATATCCACTTGGAGCGAATCGAAGATGCTGTCTTTCTCAGCCACCCAGATAGGCAGGCTACTGATATTGTTGAGCGCACCGATGTTTAGCACAGCCTTATGCTGCTTGCGCATTTCAGCCTCCTCGTCGTAGTCAAAGCCGTTAGGGAAGAATATGTCGTAGCAGACATAACCTACGAAACCAACCAGCACGAGTATGGCAGCTATGTATTTTATAGTTCGCATAGAGTATTTTGTTTTATCCAAAGAGTGCGCGCAGAGCTTCCTCTACCTTGCGCACCGGTATTATTTCTATCTTGAATTTGGAGAGATTATTTCCTTTCGTGTTGAGCTTAGGAATGATGATGGTAGAGAATCCGAGTTTTTCCGCTTCGGCTATTCGCTGCTCAATATGAGAAACCGGACGAACCTCTCCGCTAAGTCCCACTTCTCCGCACATTGCCACGCCAGTTTCTATCGGTGTGTCAACATTGCTTGAAAGAACTGCCGCGATGATGCTGAGGTCCATGGCAAGGTCGTTTATCTTCATTCCGCCAGCGATGTTCACGAAGACATCTTTCTGGATAAGCTTGAAGCCGACACGCTTTTCCAGTACGGCAAGCAGCATGTTGAGACGACGCTGATCGAAGCCTGTTGCCGAACGCTGTGGAGTTCCGTATGCAGCCGTTGAGACGAGAGCCTGAGTCTCGACGAGGAACGGTCTGCCACCTTCCATTGCTGCTGAGATTGCTATTCCGGAAAGTCCCTCATGGTCTTCGTTTAGCAGAAGTTCCGAAGGATTTGAAACCTGTCGTAGTCCGTTGTGCTGCATCTCGTATATGCCAAGCTCCGAAGTGCTACCAAAGCGATTCTTTATGCTGCGAAGAATGCGATAGACATGGTTCTGGTCGCCCTCAAACTGAATGACGGTATCGACGATATGCTCCAGAATCTTAGGTCCTGCAAGAGTTCCTTCCTTAGTGATGTGGCCTATGAGAAGCACTGGCACTCCGCTGCTCTTTGCATAGCGTAGAAGCATGGAAGCACACTCTCTGACCTGAACGATGCTGCCTGGCGAAGACTCCTGAGTCTCAGTGGCGATGGTCTGAATAGAATCGACAACGAGAATCTCCGGCTGCACTTCCTTTATCGTCTCGAAAATCTTCTCAAGATTTGTCTCGCAGAGAATGCTGATGTTGCTGTCAGTACCGTCAGCCATTGACTCCGTCATTCCGCTTGCTCCGGAAAGTCTGTCGGCACGCATCTTTATCTGCGAAGCACTTTCTTCACCGCTGACATAGAGAATGTTACGGTCTTTTATGCCGAGAATTGTCTGTAGCGTGAGCGTACTCTTTCCGATACCAGGTTCACCTCCGAGCAGAATGATGCTTCCCGGCACCATTCCGCCGCCGAGCACGCGGTTAAGCTCGTCGTCGCCAAGATCTATGCGTGGCTCCTTGTCAGTGGAAATGTCATGAAGTTTCATGGCTTTTGTTCCGCCGAGAGGCGAAGCCTTGCTGAAATCGTTAGCCACACTTTCGCGGGAAGTGCCACCGAGATTCACTTCCTTGAATGTGCTCCATTGTCCGCACGAAGGACATTTTCCGAGCCACTTTACCGAGTCGTAACCACACTCAGTACATACGTATGCAGTCTTTGTTTTTTTCATTTTGATGTGCAAAATTAATAAAAATACTTAAAATATAAAATATACGCACAGAAAATTTCTTATTGTGCATTATTATTTTTAATTTTGCACACAGAAATAAATGTTTGTGCAATTAGAATATAACGTAATGAATAGTATAGCTTCTTTCAACAGACTCATTGAGAACACAATCGTCGATCATTGGGATATGGATGCCCTGACAGACTATAAGGGTGTTACATATCAGTATAAGGATGTGGCACGCAAGATTGAGAAACTTCATATCCTTTTTGAAGAGAGTGGCGTGGATTGTGGCGACAAGATTGCCATCTGCGGACGCAACTCTACTCATTGGGCGGTAGCTTATCTTGCCACACTGACTTACGGTGCCATCGCAGTGCCTATCCTTCATGAGTTTACTCCAGAGCAGGTTCATTCAATCGTGAACCACTCAGAGGCAAAACTTCTTTTCGTGGGTGATGTCGTAGGTCCTACGCTCAAGGCAGACGAAATGCCTGGCGTTGAGGGAATTATCAATATCCAGGACTTTTCTGTTGCTGTTGCAAGAGACGAGAAGCTCACCTTCGCTAGAGAGCATCTCAACGAACTCTTCGGCAAGAAGTATCCGAAGAATTTCCGTCGTGAGCATGTTCAGTATTACATCGAGCAGAATCCTGACGAACTTGCACTGATCAACTATACCAGCGGCACTACCGGTTTCTCAAAGGGCGTTATGATTCCTTATCGTGCGCTTTGGAGCAACATGGACTTCGCTGAAGGCGTATTGAGTCATGCGGTAAAGGCAGGCGACAATGTGGTGAGCATTCTGCCTATGGCTCACATGTACGGCATGGCATTCGAGTTCCTCTACGAGTTTATCGTAGGCTGCCATATCTGGTTCCTCTCTCGCGTTCCGTCTCCAGCTATCATTGCTCAGGCATTCCGCGAGGTGAAGCCGATAGTCATCATTGCCGTGCCACTCGTCATTGAGAAGATTATCCGTAAGCGCGTATTCCCTAAGCTTACTCCGAACATAAAGCTCATGATGAAGTTGCCTATCGTAGGAGCGAAGATCAAGAAGAAGATTTGCGATGCTCTCTACGAATCGTTCGGTGGAAATCTCTACGAAATCATTATCGGCGGTGCTGCCTTCAACTATGAGATTGAGGCTTTCCTCCGCGAGATAAAGTTCCCTGTAACAGTTGGTTACGGTGCTACGGAATGTGCGCCAATCATTACTTACGAAGACTATAAGACAGCACGCAACGGTTCTTGCGGACGTAAGGTTGTCCACATGGATGTGAAGATTGATTCGCCTGATCCTCAGAATGTTGCCGGTGAGATTCTTGCTCGCGGCTACAACGTGATGCTCGGTTACTACAAGAACGACGCTGCTACACGCGACACTCTCGACGCTGACGGCTGGTATCATACTGGCGACCTCGGAACAATGGATGCTGACGGATTTGTCTATATCCGCGGACGTTCTAAGAATATGCTCCTCACGCCTAACGGACAGAATGTCTATCCGGAGGAAATTGAGGACAAACTCAACTCAATGCCATACATAGTGGAATCTGTAATGGTACAGCGCAACGACAAGTTCGTTGGCTTGATATACCCTGATTATGCTGAAGCAGAGAAAGCAGGACTCTCAAAAGAGCAACTCGCAGAACTCATGGAGCAGAACCGTGTAGAAGTAAACAAGGTTATCGCTTCATACGCAAAGTTGCAGGCAGTTGAGATTATGGAAACAGAGTTTGAGAAGACACCGAAGAAGTCTATCAAGCGATTCCTGTATAAGTAAAGTTCTCGTTTGGTAAGCTCACTCTTACTTCTCTGCTATTGATTTTATAAACAAAGATTCTTCCAAATTCAACCCAAAATGATTCCTTCCGAGATTAGGTAAGATTTGGTTGAATCTTTGTTCGTTTTATTGGTGTAGTTACTGATTATATTACTTATTAGTGTTTTGAAGAAATATCTATTCGTATTATTCCTTTTCACTTCTTTTTGTACCACATCTGCCCAACAATGGCGCAATCCTGATTACGACGCTTATATCGAGAAGTTTTCCAAGATTGCTGTTGAGCAGATGCAGCGTCATCGCATACCAGCTTCAATCACTCTCGCTCAGGGACTTCTTGAGAGTGGCGGTGGCAAGAGTAGGCTTGCTACCCATGGCAACAACCATTTCGGAATAAAGTGCCACGGATGGAGCGGAAAGAAGCAGTATCATGATGACGATGAAAACGGAGAGTGCTTCCGCGTCTATGACAATGCAAAGGAAAGTTTTGAAGA
>JAZLKJ010000041.1:0-3642 GCA_045597565.1 Prevotella sp. | reverse complement strand
GGCTACACAAAGTTTGACGCTCTCAACCAGATGTCGCTCTTTGAGTCAGCCGTTCGCGACGACCTCAACAAGCGTGCCAACCGTGCAAGTGCCGTTCTCGACCCAATAAAGCTCGTTCTCACCAACATCCCTGAAGATGCCGTAGAGGTTTATCAGGCTATCAACAATCCTGAGCTCAAGGATGCTGAGGGCAACGTGATAACAGAAGGCAACACCCACGAGATAGAGTTCAGCCGCGAACTTTGGATAGAGCGCGATGACTTTATGGAAGATGCACCGAAGAAGTTCTTCCGTCTCGGTCCTGGCAAACAGGTTCGCCTCAAGAGTTCTTACATCATCCAATGCCCTGAGAACGCCGAGGACTGCTGCAAGAAGGATGCCGACGGCAACATCATCGAGGTCTATGCCGAGGTTATTCCTGAGACAAAGACAGGCGAAGCAAACTCAAACATGAAGATTAAGGGTAAGACAATCCATTGGGTGAGCTGCAAGCACTGCGTAGAGGCTGAGGTACGCAACTACGACCGTCTCTGGATGGTAGAGAACCCACGCGACGAGGTTGCCGCTTATTCTAAGGAACATGGTAAGGATCGTATCGATGTAGAGGACATGCGTCCATTCATCAATCCTAACAGTCTTGAGGTCAAGAAGGCATACGTAGAGAAATGGCTTGCCGACCGCAAACCGCTCGACTATATCCAGTTCCAGCGCATCGGCTATTTCACCCCTGACTACGACACAACTCCTGAGAAACCAATCTTCAACAAAACCGTAGGTTTGAAGGACAACTGGAAAAATACCAAGTAAGCAGAAGTTTTTAATCCTTTTTTCTTAACTTACTTCCTTACTTCCCTTTTTTACTCCTTTTTGGGTTAAGTAAGTAAGAAGGAAGGAAGCACCTCAAGATTTATAATATATAAGCCCCCCAACATCTCGTTTGGGGGGCTTTGTTACTGCCTCCTAATCCCTTTTGAATACTTTCTACAGTTTCAGGCTGTTCAGTGTGTTGAGTTTGCCGACGTCAGTCAGATTGAGATCTGACTGAAGCATGCATTTTATCTTGGCACGACTACAAGCCCAAAGGTAGAAGTCGATGATGCCGAACTTGACATTCTCAAATTCTGCATTCACCGTACGAGCATATTCTTCCAAAAGTGGGAAGATGCTTTGCTTGACAATATGAATGCCTGAGAAAGCAAACATCTGATACTGCTTCTCTGCATCTGGATTCTTCGCAATAATCTGAGCAACAGGGCCTTTGAGTTCGCCTGTCTTCAGGTTTTTCCATCCGACGAGAATGTTGTCCTCATCAAAAAGAAGATAGCGGGAAGTCTCACGCTGGCTGACAAGAAGTGTGGCAACAGCTTCGTTTGCGGCTGAATCTGCCATAAGTCCGTTGAGATCTGCATTTGAGATGATGTCAACATTATGGATGAGTATCGGCGCAATTCCATTAAACTGAGAACGAGCCTTGAGAAGTCCACCACCAGTATCAAGAAGTTTATCGGTCTCGTCTGAAACCTGAATGTCAACGCCAAACTTGTTCTCCTTGAGGAAATTAATTATCTGGTCAGAGAAATGATGAACGTTTACAGCCATGTGGTCTATACCTGTGGCCTTGAGCGTCTCGATTGTTCGCTGGAGAAGAGTCTTTCCGCAGACAGGAACAAGGGCTTTCGGCATGGTGTCTGTAAGCGGTTTTAGGCGTGTGCCAAGTCCAGCTGCGAAGATAAGAGCGCGAGGGCGCTGCTGCTCGCGATGGGTAAGTTCTACGTTTACCATAGGATATTTCTTTCGGATTCTGTCTGCAAGATGCTGGGCAGAATAAACAGAACGATGTTGACCGCCCGTACAGCCGAAGCAGAACATCAGTGACGTGAATCCGCGCTGTAGATAACGCTCTATATGAGCATCTGCAAGCTTATAGACGCTATCGAGGAAGGTGATAATCTCGCCATCGTCCTCAAGGAAACGAATGACGGGTTCGTGAAGTCCGGTAATCTTTTTGTAAGGCTCATAGCGTCCAGGATTATGCGTGCTTCGACAGTCAAAGACGTAGCCTCCGCCATTTCCTGAAGGATCTTCCGGAATGCCTTTCTTGAACGAGAATGAAAAGATACGGACGGTGAGAGGTCCTTTGCCGTCATACTTAGAGAATGTTGCAGGACCATCGTTCGGATGAGCTTCATAGACATTCTGCTCAGCCGTCTTATAACCGTCTGTTCTCTGCTTGCTATTATCCTCAGGAGCAAACTGTGGCAGCTGTGCGAGTCGGGTAAGGACATCAACGAGATAAGGATAAGGGAACTTCATGTCGGAGAGCAGTTCACGAAGGTTCTGCATAGCAGGAGGAATGCTCTTGATAAAGTGTTCCTTCTTCTCGAAATATCCGCGGAAGCCGTAAGCGCCAAGAACCTGAATAGTACGGAAAAGCACGAAGAGCGAAAGTCGGTTGACAAATGTACGAATATCAGGAACTTCGGTATATTGCTTCAAAGCATCGTAGTAAACTTTCACAAGACGACGGCGAAGCTTATGAGAATACTTGGCTGAAGCTTGCCAAAGGAAGGAAGCGAGGTCGTAATAACAAGGACCACGGCGACCGCCCTGGAAATCTATAAAGAGCGGATTTCCCTCACGATCGAGCATTATATTGCGTGCCTGGAAATCGCGATACATGAAGACTCCCTCCGATACTGAGCCCCCCAACTCCCGAACGGGGGCGAGAGAATCAGAAGCTGACGCTTCAGACACAGGGGCACAAACATTTTCTGTAAGGTCTTTGGCAAGCAGACGGAAATCTGCCTCAAGACGAATCTCGTTGAAATCTAGTTCGGTTGCTTTCATGAAGCAATACTTGAAGTAGTTGAGATCGAAGAAGACATTCTGCTTGTCGAATGCCGGCTGAGGATAGCAGACGTTCCAATCAAGTCCTTCTGCTCCCTTTATCTGCAGGCGTGGAAGTTCGCGGATAGTTTTCTCCAGAAGTTGCTGTTCTTCAAGATTATAGCGGCCTCCGCTATCACGACCTCCGGCAATAGCATCGAATAACGAGCGCGAACCAAGGTCTTGCTGTAGGTAGCGAAGACGATTGTCTGAGACAGCATAAACCTCTGGCACAGGAAGCTGATGATGACGGAAGTGGCGAGAGAGATAGATGAAAGCATCATTCTCCTCGACTGATGTTCCGACTGCTCCGATGACAGAATTACCATCAGCATCGCAGAAACGATAATACTGGCGATTGCTACCTGCTCCCTTCAATTGCTCTACGGTTTTAGGCTCGCGGGAGAAGGTCTTTATATAGAGTTCTTTCAGTTCTTGCATAAGGGGGAGGCGTGCACCGAACTCGGTGCACTTATTTATTTTATTCCGTGCTCTTCATCCCATTCCTTGTCTTCCTGGCGCTTTTCCAAGAAGCCAATGATAAGATATTCAAGAAGAATGAGAGCTATCATGATGCCAAGTGACATGAGAGAAGCACTTAGAAGCGAGAAGCCGTTGATCAGACAGATAAACATCAGAGCTCCTATCACAATAAAATAGAGAAATATCTGAAGTGGCCTTATTCTAAAATCGTTAGGATTAATCTTTTGCATAACTTTTATACATTTTTCAACACACGTGAACTTTAACACATCT
>JAZLKJ010000040.1:0-21587 GCA_045597565.1 Prevotella sp. | reverse complement strand
ATAGAACTCCCACAGGTGCAGCGCGACATTCTCAAGGCTCTTCACAAGGCGGGCAAGAAGGTTATACTCGTGAACTGCTCTGGTTCTGCTGTTGCTCTCACACCAGAAACGGAATCTTGCGACGCTATTATCCAGGCTTGGTATGCTGGTGAGGAAGGTGGCAACGCCATCGCTGACATTCTCTTCGGTGACTACAATCCTTCAGGAAAACTCCCAGTAACATTCTACAAGGACGACTCTCAACTCCCTGCCGGATTTGACGGTTTTGAGAACTACTCTATGGAAAACCGCACTTACCGCTACTTCAAGGGCAAGCCTCTCTATCCTTTCGGCTACGGTCTTTCTTACACTACTTTCGCCCTCGGCAATGCAAAGTACAACAAGCGTGACCAAGGCGTGCAACTCAGCGTAAAGAACACCGGCAAGCGTGAAGGTACGGAAATCGTCCAGGTTTACATCAAGAACCCTAAGGACAAGAAAGGTCCTATCAAGACACTTCGCGGCTTCAAGCGTGTAACTCTTAAGGCTGGTGAATCTCAGAATGTAACTATCCCACTCTCTCGCGAAGATTTCGCACTCTGGGACGAAGGCACAAACACCATGCGCGTCATCCCAGGCAACAATTACGACATCTACGTCGGCACATCAAGTGCCAATGCAAAGAAGATTGGCAGCGTGAAGTTATCTTTTTCAACTTTCGCAAG
This sequence comes from Prevotella sp., assembly GCA_045597565.1. GTDB lineage: Bacteria > Bacteroidota > Bacteroidia > Bacteroidales > Bacteroidaceae > Prevotella. Next base: position 20,883 of record JAZLKJ010000040.1, on the reverse strand, counting down.
TTTCTAATTTGCTCAAGTTAAGGCTAATGGGTAAAAGTTAAAGGCCTCCTTCCGAGAAAACGTAGGGCGAAGATTTGGCTTTCCCTTCGGCCGCCGAGCTAAACCTTCTGAGCCGCTTACAAACCGCAGGCAGCCTTTAGCTTTTAGCCTTTAGCCATATCGCAACATGCGAAACTTGAGTTACAATTCTAGTCCCATTTGCTTGGCTTTCTGCATGAGAAGCTGCATGAGTGGCTCGCGTTCGTTCGGAACCTTGTTGTCGAGAACAGCATCTTTGAGATATTGTTTCAGAGTGCCGACCTCGCGAGAAGGCTTCAGGTTGAACATCTCCATAATCTCGTTTCCGTCAATAACAGGCTGGAGAAGGCGCTTGAAGTCTTTTTCCTTCAAGTCAACAAGCTTTTCGCGAACCATGCGGAAATTCTCAAGGAAAATCTTCTTCTTCACCTCATTCTTGGAGGTTATGTCGGCTTCGCAAAGCGTCATAAGGTCGTCAATATCGTCTCCAGCATCGTTTATGAGGCGACGAACGGCTGAATCCGTTACCTCCTCATCGGCAATAACCTGCGGACGCATGTGCATGTCAACAAGCTTCTGCACATACTTCATCTTCATATCAAGCGGCAGTTTCAGTCGGCGGAAAACCTCGGGAATCATCTTTGCGCCAAGGAAGTTATGGTTCTTGAACGTCCAACCTTGCGGCACTTCCCATCGCTTGCTCTTCGGTTTTCCAATATCGTGAAGGAGAGCAGCCCAGAGAAGCCAGAGTCCGTCTTCGTTTCCTTCAATAGACGAAGCGTCCCTACCCTCTTCCGATGCTTTCTGCCTACGAAGCTGCAGAGCCACGTTATCCAAAACTTCGAGCGTGTGATAGAAGTTGTTCTTATGCGCGCGACCGTTCTTTGTCTCTACTACATCGAGAGCGGCAAGTTCCGGAAGGATGAGTTGGAGGAGTCCGCAGCGGTGCAAATCGACAAAGCCCTTGCTTGGCGTAGGCGAGAGCAGAATCTTGTTAAGCTCCACCTCAATACGCTCGCCAGAGATAATCTTTATTCGCTCTGCCATACGTTCAAGGGCAGAGAAGGTTTCCTCATCAATAAAGAAGTTCAGCTGTGTGGCAAAACGGATGCAGCGGAGCATTCGGAGAGGATCGTCAGAGAAAGTGATGTCCGGGTCGAGCGGTGTGCGGATGATGCCATCCTCAAGGTCTTCTATTCCGTAGAAGGGGTCAACGAGTTCGCCGAAACGCTCTTTGTTGAGGCAGATAGCCATGGCGTTTATGGTGAAGTCGCGGCGATTTTGGTCATCTTCGAGAGTGCCGTTCTCCACAATAGGCTTTCGGCTGTTGCGCTGATAGCTTTCCTTACGAGCACCCACAAACTCAATCTCCTCCCTACCCCACTTCACCTGAGCGGTTCCGAAGTTCTTGAACACGCTGAGATGTGCCTTGCGTCTGCTCTCTCGGTCAAGACGTTTCTTGAGTGCCTTGGCAAGTTCTATTCCTGACCCTACCACGACAACATCTACGTCCTTGGACGGGCGTTCAAGGAAGAGGTCGCGCACATAGCCACCTACAACATAACATTCCACCCCAAGTTGGTCGGCAGTATCGCCAATGAGGTGGAATAGAGGTTTATCGAGTATTTCTGCTAATTCTGTGTCGGAGTAGATTTTCATTTGTTTTTTTCATCTTCTTCCACGCATGGTTATTACAGGCACAAGCATTTCTTCCATGGAGATGCCGCCATGCTGGAAGGTGTCCTTGTAGTAAGAGACGTAGTAGTTATAGTTGTTAGGATAGGCGAAGAAGGAATCTCCCGTAGCGAAGACATAGCTTGTGGAGATGTTTGGCGCTGGGAGCTGTGCTTCTTTCGGATTCTTTATCACGAAGACTTCCTTCTGATTGTACGCCAGATTCTTGCCGAGCTTATAGCGAAGATTGGTGTTCGTATTGCGGTCTCCAATAATCTTTATTGGCTTTGAGGCGCGAATAGAACCGTGGTCGGTAGTAAGGACTATCGTGTAGTTGCTCTTGGCAAGAAGCTTGAATAGTTCGGAGAGAACGGAATGCTCGAACCAGCTGCGCGTGATAGAGCGATAGGCAGCCTCGTTATTGGCAAGCTCGCGAACCATCTTCGACTCAGTACGAGCATGAGAGAGCATGTCTATAAAGTTGACTACCAAGACGTTAAGGTCGTACTGTTCCAGATTCTTATATTGCTGGAGCAGATGGTCGGCTCCCTGAGAGTCGTTTATCTTATGGTAGGAGAAAGTATTCTTGCGACGATAGCGGTCAAGAATGGTCTGAATAAGCGGAGCCTCGTTCAGGTTCTTGCCTTCCTCCTCATCTTCGTCCACCCAAAGGTCTGGGAACATTCGGGCTATCTGATCTGGCATCAGACCGGAGAAGATTGCGTTTCTTGCATATTGGGTAGCCGTAGGAAGGATTGTGGTGTAGAGCTGTTCGTCAACATCAAAGCCGTCGGCGATGTCTTCTGCCAAGGCGCGCCACTGGTCGTAGCGGAAATTGTCTATAACAATCAGAAAGACCTTCTCACCATTGTCAAGCAACGGAAAAACCTTCTTCGCCATGAGGTTGTTGCTCATGACGAGGTCAGTTCCCTTGCCTCCCGGACGAGTTTCCTCAACCCAGCTGAGATAGTTCTTCTTTACGAACTTAGTAAAACTATTGTTAGCCTCTTCCTTCTGCGAGCGTAGCATGTCCATCATGCCTGTATCGGCAGCAGAAAGCTGTAGTTCCTGAAGCGTCAGTCGCTTATAGACATCTATCCATTCCTGAAGGCTGCGCGCGTTGTCTATCTGCATAGATATGTCCATAAAGCTCTGCTGATAAGACGATTGCGCCACTTGCGAAACGATTTCCTTCTTGTGGATATTCTTCTTCAGGGTAAGGAGAATCTGAGCCGGATTGACAGGCTTGATAAGGTAATCGGCTATCTGCTGACCAATAGCTTGGTTCATGATGTCTTCCTCCTCGCTCTTCGTTACCATAACGACAGGCGTAGCTGGCTGAATCTCTTTTATGGTCTGGAGAGTTTCTAGTCCGGTAAGACCTGGCATCATCTCGTCGAGAAGGACAAGGTCGAATGTGTGCTCGCGACAAAGCTCTATGGCATCAGTGCCGTTGCTTGCCGTAGTCATTTCATATCCTTTTTTCTCAAGGAAGAGAATATGAGCGTGAAGGAGTTCTATTTCGTCGTCAACCCAGAGTAGGTGCATTTTGGTTTGGGGAGTTAAAATTCAAAATCAAGTTCTTCATCCGAAGTCTCGACCTTTTTCTTCTGCTGAGGCGGATTCTTAAGGTTTCCGTTCTCGTCAAACATATTGTATGTGGTGCGGAGAATGAGGAACTCGGTTCGTCGGTTTACCTCGTTACAGATTTCCTGCTTCTCGGCATCAAGCGTCTTGATATAATCTTCGGTCAGCTTCTCGCCAACCTTGAGCCATGGATAGCGCTTGTTGAGCTTCTTGTTAACGGTCTTCGGGTTCTCCTTGCCGTAGCCTACCGGCGTCATTCGGTCGGCAGCTATACCTTTACTTATGAGGTAGTTAACAACCGATTCTGCACGTCGCTGCGAGAGATCCTTGTTAAGCTGCTCGCTACCACGATAGTCGCAATGAGAAGAGAGCTCTATCGTGACATTAGGGTTCTGGCGGAGCATGTCGGCAAGACTGTCAAGGGCAACATTCGACTCAGGTCGGAGCGTAGCCTTGGCAAAGTCGTAGAAGATGTTCTCAATGAGTGTCGGAGTATTGAAGGCTGCAAGCGGGAACTGCTGCACATAGTCGTGAGCCACGGTTACCGTATCAGGTATCATGACTTGCGACTTTGCGTTGAGATAACCTTGACAAGAAGCGAGCATGATATACTCCGTTCCCGGCTCTGCGACGAAGGTAAAAGAGCCGTCGCTCTTAACGGTAGCATGTCGGTTCGTACCATCGTTTCCGATGATATAAACCTGAGCCTGAGGCAGTTCGTAGCCGTCCATCTCGTAAATCCAGCCAGTTACGGTCTGCGTCATTTCCGGCAATTCAAAACTGTAGATATGATCACAACCGCGAGCGTCGCCACGACTTGAAGAGAAATAGCCGCGATTATAAACGCCCTCGAAAGTCATGCCGAAGTCATCGGCATTAGTATTGAGCGGAAAACCTGGATGTGTCAGCTCAAACTTATGAGTCTTTACGTTTACGGAAGCAATATAGATGTCAAGTCCACCCATTGAACTCTCACGATCAGACGAGAAGTAGAGGTCGCCATTAGGGCGGAAAGTAGGAAACAACTCGTTGCCCGGCGAGTTTACCGGTTCGCCAAGATTCTCCACGCCGCCAATTCCTCCAACTCCAATTCTCACACGCCAGATGTCCGTGCCACCCTTACCTCCAGGCATGTCGCTAACGAAATAAAGCCAGCCGCCATCAGGCGAAATGGCAGGATGGGCGAATGAGGAAAGCGTATCTTTCGCTATTGTAAGAGTTGTAGGTTTGCCCCAAGCTGCGTCGGCACGCTTAGAAACGACAATCTGCGCGTAGCGTGGATATGAAGGGTCTGAAGTACATTGAGTAAGGTACATCTCCGAACCGTCGGGAGTGAAGCAGCAGGCGCCTTCGTCAAACTCACTGTTCAAGCCCGATTCTATGGTCTGCGGCCTACCCCATTTTCCCTTCTCGTCCTTCTCGCAGAAGAATATGTCGCCATTCTTCATTCCTGTAATCCCGGAAAGCTCATCGCCCTGAGCGTCGTTACGGTTGGAGGTGAAGTAGATGCGGTCATACTGATCGCCGAAGAGCATTGGCGAAAAGTCGGAGCGACGGGAATTGAAGATATCCATCTTCTTCACCTTGTAATGAGAAGCTGGTTCTTTCTTCGTCTTAGATTTCTTCTCTTGGAAAGCCAGCGCTTCTGTTACAGGCAGCGAGTCTATGCCATAGCGAACAGCGTTCTTATAAGCCGCCAGAGCCTTCTGCGTATTGTTTATGCGAGCATAACATTCGGCAAGCTTAAGGGCACGTTCTGCACGCAAAGGCTTGTCCTTGGTAGAGGTCTTCTGATAGGCTTTCTTATAGCACTGAGCTGCCTCGTAGTACTCTCCGAGTGCCACGAACTTATCGCCCTTCTTCACGGTATTTTCCACACCACATGAAGCAAGAAGAGCTATAAATATAAATATGTAGAAGACGTTTCTCAAAACTGATGGTTTAAGGAGTTGAGCCCAGCTAAACTTGAGTTTAGTTATCAAAATAGTAGAGGAAGATGGCGTTACCTTCGAGCGCCTTCTTGCCTGTCTCTGCTATTGCGAGAGTGAAGTTCACAGTTACCTTTGCTATGCCGCGGAGGTTCTGGATGCTCTTAAGACCAGCAGTAAGCTTAATGCTCTGACCAGAAAGAACAGGCTGACCGAACTTCATGTTCTCCATACCGTAGTTTACGAGCATCTTGATGTTGTTTACCTGAATAAGATCCTGCCAAAGCTTTGGCAAAACGCTGAGTGTCAGATAACCGTGAACGATGGTTGATTTGTAAGGACTTTCAACGGCTGCACGCTCTGTATCAACGTGAATCCACTGATGGTCAGAAGTGGCGTCTGCAAAAAGGTTTATACGGTTCTGATCAATTACCATTGGCTCTGTTGTGCCAATTGTCTTGCCTTCGAAGGCTGCGAACTCCTCGTAAGAGTTTACGACTACTTGTTCCATTATTGTTTGCAGTTTATTAGTTTTAGTTTTGTTTTTAGCTCTACCGAGAACGGCTGGGAAGAGTCTTGGGCATAGAGCGTCTCTTTTGCTTCTTTCAGAAACTCCTCCGCCTTGACAAGGTCTTCTGGAGTATCAATGCCGACGGTCTCTATGTCGGTCTTGCCCACGCGGATGCGGTAACCGTTTTCAAGCCAACGGAGTTGCTCAAGCGACTCTGCTATCTCAAGCGACGACTGCGGCAATTGCGTAACCTCTGCCAGCACTTCCTTGCGGTAGGCATATACGCCGAGATGCTTTAGGTAAGGGAAATTCTCGTGCCATGTGTCGTGCTCCTTTCCGCGAACGTAAGGTATCACGCTGCGTGAGAAGTAAAGCGCAAAGCCTTTCTTGTCGGTAACAATCTTCGGAGAGTTCGGATTATCGACATTAGCCATTCCGCAACTTGTGTCAAACGGTTTGCCAAGCGTTCCAATCTGCGTTGTCTCATCATCGAAGAGATGCATGAGCGTCTCTATCTGACTGGCATCTACAAAAGGCTCGTCACCCTGGATGTTTATGATAACATCAAAGTCGCCGCCAATCTTCTGGGCAGCCTCTTGAATGCGGTCAGTACCGCTCTTGTGGTCGTTGCGTGTCATAATGGCCTTTCCGCCAAAAGCCTCAACTGCCATGAAGATGCGGTCGTCGTCGGTAGCTACATACACGTCTGGAAGAACGGATAGTGCCTTCTCATAGACGCGCTGTATGACCGTTTTTCCACCAAGCATGGCAAGCGGCTTTCCTGGAAAACGTGTACTCTGGTAACGCGCAGGTATTATTATAACGAATTTCATTAGATTTTATTGTGACTATTCAAGCCTTTAAGGGCTCTCTAATTGGTAATAATGGTTGCAAAATTACACATTTTTTTTCTTTTTGTGTCATTCTAAAATGAATAATTGTCTTTTTTTTGACAATCAACAAAATATTTGCAGACACAGCAATAAGTGGATGAAGCTCTTCTGCTTAGACCTTCATCCTTGTTGTACTTCAAACGCATATCAAATGAAAGAGAGTAATTGAGTCTATATAGAGCAAAAACAAGAAATAAGCTGAATATATGCACCAAATCGTTGAATTTATTACATTATTTTGAAGAAAAACACTATCTTTGCATCATATTATAAGGTGGGAACTACCTTAACTGTAAAATAAAAACAAAAAAGACTACATGCAGAACGACATAGAACAAAAGCTCCAGCTGAAGGGGGTAAAACCTACTGCAAATCGAATTCTGGTGCTACAGGAGCTACTTCGCTTCTCAGGACCAGCAAGCCTTTCCGACCTTGAGAAGCGACTTCTGAACATGGATAAGAGCAGTATATTCCGCACGATGACGCTCTTCCTTGAACACGATGTAGTACATGCTTTCCAGGACGGTCGTGGCACACTGTCTTACGAACTGTGCGAGAGCGAGAGCGAATGCCATCACAACGACTCACATGTACACTTCTTCTGCGAAAAATGCCAGCGCACTTTTTGCCTTGAACACATAAACTTCAACGACTTCGCCATGCCAGAAGACTTCCTTCCTCTCTCTGCCTCATTCGTAATAAAGGGTATATGCAATGTGTGCAGAGACACTATCTAACTCCTCCCCCTCCCACTAAGGGGAGATTCTCTTTATTTATCCATCTTCTCTATCAAATCTTGTTCGTCAATGGCAAGATTGACAGTTATCATATTGGAGAGTGAGAGTACGAGCTGTTTTTTCTGTCCACGCCTTATCTGCACAAGATAACCGTCAACTCCCTCAAGCGGACCTTGTACAACACGGACATGATCACCCTTTCGCAGATTTATCTCTCCGAAACACTTTATTTCCGGTGAACGATCTAGCATAAAGGACGCCTTGATGAACATCTCCATTTCCTTGTCATTCACCCAGACGGCATCATCCTTGATGTGCGAGGTATGGGAGAAGTAAAAGAGGACGGGGAAACCCTCAAGATCAATATACTTCTTCAGCTCATTATAAGAAGATCTGACAAAAATGATGTCGGAAAAGACTGGGCAAAGTTTCTTCACTTTCTTACCCTTAACCTCAAAAATCCTATATGTCTCCGGCACATAAATTTCCATAGCCTTTGCGTCAAACAAGGCACGAACCTTGCCCAAAGAACGGTTATGACAACGGATGACATACCAATGGATGGCGTCACGATCGAGCTTATCAGATGGATTGGACATTGAGACGTTTACTATTTAGGGGGAGGGGAAATTAATAGAACCCACCTTTAGAGTTCAGGATTCTACTTGTGGCTATTGACCAAAAAAGGTTGCATTTCCTTGAAACACAACCTTTATTCCTTTTCTGTGAGATTTCTCTTACGAATGTACTCTGTAAGATTAGAGCTTTGCAATGTGTGAACAGAGAGAAGACTTAATGTTGGCAGCCTTATTCTTGTGAATAGTGTTGTTCTTAGCCAACTTGTCAAGCATCTTCTGTACCTTTGGATAAAGAGCTACAGCCTCATCCTTGTTTGTCATTGCACGGAGCTTACGAACAGCGTTACGCATTGTCTTGCCGTAATACTTGTTGTGAGCAGTCTTGACCTTTGTCTGACGAATTCTCTTAAGAGAAGACTTGTGATTTGCCATCTTTTAAAACTTTTTAGTTTGTTAATATTAATAATGTATAGTGGCATCGCTTGCACCATGGCATTCTTCACTTACCGCACTCATTGTGAATGCTTTGGTAAAAAATAAGCTACTCTTGTTCGGAGTAGCCGTTTCCCACGCGTTGCAATGCGCTTTTTCTTGTAGTCCCTAGGAGAGTCGAACTCCTCTTTAGAGAATGAAAATCTCTCGTCCTAACCGATAGACGAAGGGACCATTGCTTGGTTAGCGGGTGCAAAGGTATATGTTTTTTTCTTACCTGACAAATATTTTTCAAAAAAAAAGACTTTTCTTTTGTCTTATTTGATTAAAATTATGTAATTTTGCAGCGAAATGCAGAAAACTGAGGCTATAATCATATATTCCTTCCCATTCAGGGAGAAGAAATTCATGCTTGAATTGTTCACTCGTGAGCATGGACGAATGTCGTTTGTCACCAACAGACGCATGCAGCCACTAACGATGGTCAACTTGGTCTATGACGAGCATCGCAAGAAGATTGTCACCATGGACATTGCTTATGCCTACACGGACTTACCATTCAATCCTAGCAAACTCTCCATAGGTTTCTTCATTGCTGAGTTTCTGCGCTATGCCACACGCAACGAACCGACAAACACTGCACTCTACGACTACCTGCGGCAGTCATTGGAATGGTTGGACATCGTAGAGGACTCTTACGCAAATTTCCACCTCGTACTGATGATGCGCATCTCGCTCTTCCTCGGGCTTGCACCTGACATAGAGCTATACCGTCCGACATCATACTTCGACCTTCGCGAAGCTTGCTTTACAGACATAGCTCCTTCACACAACGATTTTCTCTCCAGAGAATACTCAGCCGTGTTTGTCCGACTGATGCGCATGTCTTTTCCTACAATGCGACTTTTCCTGCTTAGCAAGGAGCAGCGCAACATCATCACTAACTATCTCGTACAGTACTACCGACTGCATATTCCTGGCTTTCCTGAGATGAAATCACTTGATGTGCTGCGGGAACTCTTCTGATTTTCCTAATCTTTTTCAAGAAAAACAACAGATAATGCAGAATAAATCAGCTGACATAGCTGGAATTTGCTTATATTTTCGTAATTTTGCGGCTGAAAGTTGCGCTGCATATGTTCGGCGTCTCATCAAAATTATATGCACCCGAGTAAGCTTAGCTTGTCAATGGCGGGCCACAACATCACTATGATGTAGCTGTAATGCCGGTGGATTACAAAGGCGGTCAAAGCCCTCAACTATCTCGGAGATCGCATCACATCAATCAGCGCGACTTTCACTTTTTCTAATAATATAATGTGTAAGCTATGTTTAGCGGAATAATTGAAGAGTTTGCTACTGTCACAAAGATAGAGCACGACAAGGACAATATAGACTTCACGCTCACGTGCTCGTTTACTCAGGAACTGAAGATCGACCAGAGCGTAGCGCACAACGGCGTCTGCCTGACCGTTGTCAGGATTTACGGCTGCGAATATGTAGTAACCGCAATGAAGGAAACTTTGGAACGATCAAACCTCGGATTACTCAACATAGGCGACAAGGTAAACATAGAACGTTCTATGCTCATGAACGGAAGACTTGACGGTCACATCGTACAGGGACACGTTGACATGACTGCTAAGTGCATTAAGAAGGAGGACGCGAACGGCAGCACTTACTTCACTTTCCAGTACAAATATGACAAAGAGATGGCAGCCCGCGGCTACTTCTGCGTAGATAAAGGCAGCGTAACCATCAACGGAGTTTCACTGACCGTATGCAATCCTACGGAAGACACGGTGACCGTAGCCATCATTCCATACACTCTTGAGCACACAAACTTCTGCGATATCAACGAAGGATCGGTAGTAAATCTTGAGTTTGACATTCTCGGAAAATACATCGCACGTTTGAGTTCACTCAAATAACAAAAAAGCCCATCCCTCCAAACCCACCTCACAGGGGAGGCTTTCCAAAAACAAAAAACCAAAAACTAAATACAAAACCCGCCATGAACATATTTCGCGGATTGGGCATCGCCCTCATTACTCCATTCAAGCCAGACTTCTCTGTTGACTATGAAGCACTTGAAAAGCTTGTTGACTATCAGATAAACAACGGAGCTGACTTCCTTTGCATACTTGCCACTACAGGCGAGACCCCTTGTCTTACTGCTGACGAGAAACAGAAGATAAAAAATCTCGTTGTAGAACACGTAAACGGAAGAATACCTATCGTTGTGGGCTGCGGTGGAAACAACACGGCTGCAATAGTAAACGAACTCAAGACTGCCGATTTCTCTGGCATAGACGGCGTTCTCAGTGTTTGTCCTTATTATAACAAACCATCACAGGAAGGTCTTTACCAACACTTCAAGGCAATAGCAGAGGCGTCACCACTGCCTGTCATCTTGTATAATGTACCAGGACGCACTGGCATAAACCTTCAAGCCCAGACAACCGTCCGCATTGCACGCGACTGCAAGAACGTCGTTGCCATCAAGGAGGCAAGCGGCAATCTAGAGCAGATAGACGAGATACTTAAGCACAAGCCAGAAGGCTTTGACGTAATAAGTGGCGACGATGGTCTTACATACCAAATGATTGCTTGCGGTGCGGTCGGCGTAATCTCAGTTATCGGCAACGCTCTTCCTAAGGAATTTTCAAAGATGCTACGCTACGAAATGAACGGCGAGATGGCACCTGCACTCCGTATTCACCATCAATTCACTGAGCTCTTCAAGCTACTCTTCGTTGACGGCAACCCTGCTGGCGTAAAGTGCATTCTCCACGAAATGGGCATGATAGACAACGTTCTTCGTCTGCCTCTCGTACCTACTCGCGTTTCAACAGTACAGAAGATTTCCGACTGCATGAAGGAGCTTAAGCTGTTGTAATGCAGAATCAAAGAATCAAGATGCAGGAATATACCATTCGTTTCGGAACAAACATCAACCACGAATACAATTATGAGCAGGCAAAGCGTCTGCTCATAAGTCTTTTTGGAGCAGCAGACCTAACACAAGCTTCTTACTCGCGCGACTATACGGCAGAACCTGACGACAAAAAGGCTAAGATTTATCTCAACTTCTATGCCGTAATAAGCACCTCACTCCCCTACTCCAAGCTAAAACAACAACTGAAGTCATTGGAGGAACAGATAGGAAGAACCGCCGAACGTAAGGCACAAGGAATCATCGATGCGGACTTTGACATCATTCTCCCCAACGCAGAACAATGAAGCACTTACTGACAATAATTTCAATACTTTTCATTCTTCCAACCGCAGCATCAGCTCAACAAACGGAGGAAGACAAGGAGCTATTGTCGCACGCCATCGACTATTTCAATGATTCCAAGTATCAGGAAGCCGCCCAAATACTACGCAAACTTTCCGACAAATACAACCTGAACGCACGCTTTCTCGCTTACCTCGCTCTATGCGAACACCATCTATGGAATTACAAGGAGGCTGCGGAACTGTTCGACAGCATAATATACGACATTGACGCATATTCACCACAAGAGCAGAACGTCTATTACTTTGCCGCTGCCGAAAGTAACTTTGAACTCGGCAACTACAGGAAAGCTGAGGAATACTATCGCTACTCTCTCTTGACTTGCAAGAATAAGGAGAAAGCAGACATTTTCTACAAACTGGCATTCTGCCATATACGCGAAAACGACAACAAGTTGGCTGCCAAGCTTTTGCAGAAATCGCTCGACGGCTACAAGAAACATCCTACAGGACGTGACGACAGCTCTCGGATATCACAAATAGAGAAAATGCTGAGAGGCTTGAAAGAAAAGACCAATAAGTAAACACCAAAACAAAAACTAAACTCCCTAAAACATGGACAAAAGAGCTAATTTCGGAAGTAAGATCGGCATAATCCTCGCTACAGTAGGAAGTGCCGTTGGACTTGGAAACGTATGGCGTTTTCCTTACGTTACAGGCGAAAACGGTGGTGCAGCATTCCTTATTGTATATGCACTCTGCGTAGCATTTCTCGGCATTCCGTGCATGGTTAGCGAATTTATCATAGGTCGCTCGGCACAGGCAAACACAGCACGAGCCTACACAAAGATGGCGGACAACAGACCGTGGAAATGGATTGGCTATCTCAGCGTGTTTACTGGCTTTGCCATTACCTGCTATTACGCCATCGTGTCAGGTTGGTGTTTGCACTATATTTTTGCACCATTCATGAGCGATCTGAGCACTCCAGACCTCGTCAAGCAACACTTTGCTGAGTTCTCAGGAAATCCATACGAACCTGTCTGCTGGGCACTTTGCCTCATCCTAATCTGCCACTTCACCATAACACGAGGTGTACAGAAAGGCATCGAGAAGGTGTCAAAAATCTTCATGCCAATGCTCTTCATCCTGCTGCTCGTCATCGTGGTAGCATCTTGCTTGCTTTCTGGAGCCGTTGAAGGTCTGAAGTTCCTCTTCATGCCAGACTTTTCGAAGCTTTCTCCTGACTCCATTCTTGCAGCCATGGGCCAGTCGTTCTATTCTCTCTCAATAGCAATGGGGTGTGTTTGCACATACGCATCTTACTTCAGTCGTGAGACAAACCTCACCCGCACTGCTGTCCAGATAAGCTTTATCGACAGTATGGTTGCCGTCCTTGCCGGAATGATGATTTTCCCGGCAGCCTTTGCCGTTGGCGTTCAGCCAGACGCAGGAGCTTCGTTGGTATTCGTGACTCTTCCTAACGTCTTCAATCAGGCTTTCTCTGTCATGCCGTTTGTAGGAAACTGCATCTCAGTTGCCTTCTATACCTTGCTATCAATAGCAGCTCTAACATCGCTCATCTCACTCCATGAAGTAGCAACAGCTTTCGTACAGGAAGAATGCAATACTTCACGCAAGAAGGCTGCAACAATAGTGACTGCCATTGCCATGCTCATCGGTATTTTCTGCTCACTGTCCCTCGGAGACAGAAGTTGGCTCACTGTGGCAGGAATGCCGCTTTTCGACTTCTTCGACTATACTACAGGACAAATCCTGTTGCCAATCATAGGTTTCCTCACCTGCATTTTCCTCGGATGGTTCGGACCTCGCGACAGAATCCGTGCCGAATTCACGAACAACGGCACATACAAGGGAAAGCTGTTCAAATGTTATCTCTTCCTGATCAAGTTCTTCTGCCCTATAGCTATAGCCCTCGTTTTCCTTGACCAGATTGGTATCATTTAAGGGAAAAGGGAAAAACAGAAAATGAATGGCGAAAATGAAACGAATAGGCATCTTCGGTGGCAGTTTCAATCCTATACACAACGGCCATATTTCAATAGCGGAAGAATTACTGCAAACGAACTTCGTTGAAGAGATTTGGTTTGTCATTTCTCCGCAGAATCCGCTCAAAGAAAAAACTGATCTTTGGGCAGACCGACTGCGATATAACATTGCTGTAAAGGCATTGGAGAGCCATAAGCTACTGAAACCATGCGACATAGAATTCCGTCTGCCAAAGCCTTCATTCATGTTCACAACATTGGAGGAACTTTGCAGACAGAATCCTGAGCACCAGTTCGTCCTGCTCATTGGAGCGGACAACTGGCTTTGTTTCAAAAGCTGGTACCGTTGGAAAGAGATAATGGACAAACACGAGATTGGTATTTATCCTCGTCCCGGCTATGACATAGACGAAAGTTCCCTACCTTCAAACGTTCGCTATTTCCAGACAGGCCTTTATGACATTAGTAGCACAGAGATACGACGAAGGCTAAAAGCAGGAGAACCAATAGATGCCCTCGTTCCGAAAGAAGTGTCTGATTATCTTTTTGCCTTGAAGAACTCCACAACCATCTGACTGCATTCTTCCCCGAAAACACCTTGAACAACCTCGCACTTTGGATGCAATGCCTTCGGTGCAAACTTTGAGTAGCCACGGCGTTCGTCAGCGGCTCCATATACAAGTCGGCTAATCTGGGCCCATCCAATTGCTCCCGCACACATAATGCAAGGCTCAAGAGTGACGTACAACGTACAGTCTTGCAAATATTTTCCACCAAGATAATCAGCAGCAGACGTTATCGCCAGCATCTCGGCATGTGCTGTAACGTCGTGAAGAGTTTCCGTAAGGTTATGGGCACGCGAAATTATCTGTCCTCTGCACACCACGACAGCACCAACGGGAATCTCTCCGTCGGCGGCAGCTTGCTCTGCCTCTGCCATCGCCATGCGCATGAATCGTTCGTCTGTTGTCATGATAATTATTTTCTAACAAAAAAGTTTCTCAATAATTAATAGCTAATGCAACAATTGTCAAAGGTGATATTCTTGCAGTTGTCCATTTCGCGCGGCTGTTCGCTCGCCTTGATGTCCATGTTGCGGAAGTGTACGTCCTCAGCATCCTTCATGTCGCGGAAGATTTGCTTCGTATTTACAATAGCGTCAGAAACATTAACATTTCGACACGGAATCTCTGGAATACCATTGATGGAGATAAGTCTATCTGCCGACTCCACGTAGAAATTGCTGATATTTACGTCCTTGACAGTCGGTGTAAGCGGAGTTATGGCGAGAGCCGGCTTGCGCTGTGCTAATTCGCCCATGTACTCAGGACTACCGAGAAGGTCAAACGTAATAACCTCGCGAATCTCCTTCAGCGTGCATCGCTCATAGCGAATGTCGCTTATGCCACCACCACGGTTGCGACGAGTCTTGAAGCGGAAGGCACTGCGTGTACCATCAAAAACACAGTCATGCAGATAGATGTTCTTTATGCCACCAGCAGTCTCAGAACCACATGTTATGCCGCCATGCCCCTGTTTAGCCAGACAGTAACGTATCACAACGTTCTCCGTAGGTTTGTCAACGCGCTTGCCATCCTCACAACGTCCAGCTTTCATGGTGAAGCAGTCATCACCACAGTTGAGGGTAGAATATTCGATGAGCACATTCTTGCATGACGAGATGTCAATGCCGTCGCCAGCAGGAACTCCAACAGAATTAACCGTTATGCCGCGAATGACAACATCCTCACAGTATATTGGGTTGACATTCCACAGCACGCTCTGCTTGAAACTAACACCCTCTACAAGCACACCTTGGCAGTTGATAGGAGAGAAAGCCTTAGGACGATAGAAAGTGCGCCCGTCCTGTCCGTCATAGATGCGCTTCATGACAGGCATATTCGGATCAATATCCTTCTCCACCACACTGTTTCCGTTTGAAAGCTTGCGCATGGCAGCGTCCATGGCAGGACCACAAACAAGCCCCTTACCTGTAAGCGCGATATTACGCTCGCCGTTGGCATAGATGAAACCACCAGCAGACATTATCTCTACGCCTTCCTGACGAGTGAACACCACAGGAAGATAATCCTTAACGTCCTCAGAGAATTCTAGAATGGCATCTTCCTCAAGATTGAGGCAGACATTGCTCTTCAGCACTATTCTGCCTGTCTTCCAACTTCCAGCAGGCACGTTGAGCGTACCGCCACCCTTCTTGGATAGTTTCTGTATCTCGTTATTGATCTTCTTTGTTATCATTCCACGAGAGTCTTTAAACTTATCGGTCACGGTGCTCTTATTATTGCCGAAGAGATTACGATTGATGTACTTCATTGGCATGTTCATCTCCGTAATCGGAGCCATCTCCTTAGGCATATGGTCTGCGCCAACCATATCTACAGTAGGCAATTTGCCAAGTTGTACATTGCTTTTCTTTTCCGTATCATCCTTATAGATGCGGATGGTGAGCTGTCCGTTGCTACTGTCAAGCTTTCCTTTAAGGTTGGCATTGTTGAGGAACTTTAGCGTATCGCTGTCGGTTACTATGCGCGGATGGGTATATTCCTCACCGAACTTTCCGTTATTCTCAATGAAGATCTTGCACTTCTTGCCAGCACAGTCAACACCCTCAAGGACGTAACGTGCCGAAAGAGCACTGCCGTTCTTTGTATAGGTTTGCGTATCTACACCACCGTCTATCACTTTGCCCTGGAAGTATTCGCTCTTAGCTTCACCAGAGAATGGCACAAAGTTTACAGTCTCATCGCCACAGCTTACCATTGACGAGCCGAGAATGGAAATCAGAATGGTTATTACTTCATTCATATTAGTTAGTATTGTTTCGTTAGCCGATGCAAATATAATAAATAATGTATAAATTGAGATTTATTTAGGTAAAAAATCGCAATAAAAGCCCAAAATTTCTTGTTTTTCTTGAATTTTATAGCTCCAAAACAGGCATTTTTCACTTTTCTGACAACATAATTCGTACAACGGAAATGGCACATAAAACAATAGATAACAGCACTTTAAGCTGATTTTTCCTCTATGAGAAAAGCGCATTTTTAGGCTTCTTGGGGCTTACTTTAATTGAGCAGAGTATTGTGATTTTTGGCTATTTTTAGCAGTTTAACTAAACATAATACAAGAAATTTAAAATTACAGAATCGTAAATATTTAGTTTTCTAAACGTTGTTTTCTAAGAGTTCCGTTTATGTTTTGACACTTTTCTCCTTTTAGATTTTTATGTTTAGAATTTTAAATTTTTACTTTATTAAAGTTTATCATTTAAAGTTTATAAATATTATTCAACATTCGTTTTACGTCATATTTCTAACATAACACATTCTTTACAAGGCAATTACATCATTTTATTATACTATTATAAGAAGATTTATTATAAATCGGAACTAAATCAGGCTAAATTACTGTATCTACACTATTCTAAGTATATTATTCACCACTATATCAGTGATTTACAGTGATTATTTAAATCGTATTTTATCTATAACATATCTTTATATTATCTAAATCATATCACATGGATTTATATTTTCTAAATCTTATTTACATTTTTTAAAGAATTGATTTGAGACAACTATTTGATTTGGGATTTAAAAATTATAAATTAATATTTGGTTATCTAAATAAAAGCTTTTACCTTTGCACTCGCTAACAGAAACACACAAGGAAGAAGAAAATGAAGGATCGCATAAAACAACTGATGGAAGCACAGCACATGACTCAAGCAAATTTCGCACAAGTGCTCGGCATCAACCCAGCAACTCTGAGTCAGATACTAACAGGAAAGGCAAATCCATCTCTCAACCATGTCGAAGCCATCCACAAAGGCTTTCCTAACATTTCCTACCCTTGGTTGCTTCACGGAGAAGGCCCGATGTTCAACATCTCCCCGACCCCATCTTCTACAGCAAATGGAGAGCAAAACCTCTTCAATGAAGACGGACAGTCCAACATTCAGATCACAACTCCAGCTCCTACATACAGAAAGGAGAAAAAGCAGCAGGCACCAATCTACGAGCCAGTGCCTTCAAAGTTCGAAATCCACAAGCCGGCAGAACAAAGCGAGCGAAAGGTCAAGGAAATCGTGATTTACTACACGAACAACACCTTCGAGACATTCGTCCCAAAAGTTTAACGACCGCAGCAGATTTCAAAACCAACCACGAATACAAAGAACTACAATTCGTTTTAAATATAATAGAGAACTTTTAGATTTTGTAATTAAGTGATTCCTCCTCATCCGCTGTGAAGCGAATGAGGAGGACTTGATTTTAGGAAATACGAATATGGACAAAGCAAATAAAAAGAAAGAAACAACCGCGAAACTAGCCACTCACAAATAAATAATAATTACATGAAACATATAACAACCATACTACTCCTCACCCTCCTCGGCATCTGCCCCACCCTTGCCGGCACAAAGAAATTCCCTGGAGGCAAATGCTATCTATTCCGCATAGAGCTCATTGACAAGCAAGGCACACCATACTCAGTAAATCGCCCGCAGGAATTTCTATCGCAGAAATCGATAGAGCGAAGAAAACGCCAGCACTGCAAGATAGACCAGACAGACCTGCCCATCAGTCCTGAGTACATAAAAACAATAGAAAAGAACTGCGGCAAGATCGTGTCAAAGTCAAAATGGAACAATACGGTACTCGTAATGACGAAAGACCCGGCAGAGAAAGCTGCATGGCGTAAAAACATCACTTGCATAAAGGATGTGATCCGCGTATGGGAATCACCCGACTCCATCAACATTCCCGAAGACAGGGACATGTCCAGCATGCGTTTCACCATGCCCGATTCTGCCATGAGTTCATACTACGGCGCGGCAGAAGGACAAATCAAGCAGCTTAACGGCATAAAGATTCACGAAGCCGGTTTCAAGGGCGAAGGCAAATCCATTGCCGTCATCGACGCAGGCTTCAACAACGCCGACGTGCTGCCATTCCTCAAGAACAGCAAGGTGCGACTCTCACGCGACTTTGTATGGCCAGCAGCCAACGACATATACGCAGAAGCAAACCACGGAACAAACGTGCTTTCATGCATGGCAACCAACATTCCACACCAGTACGTAGGAACAGCCCCAGAAGCGAGCTATATACTGCTCCGCTCAGAGTATGACCCAACGGAATCGTCGGCCGAAGAAGACTTCTGGTGCGCAGCTGCCGAATACGCAGACAGCATCGGCATAGACATCATCTGCTCTTCACTCGGATACACGGAATACGACAAGGGTAGCCACATCAATTATACCATACGCGACCTTGATGGAAAAACGGCACAAATCTCCAAAGCAGCTTCCATGCTCGCACAAAAGGGGATGATTGGCGTGGTAAGCGCAGGAAACAAGGGCGCACAATCATGGAAGAAGATAAACTTCCTTGCCGACGCAAAGAACATCCTCGCAGTAGGTGCCATTGACAAATCCGGCAAACTCGCCACATTCAGCAGTATAGGCACCACCGCCGACGGACGAATAAAGCCTGACGTGGTTGCAACAGGTTTCAGAGCGCAATGCATCTCAAACCGCAACTTCGTAACCAGCCTCAACGGAACGTCATTCTCCACACCGATACTGTGCGGCATGGTAGCCTGCCTATGGCAAGCACTTCCAAACAAGACCGCAATAGAGATTATGGACATCGTGCGCAAGAGTGCCGACCGTGCCGATCTGCCTGACAACGTTTACGGCTACGGACTACCCGACTTCTGGAAAGCGTACAACCAAAACAAATAAGTTTACGACAAACACTGCAAGCCTACCATCCGAAAGCGCGAGCATTCAACGCCCAATGCCCCTGAACTTTCAGAACCTGCTCTAATATATCGCGACCTACTCCCTGCCCTCCATTAACCGGCGAGATGTAGTTCGCGATTTCCTTTATCTCCTGGCAAGCATCAGCTGGACAGCACGGACAGCCTACGAGTTTCATTATCTCATAGTCTGGGATATCGTCGCCCACATACATCACCTGCTCGTCAGAAAGACCATGCTTCGCCTTATACGCTTCGTAAGTCTCAATCTTGCGCGAGCAGCCAATATAAACATCCTGCACACCAAGACCTTCATATCGATACCGCACACTCTCAACTCTAGCACCAGTAATAATCGCTATCTGCAGCCCACACTTAACCGCCAACTGCATAGCATAACCATCCTTGATATTCACCGTACGGATAGGATTTCCCTCGTTGTCCATCGGAATGGTATTGTTGCTCAGAACGCCGTCTATATCGAATATTACGGAGCGAATCTTCTCTAAATTGTAGTTTATCATAGAAGTCTGTTATTTTTCAATGCAAAAGTACAATATTTATGACAAAAAACTCCGTACAAATACCACCAATTATGATAAATATCAAGAAAGGACTATAGAAACAAACTTTCTTTATAAAAAGGTTTGCCAGTTGAATAAAAAGTCGTACCTTTGCACCCGCAAACAAGCAAACGAGGTGTAGCGCAGTTGGTAGCGTTCCTGGTTTGGGACCAGGCTGTCGCAGGTTCGAGCCCTGTCACCTCGACCAAAAAGAGTTCACGATTTTCGTGAACTCTTTTTTTATTTGTAACGAATATATATTGGCACAAAAAAATACGACTACTCCCCCAAAGGACAAACACGAACAGAAACGACAACTTAACGACGCCATGAAGCGTCGTTTCCAACGCGAACAATAATCACAAAAAAAATCCAACCGCCCTTATTGAACGATTGGATCTTTTATAATGTATATTATCTATTTTGCTTATTCAGCTGCCTCAGCCACTGGAGCTTCTTCTGCTGCAGGAGCCTCTACTGGAGCCTCAGCAGGAGCTTCCTCTACAGCTGCGCCTTCAGCAACAACCTTTACAGGAATCTCGACAGCAACTTCCTTGTGAAGCTTAACAACAGCAACATAGTCACCAACAGCCTTGATG
Source organism: Prevotella sp. (assembly GCA_045597565.1). Taxonomy (GTDB): domain Bacteria; phylum Bacteroidota; class Bacteroidia; order Bacteroidales; family Bacteroidaceae; genus Prevotella. The sequence continues at coordinate 327 of JAZLKJ010000040.1, read as the reverse complement.
TCCTTCATAACGATGATCTTACGATCGATGTCGTTACCGAGCTTGTTGAGCTGCTCAGCAACATGAGCGTTAGTTACAGAACCGTAAGTCTGACCTGTAGCTGAAACCTTAGCCTCGATGATGAGAGAAACACCTTCAAGCTTAGCTGCCTTCTCTTCAGCTGCAGCCTTGATAGCTGCAATCTTGTGAGCCTGCTGCTTAAGGTTCTCTGCGAGTACCTTCTTAGCTGATGGAGAAGCAATCACACCCTTACCCTGTGGGATGAGGTAGTTGCGACCATAACCACTCTTTACTTCTACGATATCGTTCTTGTATCCAAGGCCGATA
>JAZLKJ010000039.1:0-4153 GCA_045597565.1 Prevotella sp. | reverse complement strand
AGTAGCGCACGGCATTGCCGGAGAGATTCATATATGTAGTAGGCTTCAGCAGGATTAGCTTTCTGCCCTTTACGCTTACCTCTGCAACATAGCCATAGCGCTTGTCTGCAAAGGTCGCTCCGCTTGCCTCTGCAAAGGCATCCACTGCCATCCAGCCTACGTTGTGGCGCGTCTCGTGATATTCCGGGCCAGGATTGCCAAGGCCTACAATCAGAAATTTTTCCATCTTTTATAAAGTAGTTCTGTTCACTTACTTATACGAAAAAGGGAGGGTATCGTACCCTCCCATTGTTCTTTATAGAGCTGTGGAAGAGAAGTGGTTAGAACTCTTCCGCCTATTATTCTATAGAGATTACTGCTGCTGAGCTGCCTGAATAGACTTACGAGTAGCCTTGATAGAGCAAACAACAACTTCTGGGCTTGTTGCGAAAGCGAGACCTTCGAAGCTGAGTGAGCCAACCTTGATAGACTTACCAATCTGAAGTGGTGTAACGTCGATATCAAGAACGTCAGGGATAGCAGTGTACTTAGCCTTAACCTTGATAGTACGGATAGAGAGGTTGAGACGACCACCGGCACGTACACCTTCTGCAAGACCGTTGAGCTTAACTGGTACACCGATAACGATGTCCTTGTCCTCTGTAATCTGGTAGAAGTCGATGTGGAGTACCTTATCTGTTGTTGGGTGGAACTGGATTTCCTTGATGATAGCCTTTACTTCCTTACCGCCGAGGTTGAGGTTTACGATGTAAACGTTTGGAGTGTAGATGAGGTTGCGAACGTCAGCCATTGATACTGTGAAAGCAACTGCCTTTGGAGCACCGTTTTCAGTTTCTACACCGTAGATGTTACAAGGGATGATGTCCTGCTTGCGAAGCTCGCGAGTAGCCTTCTTACCAAGCTCAGTACGTACTGTACCGTTGAGAGAGAATTCCTTCATTTGTTTGAAAAATTAATGTGTTACTCTAAATTAGTTAATAAAAATCTGCTAATTCACCATCACACTATGGCATGTATTCGCTCGTCGAATATGCCGCGATTGTTAAAAAAGCGGGTGCAAAGGTACGATTATTTTATGATTTATGATGTATGATTCATGTTTTTTGTTGAAAAAAACGTTATTTTCTTGCGTGATATATGTTTTTTTTGTACTTTTGCGCTCGTAATTTGCCTTTATTCTTGCACAAAGGCGGTTATTTTCAACATACATATATAGATATGATAAACAGAGATCTCATCAGAACTAAGATTGTACAGCTCACTTACGCTTACTATGTGAACGGTAACGACGACCAGACAAACGCAGAGAAGGAACTGCTCTTCAGCCTTTCCAAAGCTCACGATCTATATCTGTTCATGCTTCATTTTATCGTTTCAATAAGGGATGAAGCTGAATATTTGTGGACCGTTAACAGCAACCGCTTACAGAGAGAGGGCGGTGAGAAAACAAGCAGAAACTTCATTGACAACAAGTTTATTCTGCAACTTAAGAACAACTCACAGCTTAACGAACTCATCGAGAAGAAAAAGATGACTTGGGAGCAAGATAAGGAGGTTATACACAAGGTGCTGCAACTTATAGAACAGAGTGAGCAATATAAGCTATATCAGGAGAAGCCTCTCACCACCTACGAAGACGATAGGAACTTGTGGAAATACATCTACAAGACCATAATCAGCACTAATGATGATATTGACAACACTCTGGAAGAACTCAGCCTCTATTGGAACGATGACCGTTTCGTCGTAGATACCTTCGTCCTCAAGACTATCAAGCGATTCGAAGAAAAGAACGGTTCTGCACAGCCGCTGCTCGACGAATACAGAAGTGCTGACGACAAGAACTTCGCCATAAATCTCTTCCGCAATGCTATAGACAACTGCGATGAGTATAGAGGTTACATGCAAAGTGTATCGCAAAACTGGGACATAAGTCGCCTATCGACTATGGACATCGTACTTCTGCAGCTCGCCATTGCCGAAATGCTCACTTTCCCTGAGATTGCCGTTCAGGTAACAATCAACGAATTCATCGATCTTGCAAAGATGTACAGCACTCCTAAGAGTTCCGGTTACATCAACGGAATGCTCGACACCATAGCAAGAATGCTTCATGAAAAAGGATTGATGCTCAAACCTGTTGGAAATAGAAAAAACTAAAATAAAACAAAAAATATATGAACACAATGTTTCTCGCTGCTCAGGCAGCACAAGGAGGAGGCGACTACTCTTTCCTTATAATGATGGTACTTATCTTTGGTATCATGTGGTTCTTCATGATTCGTCCTCAGCAGAAGAAGCAGAAGGAAATCCGCAATTTCCAGAATGCTCTTCAGCCAGGCGCAAAGGTAGTAACAAGCGGCGGTGTCTATGGCACAGTACGTACAGTTGACCTTGAGAAAGGCACCATCAACCTTGAAATAGCAAAGGGTGTAGTAATAACTGTTGATAAGGGTTGCGTTTTCGCAGATACAACAGATCAGCAGGCTGCATCAGCAAACTACCAGAAATAAGTAACGGTTCTCCTTTAACTCCAACGCTCACGCTTCTAAGCCGATAAGAAAGAATGGCGGAAAAGACTGACGCCCAAAGCTATAATTTTCTCAAGCGTTTTATGAGACTGCTGAACAGGGAATATCTCGTTTTCCTGTTCCTGCTCTTCCTGAGCGTTGCATTCTGGACTTACCTTACCGGCAACAAGGAGTACGAAGGTGAGTTGAGGGTGTGCGTAAAACTTTCGGGCTGTCCGAAGAACGTCGTTCTGCTGAACGCCGAAACAGACACAGTCTCGCTTACCATAAAGGATTCCGGCTGGCAGTTTGCTTTCTACTACACGCTACAGCACACGGGAAGGGATGTCTATGTTCCGTTCAACGAATACAAGCAGGATGAAACAGTAAGCATCTCCATAGCCGAACTGCAGCGAATGATGGTCAAGCAGCAGGTTCTCGCCACCTCGACGAAGATTGTCTCAACAAAGAGGGATGGCGTAACCTTCCGCTACAACATGGGCAAACACAAAAGAGTGCCTGTAAGGTTCAACGGAATCCTGAACACCAAGTCGGTAGTTTCCATCATGCAGCCTGACTCCGTTGACGTTTACGCCACGGATAACATACTGAAGAGTTTACGCGAGATAAGGACGGACACCGTAAGCTTCGAGCTGAAGCAGGACACAATACGCACGGACATCGCGCTTGAGAAGCTCAGGAATGTAAAGGCAATTCCCGACATCGTCAACCTCACGCTCTACCGCATCACGTTTGTAAAGAAGACCACGACCGTCCGCGTTGAGCGAATCAACGAACCGAAAGGCAAGCGACTAACACTCTACAGGCCGAGAGTTGATGTGACGTACTACGTGGATCAGAAGATTCACGACAACATCAAGCCCGAGATGTTCCGCGTAGTGGCTGACTACAACGACGTGGCTGACATGGAGCCAGAAAACGTTGAACTGAGACTGCTAGGTGCACCAAACTACGTCAAAAACGTGCAACTGCTAACCACAGAGTCAAAATATCAAATAGACGAAATACGATGAGAACAGCTGTTACAGGCGGAATAGGTAGTGGGAAGAGCTTCGTCGTAGGCTTGCTGAAAGAGCGCGGAATAGAGGTTTACGACTGCGACTCTGCTGCAAAGCGACTGATGCGTGAATCATCTACCATAAGACAGCAACTCACCGAGGCTGTCGGCTCTGATGCTTATCTGCCAGACGGCAAACTAAACAAGGCGGCAATATCACGCTTTCTCTTAGCTTCTGACGAGAACACGAAAGTGATAAACAGCATCGTCCATCCCGTCGTTGCAGAGGATTTCCTCTGTTCGGGAATACAGTGGATGGAATGTGCCATTCTCTTTGAGAGCGGTTTCGACCAGCTCGTTGACAAGGTTGTCTGTGTAACAGCACCACTCGAGATACGCATAGAACGCATCATGAAGCGTGACTCCATCAGCAGAACACAAGCTCTGGAATGGATTGACAAACAACTCCCGCAAGAAGAACTGATCAGTCGCTCAGACTTCACCATAATAAATGACAACAAACACAATTTATCAAACCAAATAAATAACCTAATAGCCACACTCTAAGTGTAGCAAATAAACAACAAAATCTTTATGAAAGATACTATTATCGCTATTTCTGGAA
>JAZLKJ010000038.1:0-7161 GCA_045597565.1 Prevotella sp. | reverse complement strand
GAATACCTCACTCACGAGGAATGATTTTCCTACACGACGTCTTCCGTAAATAGCTACAAATTCTGACTTGTTGGAATTGTAACGTCGTTCAAGGCGGTTTATTTCCTCCTTGCGTCCTATGATATTTGCGTAACTCATTGTTCTATTGCTAGTTAATTACGTCTGCAAAGGTATGATTTTTCCTCATAACGCCAAAATATTAACTTAGAAAATCAGCGAAAACGGCGAAAAAATATTGAATTCCGCTGATTTTCTAAGAGAATTTATTCAGTTTTCCGACCTATGAAACAAAAAATCTGGCACAAATCCCTACATTATATTAATGTAAAGATCTGCGCCAGATTATATTTTTACTCAATAGAGTGGTACACTTACCTGTCACCTGTACCATCTTACCTGTTACCAATTAAATATTGCGTCGAGCACTGTTTCGACGTTGGCGCGTCTTGTGTTGCCATTGCCGTGCCAAGTTCCACCGTTGTCGCGTCTGGAATCTCTTCTGCTATCTCTGCGCATAGCGTCAGCACAGCGATCCATCTTCTGGTCTATTACTCGGTTAGGAACGATATTCTCGTCTATGTTATTATGCTCGCGTGCACTCTTGTAAGCCTCCATTGCAGCCTCATAGTGTCCGAGACGATACTCGTCGTCACCCTTGTTGAGGTAGTCCTTTACGTGCACCTCGTGGATTGCGTGGTTTACGGCTTTATAGTCGCGTCCATCCAAGGTTGACTGTGCGTTTACTTCTGTTACGTTTACTGTGAACATTGCTGCTACGAGAGCTGCGATAGCGAATAACTTTTTCATAATGTTTAATGTTTTTAAGTGGTTTGTAAATTTTGTTTTGAGTTTTGAATTAATGTTTTTGAGACCCCCTCTTATCCCCCTTAAAGGGGGAAGATGCCATCCGGGTTGGGAAGTCTCCCTTCAAGGGAGATTTAGAGGGTCTTTGTTTGTTTGACGATGCAAAGGTAGGGAGTTTTGAAAAGGTTTCCCAAACACTCTATGAAAACAAGACGTACAATCTGTGAAATTCACAAACTGTACGTCTTATTCATTCGTTGTACGGGAAAATTGCCTTTATTCATGGTGCAGAGAGGTAGGAATATGTATCCTAAAGTTTTAATCTTGTGCCGTATAACTCATCAATCCCTCAAACAACCAACAGGGATAACATAGACTCCGTCTTTTCGCTGATAAGCATACTGTCCTACGCCGACGATAACAGCCATGAAAGATGGGGCAGGCATCTTATCCGTATCTATGTTCTCTGCTAACGAGAGCATACTCTTGGCTCCTTCCTCAATATTCTGTTCACCGCCAAGTTTCACTTCCATAAGGGCATAACTGCCATTACGCCTATGTAGGACAGTATCACATTCAAGCCCGCTACTATCTCTATAATGATACAACGTACCATCAAGAGCTTCTGCATAGACACGAAGATCTCGAACTACCATATCTTCAAAGAAGAAACCGAATGACTTCAAATCATTTATCAAGTCTTTCGGTCCCAATCCTAATATTGCCGTACCGATACTTGGATCAACAAAATGCCGTGTATCGCTAGTTCTGATGGCTGCCTTGCTCCTGATATTTGGGTTCCACGCTGCAAGATCTTCTATTACAAAGAGCTTCTTCAGTGCCTTGATATAATCAGCGACAGTATCTTCATCCAATGTACTGGCATCATTTGAAAGCATGTCTTTTCGGATAGTACTATATGAGACCTGCTGAGATATGTTCCTTGCATAAGAACGCAGGAGCAACTTTGCTCGTTCGGCACTACGTTTCACTTTGTCAACACGCTGTATATCCCTTTGGGTAACGGAATCCACATAGTCGAAAGCTTGATCAAGTGCCACATCTTTTGGTATTATCGTCGCCCATGGCCATCCGCCTCGACAAGTGAGGTACGCTATATCTTCTACCTCAAGTGCGTTCTGTTGCACCTCAATAGACTTACCATCAAACAAATCCCTTAAGCTTACAGTTCCTGTTGACTCACCAGATTCATACAAACTCATCGGACGCATCTTGATTGTAGCAAATCGTCCGGTTCCACTATGGACAGTCTCGTCTGCCTCAGGAAGAACAGACGAACCTGTTAGGATGAACTGTGATGGTTCACTACGCCTGTCCACCTCACTACGTATAGTATCCCAGATAGGAGGTAGTGCTTGCCATTCGTCAATCAATCGAGGTATGGCGCCGTCCAATAGAGTCTTGGGACTTATCTCAATAAGCCCTGAGCTCTGTTTCAATACGGCAGAATCACCTAAATCAAGAACGCTCTTTGCAAGTTGTTTTGCAGTTGTAGTCTTGCCGCACCATTTTGGCCCTTCTATCAATACAGCACCCTTACCCTGGACTTTACGTTCAAGAATTCTATCTGCTATTCGTTGCTTATAATTTGCCATAACATCCTATTTTGGGTGCAAAAGTACATTTTTTATCTCAATACACCAAATTATTTTATGATTTTTGGTTATTTGTAGATAATTCGTTCGGTTATTTGTGATGTTGTTATTCGGTCATTTGTGATATACTACAAACAGAAAATGCCATCCGCAGGTACCTTTTCGGTAACGCCAGCGGATGGTCTGTTTTGGTTTTCGATTTTTGTTTTTTACTTATTATTATTTTGTCAGATGCTTTTTAAGGGTTTCTGCATTGTGCTCATAAACGAAAGTTCCATTTCCCGTATCCACCAACATCTGGGCTGGACTATAGATGCTTATTATTGTTTTTATAATGCGTTCCACTTCGTTCTTGAGCTTGCCGTTGGCATCGTATGAAGCCTTGAAGAAACCTGCTGCGTGTGTCATAACGACATCCTCTTCTGCCGGCATTTTTCCAAGTAAGGTCTTGATGTCTGCCTTTGGAGTAACCTTGGCTTCAACGCGGCTAATACCCTTATGGCCGTCAATTTCAGAGAATACAAACTTGTAAATTGCGTTATCCTTTGTTTCGCCATTTGCCTTTGTCAGAGCTACTTCCTTTGACTGCGCGCCGCTGTGAAGGACAAGGGAGATGTCGTACATATCAAGAATATCGTTAGAAAGGACTGCTACGTATGATGGGATCTCTTCGTAGTTAGCCTGCTCCTGAACGGTGGTTGGTGTTGGAACGTAAGGATCGTCGTCTGCGTTGTTGCAAGATGTGAAACCTGTAGCTGAAAGGATTGCTACTGCTGCGAACATGATTTTTGAGAGAAACTTTTTCATAATGTTTAATGTTTTTAAGTGGTTTGTAAATTTTGTTTTGAGTTTTGAATTAATGTTTTGTTTTGAGTGTCATTTTGTTTGTTTGACGATGCAAAGGTATGGAGTTTCTCAAACTCTTTACAAACACTCTATGAAAACAAGACGTACAATCTGTGAAATTCACAAACTGTACGTTCTTTTCATATAATGTCAATCCCTGCATTATAGCCGCCCCTTATCAAGGGGCTCTAAATGTACAGACATTCAAGCTGTTACAATTATGTCAAAGGTGGGAAAGTTTAGTTAATTTATATATAGAAATAAATGCTGCCATTCTTGAAGTAGGTGGGGTTGAATGTTTTAGTATACAAGGTACGTCCTCCGCGGATGACTGTGACTCGATAACTCGAATCAATCCTTACTATGTCATTTCCAAGAAGATCAGGGCTTGTGCGAGGCGAAAATTTATACAACTTGACAAAAGGTTTGTCCGTCTCAGTATTGAGGGGGGTATTGCCCATAGCATCACCGTAAGTTTGCATCTCAGAATAACTGAAGTAGTCATTTGTCAGAGCATAACCTCCTCCATCACCATACAGCCAAAATTTATTTCCATCGTGTGCTGAAGGTACGTATTCGATTTGCACAATATCACCCTGGTGGATACCGCCGACTGCTAAATAATTGTCCTTAGAATTAACATACGACACTTGATCGACGGTAATGGGCGACTCGTAATTGACGACGTTATCCTCACTCCATACGGGCAAATCGAATCCCATGAATCCTACCACAGGACAGATGTGAAATTCGCCGTTTCCTGGCAACTTTATACCTTTCAATTCTATTTCACCAGGCTGGTTGAAGAGCGAATAATTCGCATGAGTGGGAACGCCAAAAGTATAGAGACGTTCTTTATCCTTGTTGTAAACGCCTGCATAAATCTTGCAGGGCATAGCGGTCCCATAGGGATGAATAGTCAAGTTGAAGGATTTAACTTTGGTGTGATGACTAATACACATACCAATTTCGCTACCACTCTCTGGAAAAAAAGCATACTGTTCTTTGGCAGTATAGCTTGTCATTTCTCCTTCGGCAAATGTGCTTGTGTCAAATTGGGGGAACAGATTTAATTGCATTCTGCCCATCTCCATCTCTGCCTTGAACAGTTCCTGCTTTGTGTCCTTTCCCGTACCGATACGCGCGGAGCAACTGCCCTCAACGACTACGTCGAGAGGGGTAAAACCAATCTGGGTGTTACTGAAAGTACCGTAGACGTCACCAGAGAGCATGGATTTTGCATCAAGGGTGAACGAACCGCTGAATTTCGGACCGACAAACACCTCGGCGCCAACAGAACAATTAAGGAAACGTCGCAGCCAAGAGTTGGTTTCTATCATGAAAGGGAATACAACGCCCGTTTGAGTCGAACCGTTGAGCGAGGCGCTGAAATTCAAGCCGTCGTTGCCCGATTGGCTGGGGTCGATAGTGTCCGCGTTGCCTTGGAATCTCACGGGCGAGCCTGAGATGCCATCATCGCTGATGATGACAGCGAAACTTGCCTTAGCCCCAATTTTGGGAGATCTGAGACTAAGAGTAACGTCACCGGAGGAACGTACGAAAGTGCCTGGCAAGGGGGATATCTGGAAGATGGGGAGGAAAGAGGGGAACATGAAGGCTACATCCTTGGCAAAATACTGGGTGTAGGTTTCATTGAGGGTTCCGGTGAGGTTTGCAGAGATACCTACTGCTGCCTCACAAGATAATTCTGTCTTAATGTAGTACTTGCCGCGGCTGATGTTGTAAACCACGGTACCCGTTGCTTTGGCATTGATGTCAACACCAATGTCTGCCGTGAAAGATATCCCTTCAAAAACTTTTTTAAATTCCTTGTAGAAGTGACCATTGAGATCTACTAATGTCAGGTCACGACGGTCACTGAGTTTCCGCTTCACCTGGCTATAGCCAGCCATGCGGCGCATCTGACGACCATCGGGAGTGCTGTACTCCTTCTCTACAGTGACGAACTGTTTGAAGATCTCGTCCATGCTCTCGATGGGGTCACATTCCACATAGTAGCCTTCGGCAGATGCACCGTACAATGACTTGTAAAATTCACCATCCGGCTTGATACTTCTCACACGAGCGAGAAACATACCATGGCTCTTTCGGATACCCTGCTCGTCTTTGTAGTACCAATAGCTCTGCACTATATCACCGACTTCCAAGACCTTACGGGTCATCCAATCCTTAAGGTAGTGGAAGTTGTAAGAGTACTCTCCGTCGAAATCTACTTCATAGGTAAAGTAGGGGCTTCTATCGTCCAACAGACTACAGATGTCGGACACGATGATTTCGGGTTGCACAAATCCGATGCTGTCGATAGCGCAAAGAGGAATACGGTAAATGCTGTCGGCTGTCACAATCTCTTGCACCACACACTCGTCGTGCATCACGCTGTCTATGTCCAGCTTGGAGTAGCGCATTTCCTCAACCTCATCGTAGAAGAAACCGTTGAAGTCACCGTCGTTGCGGTAAATGTAGAAGGCCTGACCGTCCTCGACGACTGGCTGCGAAGATTCTGTCTGCGCCTGCAGACTTATTTTGCCAACAATGGCAAGGAACATGAAAAGAAGGTAGCGGGTGTATGTTTTCATTGTTTAATGAATTTGAGCGACTGGTCGCCGAGTTTTACGATATAGACTCCTGTAGGATAGTTGTGAAGCGAGATTTCCACACGTCTGTCGCTACCGGAACGCCGCGTTTCTAACAGACGACCGCTCGTGTCGTAGAGCTGCACGGCGGTCTCCACCTCCAGCCCGTTTATCACGATATTGTCGCCTCTCTGCACGAAGCCCATCTGGCCGGATACGTTCGCCTCTATGCCGGTCTCTGCTCCGTCGTAAGTGTAGCGGAGCAGGTCGCTGAGAGCGTACTCCGTGCGGACACTCGATGACGAAATGACCAGCTTGCCGTCGCTGAACGACGTGTGCAAGTCCTCGGCCAAATCGTAGAAAACCTTCTGCCCATTCTTCTTCCACACCACAAGGCGCGGTCCGGCAAAACCAGCCCCCACAACGAGGAGGGCCATCAAAATGAGAATGATTCGATTTCGCATATTACCTTAATTATATTTAGTTAATATATATTTGCATACACGCAGAAAGCCTTCCGCAGATGCCGCAAAGCACCTACGGAAGGCTTTCAAATATGCTGTGACACAAGGAGTTAGAGCGCAGCTACCCCCCCCCCTAAAAGACTGTCTATCAGGGAGTTATATTGGTAAAGGTGATTGGTTTTGTGTATCGTCACAATATATTGTTTCAGATTATAGTTAGATCTTATCGTTTCGTTATTCAATATCTTCTGCCGTTAAGCCAAGTGTCTCAAGAACTGTCTCGGCAGGGAAGCCAGCTGCAATCATCTTACGGGCATTATCAATTTTTTCTTCTGCACGGCCTTCTGCACGGCCTTCTGCACGGCCTTCTGCACGGCCTTCTGCACGGCCTTCTGCACGACCTTCTGCACGGCCCGTTTCTATGACGCTACGCTGCTAACGAAGCTTCTCCATCATGTGATAGTAGTCGTTCTTCTCTGCTTCGGAGAGTGAATCAATGCGGAGAATCTCTCGTGCTTCCTGAAGTCCAGGGGCAGTTGCCGACATTGGAATATCTCCATCCTTAAGAAAGCTGATCCACTCGTCAAGCGGAGTCTTTGCCACCTCGTCAAATTTATCAACTCGCAGCAAATAATACTCTGGGAAAATATCTGACGGCATATTGCAGCCAAAAGCATTGCGCTGGGCAGCAGACAACTGCAGTACATCGGACGAATCGTGCATGCTTACAAATTCAGTCTTTCCATGGTAAGCATAGTCATTACCCTGACCAAGCGAGAAATACACGATGTTTATAGAATACACCTTGCGCAGCTTCTCATAAGGATCGCCAAGGCT
>JAZLKJ010000037.1:0-19493 GCA_045597565.1 Prevotella sp. | reverse complement strand
TTGCATTGGAAGAAATTTAAAACGCAAGTTGCACGAGTTACACAAGTTTTCTCGCAAGAGATGACTTTTAGTTTCACAAGTTTCAAAACTCGTGTCACTCGTGAAACCCGTGTTTGGATAAAAGACTTGTGTCACTTGCGTCACTTGCGTTTTTATTCTCATTTGCACAAGAGACTTGTGTCACTCGTGAAACTTGTGTTTAAAAAATACGTGATTTACGTTCGTTATTATAAAAATAATTCATTTAATCATGTTTATATATTCGCATAATGTTATGCGCCCAAGAGACATGTTGAAAACAAAAAAGGTTAGTTACAGAATTCTATTAATATTTTCATAGCGAGAATTTCTCTTTCATGTACGCCATGCGCATCTCATCATACGACATCTCGTTATCACCTTCAGAAGCAAGAATACCTTTAAGTTCAGACAAGGAATACTTAGTATTCTTTTCTGCTTGCTGGTCTTTTTGGGTTTGAAGCATAAACACATACATCGCTTGAATGAAATTTGCATCATTTTCATTCTCAAAAGCCTTTACCAACCTATTGCGCATAATAGAGGTTGAGAGCATTGTATTATTTCTTGTGGTTGCTTCTTTTGCTTTCATATAAAGATTTTATTTGCCGCAAAATTACGACAAATATTTTATAGTACCAAATATTTTTCTAACTTTTTTGTTTTCAACATGTCAAAGAACGCTTTCTAATATCTATGAAATCATATTGGAGTTGCCCCCATACCATAATCCCGCATGGCTTATGGAGGGTCGTTGCCCCAGCGACCATGACGCGAAGCGGCAATCATGAAACGCAAAGGAACGAGGTATATCCGCTGACACGGATTGGTCGCTGAGGCTGCGACCCTCCTACGGCTGTGCTAATGGATACGACTGCAATATTGTTACTTGAACAAATATTACCCAAACCTAAGCAGTTGCTCACGATAGTATTCGTATTGCTTCTTCCTTGCTTCGAGTTCCTGCTTGATGTTGGTGATTAGGGATTCAAAGGTGTCGAGGGTGGAGACGATTTCTTTTTGTTTCTCAAAAGGAGGTACAGGAAGTGGTATTGTGTTTAATTTCTCCTGATTCAACTTTGGCTGAGCTCCACCTGTTATCCAAGGAGAAAGATCAATAGAGTTAAGGTAAATTTCAACTAGACGCCGAGTCTCCCTATGTTCAAACTTTATAACATGAGCATGATTGTTTACCCAATTCTTGCCAGATATACTAAAAGCAATAGGTGTTGACCTTGCGACAAGGTTAGCCCCATCCTCGGAAATCAAGAGATAATCACCATCAAATATATAGCCTTCAACGTAATCAACAATGCCAGATGCTCCATAATATGGATATTCTCCTGATACTCGTTTAGAACTGCTAATAGGTTTTCTTTGTTTGTCGCAATTCTCAGAAATTTCCTTTAAAGTCTTCCACTCCACACTTCCGTCATTCTCATCGAAGGTGAGCAGTTTATTGCGATAATACTCATACTGCTTTTGTCTTGAAGCCAATTCGGTTTCAAGATTCGTAATCATTGAGGTGAAGGAGTCTAAGATGCGGACAATCTCTTGTTGGATAGGGAGAGGAGGAAGGGGGATCTCAAAGTTTGCAATATCTTTTCCATGAACATGAGGTACACCTGCCCCTTTTTGCGTGTCAAATATCTTCTGTTGATTTTGCTTCAAATAGTGGTATAGGTATTTGTGTATCAAACACTCTTGTGGTTCAACAGTAAAAGCATCAGAAACATAAATAGGAATATTCCAATAACTAACAAAACCTGCATAAGCACCAGAACCCGCAATCGTAATTGATTCGCCCAATCTGTTAGCCACGTTATGGTAGTAAGATGGAGTTTGTCCACCCGCGATAACATGAATTCCTCCATCTACAGCATCTTTTGCAGTTATGGTCTTACCTCTCAGAAAAGAGCATACATTGTCTAATCGAACATGTTCTACCCCTTCTGGACACAACCGCTTTATCATTTCACTAATATTTTGCATACCTTAAGTAATCGTTCAGAAATAGTTTTATAACTAAAATTTCCAACCCTTAACCCCGTAGGGGTAGCATAGTATAGGATAGGGCGTAAGCCCTATCTATCAATCGGTTACGATAAAACGCGTAGCCCTGTAAGGGCGACATAGTTTCATATCTATGCCTATTCCTGTTTTGCGGGCTCACGCCCTTTACCATTATGTCGCCCCTACAGGGCTCACGAAAGAGTGCTGTAACTATCTGATTGATAGGGTTTGCACCCTATCCTATAGTATTTCGCCCTTTCAGGGCTAAGGGGTGGGAAAGTTTAGTTACTTATTATATTATAGGTTAGCAACGATTTCATCCACACGCTGACGCAACGCATTTCCTTCGGCAACGATCTCAGCAAGCGAAGTATTCAATGCCTCAACATCAATCTTCTCACGCTTATCCTCTTGTTCAACATACGAAGAAACAGAAAGGTTGCAGTCGTTGGCGAGAATCTCCGTATTGCTTACAAGTTTTGCCTTGTACTGAACATCCTCACGCTCGTGATATTCATTAAAGATGGCGTCAAGGTTTTCGTCTGTCAGTTTGTTCTTGTTACCGTTCTTTACAAAGTCCTCGCTTGCATCAATGAAGAGTACGGTGTTATCTGCCTTCGACTTCTTCAACACAATGATACAAGTGGCAATGCCTACACCAAAGAAGAGGTTGGAAGGCAACTGGATAACAGTATCAACATAGTTGTTCTCAATAAGATACTTGCGGATCTTCTGCTCTGCACCACCACGATACAATACGCCCGGGAACTCTACGATAGCCGCTGTACCTGCTGTTGAAAGGTTGTAGAGAATGTGCATTGTAAAGGCAAGGTCTGCCTTTGTCTTTGGAGCAAGAACACCAGCAGGCGAGAATCGGTCGTCGTTGATAAGCAATGGATTATCATCACCAGCCCAACGTGTTGAGTATGGAGGATTTGAGACGATGGCGTCAAAAGGTATCTCGCCAAGATGCTTCGGTTCAATCAATGTGTCACCCAACGCAATGTCAAACTGATTGAACGGAACATGATGAAGGAACATGTTGATTCGGCAAAGGTTGTAGGTCGTAATGTTCAACTCCTGACCATAGAAAGAAACCGCCTTAGCCTTATCCTGACCAAGCACCTTCGCAAATTTCAACAACAAAGAACCCGAGCCACATGCAGGGTCATAGACCTTCGCGATACGGTTCTTGCCGTCGCAAGCAATTCGCGCAAGGAGTTCTGCCACTTCCTGTGGAGTAAAGAACTCACCACCACTCTTGCCGGCATTGCTGGCATACATGGTCATCAGAAACTCGTAGGCATCACCGAAGGCATCAATCTGAGCATCACGCAGATCGCCACCAAGATTCATCTGACCAATGTTCAACATAATCTTGGCAAGCAGTTCGTTACGCTTTGCTGTGGTAGCACCAAGCTTAGGACTGTTCACGTCAATGTCAGAGAAAAGTCCCTTAAGATCCTGTTCACTCGCCGTACCGATAGCAGAACCTTCTATGTTCTTGAAGATGGAAGCAAGCGTTATGTTCAGGTCTTCATTGTTCTCAGCGTTTGCAGCAACATTCAGGAACAACTCAGAAGGATAGATAAAGTAACCTTTCTCGTCGATTGTTGACCTGCGGATTTCCTCGTCAATATCCTCGTCTGTTACATCTGTGGCATAGTTGAACCCTTCGTTGCCAGCCTCTTCCTCAGTCGCATTGAGGTGGGCAGTAAGGTCCTCACTGATAAAACGATAGAACAGGAATCCAAGGATATAGTTCTTGAAGTCCCATCCGTCAACGCTACCGCGCAAATCATTGGCGATAGCCCAAATGGTGCGGTGCAGTTCCGCACGTTCTTGTTCTTTGCTCATAGCACAATAGATTCTAAGGACGTGCTGTCTTATCTGTTAGCCCCACCAACCTCCCCCTAAGGGGAGGCTATGAAAGCCATGTGAGCTATGCAAAAGAGCCTCGGATGAAGAAAAAGAAAGCGCGGACGCAATCTTATCTTCGATCAAAGGCCCTAGCAAAGCCCACTATAAACAGATAAGTCCGTCCACGCTATTGCGCAGACGTTCCTATTATTTCTGTTTATAGTTACTTTTGAATCAAATTAGAATTTGCTAGGTTCTTGATCGATTCGATAACACAGAACGTTGTTATTATTCTAAAATGTAGTTCCTTGCCCGCCAGCAAGAGGTCACAGAGATAATTGCAACCTTTTCGTATTTTTATTTATCATCATAATGCTCCTCTGCTTGCACAATCAAAACCATAATTTGATCGTCGTAAATATCGTAGATAATACGATCGTGAGCAGTAATATGACGAGAGTATGTAATGTCTTTTCCTCCTACTAATGCCTCAGGATGACCGAGACCTTCTCGTGGATGTTGCATAATATCCATGAGAATCTTTGTTGCTTTTTTGAACAAAGCAGGATTCGACTTCTTCCATTTTTTCAAAGTCTTGTCAGCCTGCTTGGAATATTCTACGGAGTATATCATAGACTGTCAAAATATTGTTGCATTTCTTCTGGTGTCTGACAGCTTATAGTTTCCCCTTTGCTATATTCCTTGCGAGCTTTCCTGATTTGTTTTGCCAAAGCAGGGGTAATCATATTTTTTGCAGATACATTGTCTTCTGCCAACCGAATAGAAAGGGCTTCCTTTACCTTCTTCGGCTGAGCTTGAATGACTGCCCAAAGAGCATCTATTATATTAATTGTAGTAGGTTGTATTGAAATGGCTTCCATAATTATCTTAATAATTCAACAAGCGTCCATAAACGCTTTTTCTTTATGTTATTCCTTGCCCACCGGCAAGAGGCAGCATTATGCAGCCTTACATTTATTATTTATATTGGGTGCAAAGGTATGATTTTTAGAGCGAAATACCAAATTTATTTTTGTTTTTCCACTCTCTTTCTTTCAGATAAATAATAAAATGGCAAAAAACATAAGCTACTCTCTACGGAGTGACTTTGTTTATTCATCTTCTTTTAAGTGCGTCTTTATCTCTTGTATCTCTTCGCCTCAGGGAGCATGCCCTTGATGTTTTGGATGCGGTTTGAGTTGGAAGGGTGCGTAGAGTACCAGTCGTGCGTACTCTTGTTGCCCGACTTTTCGCCCATTCTTTGCCAGAAGCCGACGGCTGCTTCTGGGTCGTAGCCAGCCATTGCGGTGAGTATCAAACCGATGCGGTCGGCCTCCGTCTCATTGTTGCGCGAGAACTTCAGGTCCATGAGCGTGATGCCAGCACTTGTAAGAATGTTTGAAAGTACCTTGTTTCGCTTGCTCATGTTGCTGTTTGATATGATGGAGTAGGCAATGGTCATACCGCCAATCTCAATGACACGCTTCGTCATCTGCTCTGCGCTGTGCTTGGCTATGGCGTGCGCTATCTCGTGCCCCATGACAACCGCAAGAGCATCGTCGCTGCCGGCGATAGGCAGTATGCCATCATATACGATAATCTTACCCCCAGGCATGCAGAAAGCGTTGGCGTCCTTGTTCTGCACAACGTTGAACTCCCAACTGAAGTTTGACAGTTCGCTGCTCATGCCGCAATCCCTGTATAGCTTCTTTACCGCCTGTGACATACGGTTTGCCACTCTCTTCACTTGTGATATGTGCTTGCTGTTTGTGGAAATCTTGCTCTGTCGAAGGTAAGTCCTGTACTGATCCTTGCTGAGGCTCAGTATATAGCTGTCAGGAATGACGTTGAGGAACTTGCGCTTTGTTATCGGCACAATGTAGCTGTGCTTGTCGTAAAGTTCCTGCGTCTTCTGCCCGATTTCGCTTTCCTTGCCCCTGTTGTACAGTTCCTTCGTCTTGTCCTTGGTCTTTTCCCAAGCCTCCTTGCGCGTGTCGGAATTCCAGGCTTCCTTCGCCTTCTCTTTGGTCTTTTTCCAAGCCTCCTTGCGCGTGTCGGAATTCCAGGCTTCCTTCGCTTTTTCCTTTATGTTGCCCCAAATGCTCTGGGAATATGTCGGCTGCATATTGGCACTCAGCAGCACTATGGTTGATAGGATATGGAGAAGTGTCTTGTTAATGGTCTTGGTATTGTTCATGGTCATAACTCATTGAATGTTTTCTCTGCAAATTTACGATTAAGCGGACGAATTATGCTCTGCGTCTGAGAAAAAGAAAGACTGTGTGTTAATATATTGACCATGGTCAATGATACGCAGAAAAGCTTTTGCTTGTATTGTTGTACATTATTTATATGATAGAAAAATGACGGCTTATTGTGTTTGTTTGACAATTATTTGCTAACTTTGTGACCGAATAACTTACTAACTGATTACAAACAGTAAAGATGAAAAGAACGATTCTGCTAACCCTTTCTATTCTAGTTTCTCTTCCTTTCCTTGCTGCAAACCAATGGACGAGCAAGGCTACCGGCAAAGCGGTGACGTATAAAGTAAGCGAGCCGACAAAGGCTGCCACCGATGCTAACGGCAAGAAGATGACCGTTGTCTATCTGGAAAACCTTGGTTTCGAGAAGGTAGGACAATACACTAATGCCGAAAACGTGGCGTGGCTGAAGAGTCAGGGCTACCGCGTCATCGAGCTTGACTATGCGAAAGACGCAAAGGCTGTCTCGCCAAATCTGACCAAGGATATCATTGCCATCAACGACGAACTGAATAGTGGCACCTTCTGCGGAGCAACCAACATCTCTACCATTCGTGCCTATATCCTTATGGAAGGCTATCGCATACAGCGTGATGTAGCATACTATAAGGACGACAAGACGGTCTATAACCTTTACTCTCAGGAAGATTCGCTCTATATGGACATCGTCTATCCTGCCAATCCGAGCAAGGCTGTCCCTACGCTTCTGTCCTTCTCCTACAGCAACAGTTATCCAGGCAAGCAGCATCAGCGAATGTTTCTCGGTTATACGCTGAGCATGTTCGATGATGCCATCCTTGAAGGTGCTGCTGCAAACGGCATAGCATGGGCTATAGCTGACCATCCTAAGTATTGCGACTGGGGAAACGGAAAGGTTGCCGGTGGTGCGAACAAGAGCCTGTCTTCCGTAGAGGTCAATCCTGACGCTGCGAAGAAGGTGAAGGCCGCTGTGCGCACGCTTCGCCATTTCGGTACTACCGTCGGACTGGGAAATGATGTTGCGCTGTACGGTTTCTCGCGTGGTTCCACTGCGGCTTCTCTTGGTGTAGGCGATAGCCCTGAAGCCGACTGGCTCGTCACTGATCGCTGTCCGTATGCAGAGGAAAGCTCCGACATTCAGGCTGCTGTACTTGGACCGGGAGTCTTCAACTATGGTTCGTTGCCACAGTCGCAGAGAGAATACACGAATATAAAGACCTACGTTGGCAGCAAGGCTGACCTATGGAAGCAGCAGGGTGGTGCATTGGCTATCGGAAGTTCTGCCGTTCCTGCTTTCCTGTTCTATAATACTGACGACGAGGCGTACTATGGTTCGCAGATGAAGGAACTGATGGCGCTCTACGACAAGACTGGCTCTACATACGAATTGCTTACGAACTACAGTAGCGGTCATAAGGTGCCTACGGACGAAGTGAATCTGCAGCGCATCTTCGACTTCCTCAATAAGCACCTCTCTTCCGGTACGGCTTCCATTCACTTTCATGATTGTGCCTTGGCAGAAATGTCGGATGTCTATGACCTCAGCGGTCGCAAGACAACGCCGCTATGCGGACAGATCTGCATAAAGAACGGAAAGAAAATCCTAATGCGATAAAGGGGAGGTAAAGGGAAGTAACGATATACTCGTTGGCACATTAGCGGCAATGGTAGGAAGGTCGCAGCCCTTAACTCCATACCCCCAAAAAACTAGTTTTCAATACTTTATATGAAACGTTTTTTTCTGACAATACTTCCTCTGCTGCTTGCGACAGTTTCGGCAAATGCAGCGGATAGGAAGAAATATAACTTCAATTCGCGCTGGCAGTTTAAACAGACGACAGACATGATGGCGAAAGCTGCCGACTACAACGATGAGAACTGGAAGAAGGTCACACTGCCGTACGCCTGGAATCAGGACGAGGCTTACTCCCGCTCTTGCGACTCGCTATCCACAGGCATTGTATGGTACAGAAAGCACTTCACGCTGTCCACCGAACAAGTGGCTGACAGAAAACTCTTCCTTGAGTTTGAAGGAGCAAGAATGCTTGCTGAGGTATATGTGAACGGAAAGTACTGCGGACGGTCTGAGAATGGCGTGATGGCTTTTGGTATTGACATAACAGATGCCGTGAAAGTCGGTGAGAATACAATCGCCGTGAAGACGGACAACGACTGGCAGTTTCGCGAAAGAGCCAAGGGAAGTGACGGACAGGAGAGGAACACAAAGTTCCAATGGCACGACCATAACTTCTATGCCAACTACGGCGGACTGCCGAAGGGCGTTACACTGCACGTTACGAACAAGGTCTATCAGACGCTTCCGCTCTATCGCAACCTCGGCACTACAGGCGTCTATATCTACGGAAAGAACTATAATGTAAAGAAACACTCGGCTACAGTTCATGCAGAATCGCAGGTGAAGAACGAGTCGGCAACAGCTAAGACATTCTCTTACGAAGTGACAGTCAAGGAGATTGACGGTAAGGTGCTGAAGACGTTCAAGGGTGGAAAGCTTACGGTGAAGTCTGGTGAAACTGCCGTCGCTAAGGCTGAAGCCGATCTTACTGGGCTTCATTTCTGGAGTGTGGGCTACGGCTATCTCTACGACGTGGAGACCGTACTGAAGGATGCCGAAGGAAATGTCTTTGACAGGGTTGTCACCAGAACAGGCTTCCGCAAGACGAAATTCGCTGACGGAAAGATATGGCTTAACGACCGCATAATAATGATGAAGGGCTTTGCGCCACGCTCTACCAACGAATGGCCTGCACTCGGACAGTCGGCACCGGCTTGGATGTCCGACTTATCTAATAGAATGGTGGTTGATGGCAACGGCAACTTCTTCCGCTGGATGCACGTCACGCCGGCAAAGAAGGATATTGAGTCGTGCGACCGCGTAGGACTTATCCAAGTGATGCCGTTCGGCGATTCGGAGAAAGACCGCGAGGGAAAGCAGTGGGAACAGCGATGTGAACTGGCGCGAGATGCCATAATATACAACCGTAACAATCCTTCCATCCTCTTCTACGAGGGCGGCAACTTCAGGATTTCGCCTGAACATCAGTTGCAGCTGAACCATATACGCGACCAGTACGACCCGATGGGCGGTCGTGCTTCCGGCTGTCGCGAGCAGCTCGACGTGAAAGAGGCAGAGTGGGGAGGCGAGATGCTCTATGTGAACAAAAGCGCTGGCAAGCCGCTGTTTCAGACGGAATATTGCCGAGACGAAGGTTTGCGTGTGAACTAGGACGAGTATTCAGGGCCTTACCATAAGAACGGTGACGGTCCGCTCTACAAGAATGCAGTGCCTACCGACTGGAACCACAATATGGACGATCTGACCGTGGAGTGGGTGAGACGATGGAACGAGTACTGGCTGGAACGTCCCGGTCAGGGAACTCGTGTGAACTCTGGTGGCGCGAAGATCATCTTTGCAGAGAGCAATACGCACGCCAGAGGAACGGCTACCTACCGCACGTCGGGCGTGGTAGATGCCATGCGCATTCCGAAAGATGGCTACTTTGCACATAAAGTGATGTGGGACGGATGGGTTGACACGGAGAAGCCGCAAACCTACATCGTTGGTCATTGGAACTATGAGGAGGACGAACCGACGGCTGTTCTTGGCAATAAGAGCAACGAGAAAGTGGTAAAACCTGTCTATGTAGTTTCCACCGACGAGAACGTGGAGCTTTACGTCAACGGAAAGAAACAGGCTAAGCCGGAGCGCAAGTATCAGTTCCTATATATATATAATAATGTGTCGTTTGAGCCGGGCGTCATCGAGGCGAAGGCTGACAACTCGTCTTACAGGATAGAGACGGCTGGCAGAGCAGCTGCAATAAAGCTGACCAAGATAGAGAATCCTTCGGGCTTTGCTGCCGATGGTCACGATGTGGCTATCGTACAGTTTGAGATTGTGGATGCTCAGGGCAGACGATGCCCAGTGGATCATCGCAATGTTACTTTCAGCGTCAGCGGTGAAGGTACGTATCTTGGCGGTATAGCTGCTGGAGGACGCAACGGTTACACACGAGGAACCAAGGACGACCATGCTGAAACGGACGACTATCATTCTGCTGATCCTGCCTATCACAACTGGGTTGGTGAGAAGACGCTACCTGTAGAGTGTGGCGTGGGCAGAATAATGGTGCGCTCAAACACTGTTGCTGGCGACATAACGGTTACGGCTTCTGCCGACGGACTACCTGAGTCGGCTGTTACGCTCACGACGAAGGCTATTGCTGAAGAGGGTGGTCTTTCCGACTACTTCCAGAGCGAGTTGCTTCCGTTGAATCTCGCTATGGGCGAGACTCCTCTGCGTCCATCGTGTCGTGAGGTCTATCGTGCGGTGAAGGTAAGTGAGGTTCGTGCAGGCTCCAACAATAACGATGCCTTGCTTACGATTGATGATAATGAGAATTCCTTGTGGCAGAACGATGGCACTCTAGAGAATGCCTGGATAACGTTCCGCTTCAGCAAGAAGGCTGTCATAGATAATGTTTCGCTGAAGATGCTTGGTTGGAAGAGTCGTTCTTATCCGCTTGAGATATATGCTGGCGACGAGCTGGTGTGGAATGGCAAGACGGAGCAGACGCTCGGCTATATCCGTCTGCATCTGGACAAAAAGGTTCTCACAGACAGAATGACGATAAAGCTTAAAGGTGCTGCTTCCACAAAGGATATTTTCTCTATGAAAGAGCTTGCCGGTGGCCAGGCGAATGAACTTGACGCAAAGGCGAATAAGGGCGGCAAGAGTACGCTAGGCATTGTGGAGGCTGAATTCCTGGAGAAGAATAAATGATGTATAAAAAAGGAAGAAAAACTGCCTTCAATAGGAAAGCGTCCCAAAAGTCATAGGAAAACGAACCGTCTTGCTTAGGAAGACGGTTCGTTTTCTTGTAAGAAACCATGTTGCCTTGTTATGAAGGGTAAGAAAATACGAGTCAAAAGGCACTGGAACAGCACCAAACACCCCCTATTTACTTCTCTTCGTCATCGTCCTCAATGACACGGAATCCAGGAGCGAGGGCATCTTCAGGTCTTGTAGGAGTATCAGAGATGTCAATGGTCTGTGACCCTGCCAAAAGATGAAGCTCAGCCTCTGCATTAATGATTTCTGTTTGTGGTTTTATGTATTTCTTCATAGTTGTAGTTGTTTATCTCAAAATCTTCTTGCCATCCTTAATAACAATGCCCTTGTAGCCGTTTGCTACGCGCTGACCAGCAAGGTTGTAAGTATTCTGCACTTTGTTTTCTGCTTTCTTCATCTGGCTGATAGCAGTTGCGTCGTCAACAACGAACTTGAGTGTTGGAGCACCAGCTTCAGTCGTCTTAGGGATGTAAGCCTTACCGGCTGCGATAGTACCAGCAGTACAGAGAGAGAATACTGCGTTGCCATTGGTGTTTGCGAGGATGTAAGCTTCGCCTTCTGTAAGTTCTGTTGCAGAAGCAACACCAACGAGAAGGTTGCCTTCAATAGGTGTAGCATCGCTTGTGAGAGCGAATAAGTGCTCTCCTTCTGTCTTAATGAGTACGCCTTCGCCAGCCTTTACCTTTGTGCCAACCTTAAGAGCTTTGAGAGAAACAGATTCTTCATTGATGGCCTGTGCATAGTAAACCTCGTCAGCGTTAGCTACCTCGATGTCAGCAGGAGCGCAGAATGTTGCCCAACCTGCGGAGGATACTTCTAAAGTAGCCTTAGCATCGCCTGTCTTTACTATATAAACGTAGTCGATACCAGATGACTGGTTAGTAGAAGAATTTGCTGTAAAACCGGAAAGTGCAACAGGAGTAGATTGCATCAAAGTGAATTCACAAGTGTATTCGCCTGCAGCAGAATTTCTGTTTATGTTCATGTTTGCGAGTACATTCTCTGTGTTTGCCTTGTTGGTATTTCTGAAGTAGATACCTCTATCACCACGTTCAGCGAGGTAAGCGTAAGCTGTGTAAACGCCAGGATTCAATGTTCCTAAGGCTGATGTCTTACCACTATTAACATGGCCGTAAAATCCATTTGAGTAGTTTCCTGCTGTTGTACCGTCTGTTGTGCAGTTAGCAGCACCAGTCTCAACTTCCATTGCAGCCACGATGTTTGGATTTTCGATGTATGTAACCTTAACCTCGTTGTTTGTTGCATTAGCCTCTACTGCGTGAGTCTTGGATTCTGAAATATAGTACTTGCCATCAACATTGATAATATAAGGCTTATAGTATGTTAAGGCTTCTTCAGACTGTCCTTCCTTGAGCGTCTTGAGCACTTTGCCATCGCCATCAACAGCTGAGATGCTATAGCTGAATTGGCTTAGAGAATACTCGTATGTATATGATACGTCACTGAGGGCGAAATTCAGATTGTTATTCCATGTATAGGCTTCAATAACAGATGCGTTAGAGATGGTTGTAGCTACGTTTGAGCCAGAGAAGAATGTTGTGTTGCCATCCTCAGAAGTGATTGTATAGCTATAAGTGGATTTTGTCCTGTCTAATGTAACGGATATGTGAGAAACAACATCAAGAGCATTAGCATTGCTTGTTCCTCCATTAACGCGTACAGAACTTCCGTCTGTAGTTCCGTATCTCATGATGAGACCGTTTGTTGTGTCGTATGATGCTTTGCTTGATGAGCCTGCAGTAGTTCCTCTTGTCGTCTTGTCGCCGATACCGATGAGCAATCTACCTTTTATCTGAGCGTCAAACTCAACCGTGATTTTGGTTATGTCAGCAAAATGGTCAAGACCGCTTAGGTCAGCCAATGCCAATGCGTACTGGTTACCTGCGTTGCCGGCAGAAGTAAAGGTGCCGTCGTCATTCTTTGTGATACGGTTCTGAGCTTTGAACGAGAGAGTGCCGGAAACGGTTTCTGCCCACGCCGAGTTAGCTCCCACTATCATGAGTAGGAGCATGATAAGTTTTTGAGTAAAAGTTTTTTTCATATTATCCTTGTGTAAGTTTGTGATTTCTTAGTGCTACATCCCATAAAAAAGAGTGTGCCAGATACTTTTGACACACTCCTCTTCCTGTTATAGTGATGATTTACTAATCCTAGTTCATCGTCCTTTAGCTTTAGAATTTCTTATGCGTCTTACTTGCGGATAGCCTTCTTGCCGTTGAGTATTACAATACCCTTATAGCCGTTTGCTACGCGCTGACCTGCAAGGTTGTACTCTTTCTGCATTCCGAGTTCTGCGTTCTGCATCTGGCTGATTGCAGTTGCATTGCCAGTCTTACGGATTAAGACATAATCGAAATATTTTGATGCAGAACCTGCGCTAACAGTAATGTCTGTAGCTTTTGTTAATTCAAATGCAACTGAAGTTTCAGTTGTCACAGCACCTGTAGAGGTAATTGTAAATATATTGTTTTCACCAGCATAGAATGAAGTCTCACCAGCGCGTGTGCTACATTCTATTGTGAATTTTCCAGATGGAAGAGTTGCAATAGCTGTTCCATCTTCAGCAGCATATCCTACTTTACCATTTGACATACGAATCTGTGTGTACTGGTCTTCGTATGGTGTCAGAGTACTGATGTTTTCTGCTTCTGCAAAGAATACCACATTCTGATTATCATCAGCGGTATAAGTAACATTGATGTCAGTATCAGCTGTTACATTGCTTACGCTAACCTGTCCATAAGAACGAGTTCCCTTGTCAACTGTTGGGTCTTTATAGAGCGTGCGATCTACAAACTGGTAGTAAGGTACGTAAACTGTTCCGTTATCGCCCTCGAAGACTTGTGCTGTGGAAATGATGTTTCCATCATACTTGGCATTCAAAGTGTATGTTTCAGCTTCACGGAAAGTAACCGTTACAACAGTAGAACCATTCGCAGCAACTGTCTGCTGATTTGCATCGTCTGAGACGTATATATACTTTTTATCATTTGCATAGATTGGAGACTTGGCTGCTGCTGCCAATGTTGGAGCCTTACCCACTTCTGCATTAGATGTAGATGCTTCCTTGATTTCTATGCCGTTTGCGTCAACGTATTTTATAGAGAAGTCTGCGTATGCAGATGTGCTGATACTTGCTGTAACTGTGATGTCATCAATCATAGCGCAGTGGCTGTTGTTAATGTAACCGAAAAGGTCAATCTGGGAGCATTTAGAGGCTTCTGCATTGTAAGAGTCAATGTCTGACTCTGATGCGATTATGTTACCCTCAAGGTCGCTGATAGAGTAGCTTACCTTTGCGTTTTCTACATCAACGGTAACGTCAAGAATAAGCCACTTGTTGCATAATGCTGACTGTCCCTTGTTTGAGGCGTTGACGAATGCGTTTGATTTGTCAGAACCTATTCTGAGCCATGAGCCTGCTGGATTGTAGGTGGTCTTAGAATGAGCACCGTTGACAGTAGCGTCACGGAATGAAAGAATCGCGCGTCCACCATTAGAGTTGTAGTACTTCATTTTGAAGTTCACGGATGTAGCCTTGTCAATGTCAGAGATATAATCTACGAGATTCAAGCTTGCCTGTGAATAACCGTTTTGGGCGTTATTTGCGCAAGTGAAACCAACAACCTTGCTGTTGAGGTCTGCATTGTCTTCAATGGCAACAGTAATACGACTCAGGTTTTTGTTAAAGGCAGAGTTTCCATCCTCAAAGTTGAATGTGACAGTCTTCTCTTCTGCCCACGCAGAGTTAACTCCCACCACCATAAGTAGGAGCATGATAAGTTTTTGAGTAAAAGTTTTTTTCATTGTTTATAGTTTTGGTTTGTTAATAATCTGTTTGTATGTCATTTAGTTGCCAATTTGCTTGCAAATTTAATATTTTTTGGGGAATATGTGGAATGATAGAGGAAAAAAGTTACTTCTTCTTGATTTGTAGTACGCAAGCTGTGGCGAAGGCTACGACAACCAGTGTGTTGAGAGCGAGGTGGAGTAGGAGAGGGAGGTTCTCGTTGAAGTAAGTTATTGCGTAATAGCCTGCCACCGCGAGAAGGACATAAAGGAATACGGTCTTCAGCTGATAGTTGATTGGGAAATATTTCTGACCGAGGAAGTAGGATAGTACCATGCAAATGCCATAGCCGACGACTGCACCCCAAGCGCATGCCATGTAGCTGTATTGAGGAACGAAGACGATGTTTACGGCAAGAAGCACAACGCAACCAATGATAGAGATTACCGCACCCCAAATAGTCTTGTCTGTCAGTTTGTACCAGATGGAAAGATTAAACGAAATGCCCATCATGATTTCGGCTATCATTACTATTGGCACAACTTTCAAGCCTTCCCAATAGCCTTCGTCTTGAATGAGGAATATCTTCAGCAGATCCATATACCCCATCACCATAAGGAATGCCAAAAGGGTAAACAGAATGAAGTATTTCATGGCTTCGGAATACATCACCTTTTGGTCTTTGTCTTTACTTCCGGCAAAGACAAACGGCTCATAGGCATAGCGGAATGCCTGGGTTATCATCGCCATAATCATGGCTATCTTGACGCAAGCGCCATAAATGCCAAGTTGCACCTTTGCATCGCTGCCAGGGTATATCTTAAGGAAGAACATCTTGTCGGCTGCCTGATTGAGAATGCCTGCAACACCAAGTACAAGTATCGGCCATGCGTAGCCTAACATACTCTTAACCAAGGTTTTATCAAACTTGCCTTTGAATCCGTCGCGAAGTTCCTTCCACATGAAGAAAGTGATGAAAGACGTACACATAATGTTTGCATAGAAAGCATAGCCGGCAGTTGTTTTCTTCATCACTACATAGAAGAGCAGATTGAGGGCTATGCTGAAACCGATGAACAGTAGTTTCAGTGAAGCAAACTTTATAGCCTTTTTCTGGTATCTGAGATAAGCGAAAAGAATCGCCTGGAAAGCATCAAGAGCAATAACGACAGCCATTACCCCAACATAAATCGGCCGATCGGCATAGCCCATCCATGTGCTTATCGGATTAAGGAAAAGGAATATGAGCAGCACGAACAAGGTACTCGTCGTGCCTACCATCGTCAACACTGTTCTATAGACATTCTGTGGATTCTGCTCTTCTTTATTTATATAACGGAAGAAGGTTGTCTCCATGCCGTATGTGAGTATGACAAAAAGCAATGCTACATAAGAGTATATGTTTGTCATAATACCATATTCGCCGCTTGAACGTGGCATTGCGTCTGTGTGGACAATGACGAGCAGGTAGTTGAGGAAACGTCCTACAATACTACTCAAGCCGTAAATTGCTGTATCTTTGACAAGTGATTTAAGTGATGCCATTCAAATTATATATTAAAAATGAAAAGTGAAAAGTGAAAAGTGAAAAATGATTGTCGCCCTACGATCGGTCTATAGCCTCTTGGACAGTATCTCTGCCTTTCCGCGCCTTACTACGACGGTGTGCTCAAAGTGGGCTGCCGGCTGTCGGTCTTTGGTGTGTATTGCCCAACGGTCTTTGGCGTTAAGGAAAATCTGTCGATTGCCCATTGTTACCATCGGCTCGATGGCAAGGCACATTCCTTCCTGAAGCAATACGCCGGTGTGTCGTCTGCCATAGTTATCTACCTGAGGGTCTTCGTGCATCTTCTTTCCTATGCCGTGGCCTGTAAGCTCCCTGACTATTCCGTAGCCTTGCTTCTCGCAGTAGCGCTGTATGCAATGTCCGATGTCGCCAAGTCGTGTGCCGACAACTGCGATGTTTATTGCTTCGTATAGAGCTTCTTCCGTAGTCTTCAGCAGGGCTTTGACCTCGTTGGAGACCTCGCCCACGCAGTATGTGTAGGCAGAATCGCCGCAGAAACCGTTGAGCGTGGTGCCGCAGTCTATGGAGATGATGTCACCTTCCTGCAGTATCTTGTTGGCGGAAGGAACGCCATGCACTACGCAGTCGTTTACTGAAGTGCAGATGCTACCAGGGAAAGGAGAGCCGTAAGGGTTAGGGAAGCCTTTGAACGTAGGTGTTGCACCGTGGTCGCGAATAAACTCGTCGGCTATCTTGTCAAGTTGTAACGTGCTTATTCCCGGGCGTATCCATCGTCCGAGTTCTGTAAGTGTCATGCCGACGAGTTGGTTGGCATGGCGCATAAGTTCTATTTCGTCTTCAGTCTTGAGAAATATTTCCATTACTGACGGAATAAAGTCTTTTTGTTTGGCTGCAACAGTGCGATTTCTTTGCGGTTTTGCTGCAAACAGCGGCAAAGGTACAACTTTTTATCAACTTACAATCAAATAACCTGTAAAAGTTTGTTAAATTAAAAGAAATTGTCGTACATTTGCACCGATTTAAGTCATAATGGCCCGTAAAACCATACATTAAATATATATAATGAAAGAACTTGAACTCAAGTACGGATGTAATCCGAACCAGAAGCCTTCACGCATATTCATGCAGGAAGGAGAACTCCCTATCGAGGTGCTTAATGGTCGTCCAGGCTATATCAACTTCCTCGATGCTTTCAACTCATGGCAGCTCGTCAAGGAACTTAAGGCAGCTACTGGCATGCCGGCAGCTGCAAGCTTCAAGCACGTTTCGCCAGCAGGTGCTGCTGTAGGTCTTCCACTTTCAGACACGCTGAAGCAGATTTATTTCGTTGACGGTATTGATATTGATGACTCTCCTGTTGCTTGCGCTTACGCTCGCGCTCGTGGTGCAGACCGTATGTCAAGCTATGGTGACTTCATCGCTCTCTCTGACACTTGCGACAAGGCTACTGCTCTCCTTATCAAGCGTGAGGTTTCTGATGGTGTCATCGCTCCTGTCTATACGGAAGAGGCTCTACAGATTCTCCGTGAGAAGCGTAAGGGTACTTACAACGAAATCAAGATAGATCCTGCTTACAAGCCTGCTCCAGTAGAGACAAAGCAGTGCTATGGCATCACTTTCGAACAGGGACGCAACGAGATAGATCTTTCTAATCCTGCTCTCTTTGAGAATATGCCTACACAGAACAAGACTTTCTCTGATGAGGCAAAGCGTGATCTCATGATTGCTCTCATCACACTCAAATATACTCAGTCAAACTCTGTTTGCTACGTGAAGGACGGTCAGGCTATCGGTATCGGTGCTGGTCAGCAGAGTCGTATCCACTGTACTCGTCTTGCTGGTAATAAGGCTGATATTTGGTGGCTTCGCCAGCATCCGAAGGTAATGAACCTTCCTTGGGTTGAGAAGATTCGCCGTGCAGATCGTGACAATACCATCGATATCTATATCTCGGATGACTATGAGGATGTTCTCGCAGAAGGTACTTGGCAGATGTTCTTTACAGAGAAGCCAGAACCTCTCACTCGCGAGGAGAAGAAGGAGTGGATTGCGAAGAATACAGATGTTGCTCTCGGTTCTGATGCTTTCTTCCCATTCGGCGACAAAATTGAACGTGCACACAAGAGTGGTGTGACTGTCATTGCACAGGCAGGTGGCTCTGTACGTGACGATAATGTCATCGAGACTTGCGACAAGTACGGCATCGCAATGGCATTCACTGGTGTTCGTCTCTTCCATCACTAAAAAGCCATTTACTGACTGCTTTTGGCGAGTTTTTACTTAATCTTAATTAAGAAATTGAGTATCAGTGGTGTTTTATATCACTGATATTCACTATGTTTTGCGAAAAATAACTAATTTTGCATTGAAATTTGCGCATGGTCGAGGAGATTATGCACCGTAATTGTGTCGATACACGTTAATAATAAAAACAAAAAGCTCAGTAGAGTACACATTAATATATAGTATATTTATATGGCAAAACAATCTGCGATTGAGATCGATGGAACAGTTGTAGAAGCGTTGTCAAACGCGAAGTTCAAGGTAGAGCTTGAGAATGGTTGTCCTATTACTGCGACAATCTCTGGTAAGATGCGTATGCACTACATTAGAATTCTTCCGGGCGATAAGGTGAAAGTAGAGATGTCTCCATACGACTTGACACAGGGAAGAATAAGCTTCAGATACAAATAATTCAAACCAATTATAAAATCTCTTATGAAAACAAGAGCATCTGTAAAACCACGTACTGCTGACTGCAAGCTCGTTCGTCGCGGAGGTCGTCTGTACGTAATCAACAAGAAGAACCCTAAGTACAAGCAACGTCAGGGTTAATCTTAACGAACTTTTTATTAATTTCTTTATTTAATCATTAACTAACAACATGGCAATAAGAATTGTTGGAGTAGATTTGCCCCAGAATAAGCGTGGCGAAATCGCATTGACTTATATCTACGGTATAGGTCGAAGTAGTTCAGCAAAGATATTGGATAAAGCCGGCGTTAACCGCGACACTAAGGTGTGCGACTGGACTGACGACGAGGCTGCTAAGATCCGTGAAATTATCGGTGCTGAATTCAAGGTTGAAGGTGATCTCCGTTCTGAGATCCAGATGAATATCAAGCGACTGATGGATATTGGTTGCTA
>JAZLKJ010000036.1:0-8158 GCA_045597565.1 Prevotella sp. | reverse complement strand
CCCGGCCTTTCGTTGGCGGTTATGCAATAGCACAAACAGAGACCGGCTTCGGCATACTGAAACTTGTTCCGCAGACCTTCACCTGCAAGCAGACCAGTGCTGTCATGGACGCGGGCATGGAGAACACCACCCATACATCTTCCCTCCCAGCCAACCCTGAAGCCACACTCAAGATAAAGTGCGTGGACTCTACTGGCATGACATTCGAAAATCCAGGAGAGAAGAAAGCTGGCAGCGTCCTCTACGAGCTCAGCACTTTCAAGGAGCGCCGCACATTTACCATCATCGCCACAGACGACAAAGGTTCTCTCACCCTCTGGAACTCAAACTTCAGCAACGAAGAGGTGAAGGAGAATGCTAACGGCAAGTCGAAGACAAAGGCTAAGACCAAGGGCAAGACAAAAACTACAAAGAAGAAAAAAAGATAAGATCCCTCGCCCTACAAGTTATAGCGCAATACCCATACGAAGCAGGGCACCTGACGCCATGTGCCCCCCTGTCTTGACGAGATGCACTGCAGGCTGAAGGTACAGATGCTGCGACAGGTTAGCCTTGCAAGTCAGTTCCGTGGCCCATTCTGCATTTTCCTTAAAGAGAGCATAGTCGGTAAAGACGCCAAACTCATACCTCCTATACGAGCAGCTGCCACCAATGCCCGCAAAGTCAGAACAATTCGCAGAAGCAAACGCATGCGAGTAGCCTGCCAATAATGAGAAATGACTTGACAGGTGTTTCTCACCGTAAGCCCATAGCGCAGTTCCGAACTTACGCTTTCCGTCGTCGTCTGCTGTTTTTCCATAGTGTACACACGCTCCAAGAAAGCAATTTACTCCATTGCGTTGGTATTCCACCTGAGTAATACCGAACAAGCCATCTCCTTCTGGGCATACACGAAACACATTCTCGCGACCAACTAAGCGATTATATCCGATACCATTATACAAAGTCCCCTGAATGGTGAGCGACGGTTGAACACCTTCGTCTTCCATATCAAGGGACTTTTCATATTTGTAATGCAATCCCATTGATGCTACAGGGTAGTTGGCTATTGGGAAATTGGCACTTATGGTAGGATATATGCCACACGAACTGTTAGAAAAGAGAGAAGTAAGGTCACTCACAAAATAGTCTTCATTCATATTTCGCACACCAAGAAATACAGAATGGTGTTCGTTTATCTCCCACCTCATGCCACAAACAGCAAGAGCAAAGGGGAGATTGTCTTCCTCTATATTTGAGAATGTTTGCAAATCTTCAACAAGCCGTTCCTCACGAGTCTTTGCTATATTGATAGAGGCTGCTTGAAAGGAAAGGGATTTACTCAGCGGAACTTCGGCATCGAGACGCAGAAGGTTCACGAAATTGCAGTCTTTGAAGTCCGTCTGCAACTCAGACTGGTATTCCACGCCAAACTCTTGAGCGTGAAGGGGAATAGAGCCCATCAAAAAGAGCAAGAAGACCCACCCCCAACCACTCCCATTGATAGGGAGGGGCGTATCGGATACTATAGTAAATAATCTATTCATCATGTTTTATTTAAGGTGGGTTCTATAAATTAGCTTTGTTAGCTTACGAGTTTATTTTTGAGATCAAAGTGTTAGTTAAAGATGGAGTGTAGCGGGCTACACGACTGTATTAAGGGTCAAGCTGTATAAGGTGTTCAACAACCCCTGTTTGGCGTTTTTTACACCAAACAGGGGCTGGATAATTGGTTTTTATATTCGTTCGCTTAGCCCTCAAGACTGCGATAGCGGATGCGTTTTGGCTCTTCACCGCCGAGGCGCATCTTCTTGTTATCTTGGTATCCAGAGTAGCTGCCCTGGAAGAAGAACACCTCGCTGTTGCCTTCGAAGGCGAGGATGTGGGTGCAGATACGGTCGAGGAACCAACGGTCGTGGGAGATGACTACGGCACAACCAGCGAACTCCTCAAGACCCTCTTCAAGTGCGCGGAGAGTATTTACGTCAATGTCGTTGGTTGGCTCGTCGAGAAGAAGCACGTTGCCCTCTTCCTTGAGTGCGAGTGCGAGCTGGAGGCGGTTACGCTCACCACCAGAGAGAACCTTGCATTTCTTCTCCTGATCGGCGCCGGCGAAGTTGAACTTGCTAAGATAAGCGCGGGCATTTACGTCCCTGCCACCCATGCGCATGAGTTCTGTGCCGCCAGAGATTACCTCATAGACGGACTTCTCCGGGTCGATGCTCTTGTGCTGCTGGTCAACATAAGCAATCTTTACTGTAGAGCCAACCTCGAACGTGCCGCCGTCTGCCTGTTCCAAGCCCATGATGAGGCGGAAGAGAGTGGTCTTACCAGCACCGTTAGGACCGATAACGCCCACGATACCGTTAGGCGGAAGCATGAAGTTGAGCTTATCATAAAGGAGCTTGTTGCCGTAAGCCTTCTTGACATCGATGGCTTCGATGACCTTGTTGCCGAGACGAGGACCGTTAGGAATGAAGATTTCAAGTTTTTCCTCTTTCTGCTTAACATCTTCGTTGAGGAGAGCTTCGTAAGAGTTAAGACGTGCCTTACCCTTAGCCTGACGAGCCTTTGGAGCCATGCGAACCCACTCAAGCTCGCGCTCGAGAGTCTTGCGGTGCTTGCTTGCCACCTTCTCTTCCATCGCCATGCGCTTTGTCTTCTGGTCGAGCCATGAAGAGTAGTTGCCTTCCCAAGGAATACCTTCGCCACGGTCGAGTTCAAGAATCCAACCAGCCACGTTGTCGAGGAAGTAACGGTCGTGAGTAACGGCGATTACCGTGCCCTGATACTGACGCAGATGCTGCTCAAGCCAGTCGATGGACTCAGCGTCAAGGTGGTTTGTAGGTTCGTCGAGAAGGAGAACGTCTGGCTTCTGGAGAAGCAAGCGGCAGAGAGCTACGCGACGGCGTTCACCACCAGAGAGGTGGCACACCTGTGCGTCTTCCGGTGGACAGCGCAGTGCATCCATAGCGCGCTCTAGGCGAGAGTCGAGGTTCCATGCGTCAGTAGCATCAATGATGTCTTGCAGTTCTGCCTGACGGGCGAAGAGCTTGTCCATCTTGTCTGCATCCTCGTAATACTCAGGAAGACACATCTTCTGGTTGATCTCCTCGTATTCAGCGAGGGCATCAACAACATGCTGTACGCCTTCCATCACGACTTCCTTTACGGTCTTGTCGTCGTTCAGGAGAGGATCCTGCTCCAGATAGCCCACGCTGTAGCCAGGAGAGAACACGACCTCGCCCTGATAGTCCTTGTCGATGCCGGCAATGACCTTCATGAGGGTTGACTTACCAGCACCGTTGAGACCGATGATACCAATCTTTGCGCCGTAGAAAAACGAGAGATAGATGTTCTTCAGCACCTGCTTGTTTGTCTGGCGGATAGTCTTTGAGACACCCACCATAGAGAAAATTATCTTTTTGTCGTCTGCCATAATCTGTTTGTTTTGTCATGTATAATAACGCGAGCGAGTGCTATTTATTGTGCTCTTGCATATCTGTTTGCGAAAACATCAATCTGGTTTTTCTTTTTTTGTTGAAATATTTTGCGGAAATAAAAATAAATCTTTAACTTTGCAGCGCATACGGATGGGTCGCCCATCTGATATGCAAGCCCAAGCGAGGGCTATGATGTTTATAAAAAGGACGTTTACGAACGTTATCTTCTGCCGTCAAATCGCAAAAGCAGATATGAAAGCTTTCAATACAGCTGGTACTTGTCGCCCGAACGAACACTATATGGTGGACATCACCGACCGCTTGGAAATCATCCGCAAGATGGTTGCCAAGGGCAACTATTTCTGTATAAACCGTGGTAGGCAATATGGCAAGACTACCACACTTGAGGCTGTCAGAATGCAACTTTCGGATGAGTATTGCGTATTCAGTATCAGTTTTGAAGGATTTGATGACAGTTATTTTGAGAATGTGGCAACAGCAAATGCAGCATTCCTAAGGTTGCTGAGACGCGAAACACGTAATGCTCCCGAAGGCGATAAAGTCAAGGAACTGCTTGATGAAGTTGCACCAAGAGGGTTGAAATCTGTTGATAAATTTGATTTCACCGACATTGTGGCAGAGCTCTGTGAATTGTCCGAAAAACCGATTGTCGTTTTGATTGACGAAGTAGATCAGGCAGGTAATAATGACGGCTTCATCAAATTCCTTGGAGGATTGCGAAGCATGTTTCTTGATCGTGATAGTCATCCAACCTTCCAATCCGTCATCCTCGCTGGTGTATATGATATCAAGAATCTCAAACTGAAGATGCGCTCAGAGAACGAGCAACAGTATAACTCGCCTTGGAACATCGCGGTTCCTTTCGATGTGGACATGAGTCTTTCGGTAGAAGGAATTGCCGGAATGCTTGCGGAATACAAAGCAGATTATAATCTGGCGTTTGATGAAGTGTTCGTAGGTCAGATGATTCGTGACTATACTGCTGGCTATCCATTTCTCGTGAGTCGCATTTGCCAGATTATCGAAGCAGAACAATACACATGGGACAAGGAAGGCGTACTGAAGGCGGTCAACGCTCTGCTCAAAGAGAACAATACGCTCTTTGATGATATGCAGAAGAAGTTGACCCAGTTCCCGGGACTCTCCGACATGTTGAAATCCATAATCTTTGGCGGTAAGCGAGTGTCCTTCAACTATTACGATCAGGATATCAACATTGCCGTTATGTTCAACTTCGTGAAAGAAGAAGGAGGTGCGACAAAGATTGCTTGCCGCATATTCGAAACATGGCTTTACAACTATTACATTTCTCTTGACAAACCATCCCACATCTATCAGCTGGGCGAATACGAAAAGAATCAGTTCGTCCATGATGGTTTTATAGACATGCGTCTTCTCATGGAGCGTTTCTGTGTTCACTTCAACGAGATATACCGTCCTGGACACGATGATCAGTTCGTTGAGGACAATGGCAGAAAGATTTTCCTTACATACCTGCGCCCTATCATCAACGGCATAGGCAATTACTACTGCGAGGCACAGACACGCGACCTCACCCGTACCGACATCATCATAGATTATCTCGGTCAGCAGTACATCATAGAGTTAAAGATCTGGCGAGGACAATCATATAACGAACGTGGCGAGAAACAACTTGCAGAATATCTTGAACGACACAATCTGCAAACTGGTTACATGGTAAGTTTCTGTTTCAACAAGGGCAAAACCCCAGGCTTGCTGCCGCCGGTAGAGCTGAATGGTCGTACATTGATAGAGGCTATCGTATAAGACTTTCACTTTTTCGCCAATTCTCTTGCATAGTTCAAAACAATTCCATAACTTTGCAGCCGATAATCCCAGATTCTTCTGGGAACTATATAACAATAAGTCCGAGCGCGGACTTTAACCGTCCATTTGATGCCGCAAGGCGTCATTGGACGCATTTTATCGAAAAAAGGACGTTTACGAACGTTATCTTCTACATCTCAAACCTGGAAAATTTGAACTGTATAAGAAGGTATCGCAACTAAGCGTCCACATTAGGCGTATTGTACCCATACGTCCCATTCGGACGTATGGTATATAATACTTCTCTAACGTGGGCCGCTGGTTGTTTATCTCTATACAGAGGTTTTTCCAGGGCCTGAGATGTGGGATAAGCGTAGTACAGCTGCCCACGTCTTTTTAATATATGTACTAATCCCTTTTCAAAAACGCTTTAAGGTAGGGCAGTCCTTTTGAGCAGCTATTATAATAATGTTCAAAAGATCACTAACTCTTCTCAGCCTGTTCCTATGCGCGGCTGCTTGTTTTGCCCAGAACACGCTGAATGTCCATCAGAAGGATGGAACGGTGGTAAAGTACGGTTTCTCTGAGAAGCCAACTGTCACTTACACCGACACAGGAATCCACCTCGCAACAACGAAGGTGGAAGTAGATTACCCTTTTGCCAATCTCGAGAAGTTCACTTTCTCTGACGAGGCAAATGCCATTGATGTTCTCTCTACCGAAAGAACGAACGATGATGTTCGCATCTACAACACCAACGGCGTGCTTCTCAAGACCGTGAAGCAAAGCGATGGCACTGCATCATTCTCAACATCAGACCTGCCAAAAGGTATTTACATTATCAAGAACGGAAAAACAACCTATAAAATCACGAAAAAATGAAAGCAATAAAGTTTATCGCAGCAGCAGTTATGTGCCTGCTGTCCCTGAGTGCCAACGCTCAAACCAAAATGCGTATCCATCTTGAAGGCGGCAAGCAGATGGAAATCCCAGTATCAACAATCACCAGCATTGATTGGTTTACAAACGAAACCACTCCAGACACCCCAACTACTCCCGACATCTCCCCTTCAGGAGTACAGGCTGTTGACCTCGGTCTTTCAATTAAGTGGGCAAACATGAATATCGGTGCAACATCAATGGATGATTATGGAGACTACTTCGCCTGGGGCGAGACCGTAGGCTACAAAGGTGGCAAGAAAACGTTCAGTGAGTCAACATATAAGTACTATATGTCCACCAAAACTCCAGATACCACAGACAAAGATGGATTCACTATACCAGGAACAACCACATCTGGTTACACAAAATACGTAACCAAGTCCAATGCGTCAAGTTATGGCTATGACGGCTTCTATGATGACAAGACCATTCTTGATCCCGAAGATGACGCCGCTGTTGCGAATTGGGGCGGCTCATGGCGCATGCCAACAAAGGCAGAGCAGGACGAATTACGCACAAAATGCACTTGGGAATGGAAAGAACTAAATGGTAAGAAGGGCTATAAGGTAACAGGACCTAATGGAAATTTCATTTTCCTTCCTGCTGCTGGCTATCGCCTCTACAGTTCGCTCTTCGATGCTGGTTCCGACGGCAGCTACTGGTCGTCGTCGCCCTTCTCGGACTGCTCGGACGGCGCGTACAGCCTCCGCTTCTATTCGGGCTTCGTTGACTGGTACGAAGGCAACGGTCGCATCTTCGGTCAATCTGTCCGCGCCGTTTGCCCGTAGGTTAGAATTACCTCATTTCTCCCTAAGCCCTTATCCCTAAGAGTTCTGCTTGGGGGTATGCGAAATGGAGTGGCCTCCCTCCAAGGGCCACTCTTTGCATACCTCTAAGCAGAACTCAACCACAAGTGGCGTGAGTGTAGGGCGAAGATTTCTGAGCCGATTCAAGATTTTGTTTGTTGTTGTGGCAGCTCGGAAATCCTCGCCCTACATAAGTTGTGGAAGGAGAAAGGGAACTAAATACACAACTCATCCCTCAAAACTCCCAACCGCCGCAGATGCAAGTGATTTTCTCACAAGTGTCTGCGGCGGTTGGTTGTTTGGATATTAGGTTTGGGTATTAGGTTGAAATGTTAGTCTTTTTCTTTTGCTTGACTAACCAATTCCTTTATATACGCATCTGTCACATTTGAAATCTC
Organism: Prevotella sp.; assembly: GCA_045597565.1. Lineage (GTDB taxonomy): Bacteria > Bacteroidota > Bacteroidia > Bacteroidales > Bacteroidaceae > Prevotella. The sequence continues at coordinate 781 of JAZLKJ010000036.1, read as the reverse complement.
ACTCTTATCATAAATAGAAAGGAGTGTCACACTATAGCAATCTGGCTCTGATATCTTGACAGAGTAGGTTAGTATCCTTCCTCCACCGCTTTTGCCACTACTTTTTGAGGCAATAGCAACACGAACCTTATAAACATCGTTGCCAAGAGCGTTTCCTTGTGTTGGATCCTGGAGAAGCGATGATACGAATTGTTGCAAATCGGATTTAAGAGACTTGTATTTCTTGGCAAGTCTCTTTGCACGACGGTCAAACTCAGGTATGGTTTTAACTTTAACTTCCATGAAGGTCTGTGTTATAGTTCACTGAGTAATTCCTCAACAGGTCGTGCTTTCCCTTCTTTCAGTTCCTTGAAAGCTTGTGTAAGGCTTTCCTTCATCATCATCTGTTGGCGACGCGTAGCCACTTCTTTGGCATTGTTGTCGATGATGTATTTTGCGAAAGCTCTTTGGACACTTTTTGACGACGATGCAAAGTGTGCCATTAATGCTTCAAGCGGACTCATGCTTATAGGTTGTTGTACAGTAACAGTTGCCATATTTTTCTGTAAATAGGTCTATTGTAATTGATGATTAATGGCGCAAAGTTAGTAAAAATACTTAATTTTCAATCAAAAAACAAAGATATTTTTATTTACAATGCGTTTTTTCTATTTTTAAAAGGGCTGGGGACAGGTAAGAAAAGGACAGGAGACAGGTAAGTGTACCACTCGTAACAGACTTATGTGACTGATCAAAACTCATCCCCAAACGCCACCCGCCGCAGATGCAAGTGATAATCTCA
>JAZLKJ010000035.1:0-2238 GCA_045597565.1 Prevotella sp. | reverse complement strand
CGCCATCCGATGTCATCAGTGTCATGGAATGTCTGCGTCATGAGATGGAAACCGTTCTGCTCACAGGCCAGACAGTATCCTTGGAGGGCATCGGCACATTCGCCCTCTCCATCGGCACCCGCCAGCCCATGTATAGAGGTCAGAAGATACGCAGTCGCGACATCTGCGTGAAAGGCATCACGTTCCGTCCCGCCCACAGCCTGACAGCCAAGATGCAGGAAGCCCGATTCACCGTCAAGGAAGAATACGATGCTCCCGTCGGCTATACCGAAATGCTGTCCCTGCTACGAGATTTCATGGCAGACGATTGTCACGGCGGCCTTATCAGCGTAACACAGCTGGCAACGCTCACCCATTGTCATCGGTCTACGGCACATCGGCGTCTGCACCAGCTCTGTGCCGACGGCATCCTTGCTCCTTGCCCCTATATCAAGGGGCGCTATGTCCGCGGCGAGGCTTTCGATGGGATCAAACAGCAATGAACGAGCTTATTGGCAGCCTGTACAGAGATGGCAAACAGATTAAAAATTCAAGTTTCGCAAGTTAACAAAATATAGTGTAAATACCTAAAACAAAAGGGTATAGAAGTTTGCCTATATGGCAAAATCTTTGTAAATTTGTAGTGGCTAAAAAACAAATTACAAATACTTCCATACCCATGAGCAAAGGTACGAATTTAATTTCAGAAATCGGCAAATATTTCAAAGAAAATGATGCCACGAGTGCAATGAACAAGATAATGGACATAACACGTACGTTGAATCTCTCGGAGAAAAGACTCTTCGGAGAGGAAAGCAGATGCAATTGCAAATACTCGCAGTTACAGGTGCTGCAGCTATTGTTGTTGTTTCCTTGTTTCATGATAAAGAATGCGTTTAACTATTCTACTTCGGCCCTATGCGGCATTGCTGACTGTGGCAAGGACGTGTTTTATCGTTTTCTTTCGAGGGAGGACTACGACTGGCGCAACATCCTCATTAATATCACAACCCAGCTCTGGCGCAAGACTCTGGCTAACACGGAGAGGGATGACAAAACTCCTGTATGTCTCATGGTTGACGATACTGACTATCCGAAGCGTGGTATCCAGACGGAGATGATCGGGAAGGTGTTCTCCCACGTTGAGCACAAGATGATTCTCGGCTTCAAGGGTCTGTTCCTCGGTATTACGGATGGAGCCACTCAGATGCTCATGGACTTCTGCCTTGTCGGCGAAAAGGGCAAGAACGGTACGTACAGTCTGAAGCAGAAGCAGCTTGATGCCCGATTCACCAAGGAACGCAAGGAGAAAAGTCATACTGCAAAACGTATCAAGGAGTATGACGAGAGCAAGATTACGCTCATGATTGAGATGATAAAGCGTCTTATTTCCAGAAAGATACACTTCAACTACATCCTTGCAGATAGCTGGTTCGCATGTGCTGAGGTCATCAAGTTCGTTACCTCCCGCCATATCAAGTGTCACTACCTTGGCATGATTAAGATGGGCAAGACAAAGTACCACTACAACCGCAAGGACTATACCGCCAAGGCGCTTGTCGCTCTTTTTGAACATCCCAAGAAGGGGCGCAAGTACTGCCGTAGTCTTGGTTGCTACTACGTTACCGTAGATGTTGAGTTCGCTGGTCGTAAGGTACGCTTGTTCTTTACCAAAAGAAATAAGAAGTCTGACTGGAACGCACTGATTACAACTAACACTAAGCTTGAATTCAAGGAAGCCTACCGCATCTATTCCATGCGTTGGTCTCTGGAAGTCGTATTCAAGGATAGCAAAGGGAATCTCGGTCTTGGTAAGTATCAGGTGCGTAACTTCGCTTCGCAGATTGCATGCACCGCAATCACCGCCATGCAGTACAACATACTTGCTACGGCAAGACGATTCTCTTCTTATGAGACTATCGGCGGACTCTTCCGCGAAGTGACGCGAAACTCCGCTGAACTTACCGTAACGGAACGTATTTGGGGAATGATCATCGACATTGTGGGTGAGATTGCCCAGTGCTTTGATATCGAGGATGAGAAAATCTTCGAGACTCTTATCAACCGTTCTGATAAACTTCAGCATTTTATACAGATTTATGAACTGAAAATGGCGAGTTAAGGAACTTGCGAAACTTGAATTTATATAAAAGATGGGAAAGTTTAGTTAGAAAGTATTCACGGTCATTTGTGGATTAATTTACGGACATTTACGTAAAAAATATCATTGGAGTCAATATGTATATTATCGCCTTATTT
>JAZLKJ010000034.1:0-3836 GCA_045597565.1 Prevotella sp. | reverse complement strand
CCGTGACTACTCAAAGACCATGCCCGACGACACTTGGCGCAACTTCGCTTGGCGAACAAAGCTCAACTGTCTTAAGAAGATCATCGTCCTCTTCATAGCCAACGGCGGCAGATGGGAAGAAAGCTTCGAAACATTCTGCTGGTGGACGTTCTACTACTCAATGTGGGTGAAGATGAACCTCTTCTACGAAAAAGCCGCCGAAGCCTTCGCTGACGAAAGCATCGTGGCGAATGTCTGGATAAAAAGCCCATTGGAGCTTGTCGGCGATAAGTTTACACGCCAAGAGTTTTACGAAGCTGCCAAAAAATGCGGCAAGAAATCACCAGGACACTGTCTTCTCGCTCATTTTATCAATCGTGGTAAAATAGCAAGAATTGGCAAGGATGATTTTGCGAAAGTAAGTAAGTAAGTGAAATATATGAGGGTGTGTCAGGTAATTTTGGCGCACCCTCTTTGTTATCTCGTGCGGAAAGTTAAGTGGTTATTCTCATGGTAAAGGTGTGGAATATGTGGAAATCTCAGATGGTGAAACAAATTATCACGGAAATGTTTGGCGGTTAAATAAATATTGAGTAATTTTGCAGCCATAACACATACCTTTATATTATGCCAATGTCTGCAACTCACGATATAAAAGCGTTTAATACAGCGGGTACTTGTCGCCCGAACGAACATTATATGGTGGACATCACCGAACGTATGGAAATCATCCGAAAGATGATTGCCAAGGGCGACTATTTCTGTATAAATCGTGGCAGGCAGTATGGCAAGACGACGACGCTGAATAACTTAAAGAGCTATCTTGAAGACACTGGTTATTGCGTCTTCTCGATTAGTTTTGAAAGTGTTGATAACACTTATTTCAGTACCCCATCGTTGGCAGGCGGCATATTTCTTAGATTACTATCTATTTGCACAAAAAGGGGGAAAACAAAGAATTTAGATCCACAGTGTGCAGAAACACTTCTGTCTTTTCAAGAAAAACATGCCGAGGAATGCTCAATATTTGATTTAAAAGAGTTTCTGATTCAATTATGTACGGACAACTCCCACCAAATTGTTTTGTTCATTGATGAAGTTGACCAAGCGAGCGAGCAGGTATCCTTCCTTAAGCTCCTTGGCGCATTGAGAGACATGTATCTGAATAGAGATGAGGATTCAACCTTCCAGTCCGTCATTCTCGCAGGTGTCTATGACATCAAGAACCTAAAACTGAAGATGCGTTCAAATGAGCAGCATCAGTATAACTCGCCTTGGAATATTGCCGTTCCTTTCAATGTTGACATGAGTCTTTCGGCAGAAGGCATTGCAGGAATGCTGGCAGAGTACAAGGCAGACCATAGCCTGACTTTTGATGAAATTTTCGTAGGTCAGATGATTCGTGATTACACTTCCGGCTACCCATTCCTCGTTAGCCGTATCTGTCAGATTATCGATGCAGAGCAGTGGACATGGGATAAGGACGGTATATTGAAAGCGGTGAACAAGATACTGAACGAGGGCAGTACACTGTTTGATGACATAGCCAAGAAGCTGGATGAGTTCCCAGAATTAGAGCGTACCATCAGGGGAATTCTTTTCAATGGCTATCGCTATTCATTCAATTACTACGATAAGGCGACAAATCTTGCCCTCATGTTCAACTTCATCAAGCAGCAGGACGGAGCTTTTGCAGTTTCGTGCCGAATGTTCGAGATATGGTTCTACGAATACTTTATCTCGCAGGACAAGAATTCGGCAGACTTCATTCAGGGCATGACCGACAAGAATCAGTTCATCCATGACGGTATTCTGGACATTCCTCTCCTCATGGAACGCTTCGTTGTTCACATGAACCAGACCTACAAAATGGATCATGACAACGAATTCATCGAGAACGATGCTCGCAAGGTATTCCTTACCTATCTGCGTCCTGTCATAAATGGCATGGGCAGCTATCACATTGAAGAACAAACGCGTGACCATGACCGCATGGACGTGGTGATTGATTACCTTGGCAAACAATACGTTATCGAACTGAAGATTTGGCGAGGAAATGCTTATAACGAACGTGGCGAGGAACAGCTTTGCCGCTACCTAGAATACTTTAACCTGCAAGAAGGCTATCTCCTCAGTTTCTGCTTCAACAAAACAAAGCAGTCAGGCGTATTACCGCCTGTAGAGCTAAAAGGTCGTACGCTGATAGAGGCGATTGTGTAAAATGAACATGACTCAAGAGACTATAACACCACCTTCTCCAAGAATCTTCATTCTTCTCTATGGGAACTGACGTCTCGTGCGGAAAGTTAAGAGGTTATTCTCGTGGGGAAGGTGTGGAATTAACGAATTATCAAGAATTAACAGAAATTATTTTAACTATATCGTAACTACACCAAAACTACATCGCCCGTGAATCCCGATAAACAGAGGGGGCTCAGCGATTTGGTGTAGAGATTTTGTTTTCTGCCCCCCCCCAAAAAAAATCCATATTTTTTTTGTAATTATGTGTTCCTAACGCAAATTGGAAACGACGCCCCATGGCGTCGTTTCCACTATAAGACGGTTGTTTCTTACGTTACTTGCTCATATCAAATCCGAGGCGAACACCGTCGAAGTTTGAGCTTATCTGACCGATGCCCTGTAGGGTGGTGTTGCCACTTGCAGCAGCGAGAGTCTGAAGAACAGAGAGAAGTTTCTTTGATTCGAGAGTGAGACTCATGCCCGAAGTCGTGCCCTTGACGTATGGAGTGAGGGTGAAGAGCATTGTCTTCATGTTAAGCTGATACTTTGTAGCGTCGTAGCTCCAGGTGCCAGAGAGAGGAGTGCCGAGGAACTTGCCAGAGAAAGAGTGGTCGGCATTGAATACGAAGGCAGTGTTACTGCTTGTTACGCCGAGACTTTTATAGTACGAAGCAAGCTTCTCCTTTATCTGCGAAGCTGCCACCTCGCCACCTGCCTGTGCAAGAAGCTTTTCGCTAGTGAAGGTTACGCCAGGCTGTTTGTAGTTCCATGAGCCTACGATCTGCTGTTCTGTAAGGCGGTCTGTGCCGAGTACGCTGCCTAGGATGTTGCCGAGGGCATCGCCGTTTGTTACTGCGCCGAGGACGTTGCCAAGGATGCTGCTGCCACCTGTGCCAGTCGTAGTACCGCCCATAGTGCCGAAGCCGCCACAAGAAGAGAGTGTGCATGCTGCAATAGCTGCTGCAATGAGAGTCTTAATTGTTTTCATATTTTGTTTTTAAGTTTTAAGTTTTTGGTTCTGTGGAATTATTGTAGGGCGAACATTTCCTCGTCTTACATTTTACCCGCAAGTCTATTAAACATCCCTCCTTTCGGGAGGGCTTGGGTGGGCTTCACTCATAGTCAAGATACGGTTCCAGCCTATTGATGTTTTCCTCTGGGAAGTTCTTGTTGAGCCGGAGCTCGTAGAGGGATTTCAGCTGACCGTTCTTTCGGATATAATCCTTTATCGCCTGTGCCTGATAGAAGGTGATGTATGGATGTGTTATCATCTTGTTTATCGACAGACTGTTTATCTTTATCTTCCGCACCGGAACAGGATCAAAAGAGAGATAGTCCTGAATGTCGGCGGGAATGTTCTGAAGATCGTCGAGCTGTTGTACGGAGACGAAGCCACCAAGTTTCTCGCGATATTTTACAATCAGCGAAGCATAGTAGCTGCCGACGCCGGGGGTGCGCTTGAGGGCAGTGGTGTCGGAAGCGTTGATAGGCACCTTCTCGCCAGGCTTTAGCTTGTCGTTTTCATAGCGCGGACGGGAGTCTGGCGTAGGGCTTGTTTTGCTTCCATTGTCTGCGGAAACAGTGCCGTTGGCAGAGACTTTCCCACTGCCTGTTGG
>JAZLKJ010000033.1:0-12582 GCA_045597565.1 Prevotella sp. | reverse complement strand
CTGCGCATATTTTGCGATTTCAACACTGCCACAAAGTTCTGCCGAGAACATTGGGATGAGAGCGAAACCAAGACCTCCAATGATAAGACTGAGTGAATAACCAACCTTAGTGTTCTTGATGTTCGGAAGTATTGCTGCCCATACAACAGCGCCTATTGCCTGTACGGCATAGAGAACGCCTACCCAGTTGCCTGCTTCCTGATAAGCCTCAGACGTAGCGTCTGTCGTGCCCCAAACAGTTTCGGAAACAGCGCCATTAACATAGCTCCACATATACATGAAAGCTGCCCAGCAGAAGAACTGCACAAGACCAACCTGCCAGAAAGCCTTTGGAGCATTCTTTAACAGGGTGATTGTGTTTGCGCTATCTTCCTTTGCGTCGGAAACTGGATTGTACTGAGCGTATTCTTCAGGATTCCATTCCTTCACCTTTGCTGTTGTGTATAAAACGCAAAGAATCAAGATTGCTGCGCCAATATAGAATGACCAGATAACAGAGTCTGGCACAACGCCAGGAGAGGCTATGTTACTGATACCGAGTGCAGTAAAGAGAAATGGGAAAATGTAACCTGCTACAGAACCAGCATTACAAAGGAATGATTGGATAGAGTAAGCTTTCTTCTTCTGCTCTTCGTTTACCATGTCGCCAACGAGCATCTTGAAAGGCTGCATAGCCATGTTGATTGATGTGTCGAGAAGCATAAGCATGATAAGTCCGAAAGCCATTACTGCGCTGAGAGCCAAGCCTAAAGAACCGGCATTTGGCAGAAGACACATAACGGCAACTGCTACTGTTGCGCCAATAAACAGATACGGAATTCGGCGACCGAACTTGCACCAAGTCTTGTCGGATGATGCTCCAACGATAGGCTGAACGATGATGCCCATGAGTGGAGGTAGAATCCAGAAATAACTTAGGTTATGCGGATCAGCGCCGAGAGTTGCAAAAATTCTCGAAATGTTTGCGCTTTGTAAGGCATAAGCTATCTGAACTCCGAAGAATCCGAAGCTCAGATTCCATAATTTCCAAAATGATAGGTTTGGCTTTTGCATATTTTGAGTTTTTGTTTCTATTTTTCGGGCAAACGCTTTGTCGTACCGCGAATGATTAGACGGGTTTTAACGATTCTCTTATCAATTTTTCCCTTTGGAGTGTCGCCTTCTATGTGTTTTATCAACACATCAACAGCTTCTCTTCCAATTTTTGTTCCTCGCTGTTCTACTGTTGTCAGCATCGGTTCACAGGATATGGCTCGTATTCCGTTTGAAAAACCGCAGATCTGTATGTCGGTCGGTATATTGAACCCCATTCTCTTGGCAGAGTAGAGAATACCTAAAGCCGTGTCATCATTGATGGCGAAGAAGCCGTCAGGACGGTTCTCTTTGCTAAGTAGTTCTGGCGTAATGTCTTCTGCATCAGCACGATTGTCGCAAACAATGTCAAATTCGGGGGCAACCAGAAGATTGTGTTTAAGTAGAGCGTCACGATAGCCGTTATAGCGGTTTTTCGTGATTTCTATCTTCATTGGTGTGCGATAGAATGCAATTCGTTTACATCCGCATTTTATGAGATATTCCACGGCAGAGAATGCCCCCTGATAATCATCTACCACAACTCTACTTGTGTTTAAGCCTGTGCAGATACGGTCGTAGAAAACAAGTGGGATATTGGAGTCGATAAGTTTCTGGAAATGACCATATTCTATGGTGTCTTTTGCTTGGGAAACTATCACTCCGCACACTCTTGTCTTACGAAAGGTTTCGCAAATCTTCACTTCGCGTTCAAACATCTCGTCGCTTTGTGCCACTATAATCATGTAGCCACGTTTGCTTGCTTCTTCCTCCATGCCGGAAAGAACTGTGGAGAAGTAATAGTGGGCAATTTGCGGAGTTATTACACCTATGATGTTCAGTTGCTGTCCATTCGGACTATTTCTTAGATTTGAAGCAAGAAGGTTGGGCGTAAAGTTATGTTCTTCTGCATATTTTTGTATTCTTTCACGAACTTCCTTGCTAATTAAATGGCTGTTTTTCAACGAACGAGAGACAGTAGCAACAGAAACTTTCAGTTCCCGTGCTATGTCTTTCATTGTTATTGTTTTCTCGTTCATTTAAGTTTTTTTGTAAAGCAGTGCATTCGAATTGACTTTTCTAGCGGATTTGCTTTTCTTGCTGCAAAGTTAATACATTATTAATAATCATATTGAATATTAAGCTGAATATTTTTGCAATGCTCGTGAAAACGATTGCACTAATGCTGTGAAAATAAGTGCGATCTGGCTGACCGCACTATTATTATCGATTAAAATACTGTTCAGAAGGTAAAGAAGTATTTCCAAATAGAGGATTGTGCCGTGGCATGTAGTTTTGTGGATATACATGTTCCTCGACTGACAATTGTACGCTGAAGGCTTCAGAGAAGTTATACTTTACGGCAGCTCCAATCTTGTCGCCTACTTCATCCCAATAGTACATTGGGCGTGGGAGGAAATTGTTGTTTTGGATAATTGACTTTTGACCATAAATGTATGCTTCCCACTTCTCGTTGAATTTATAACCTAAAACGGCAGTAAAACCAGCATTTCTGTGTGTATCCCTCTGCCAATATATATTATTAATGTACCCACCTACGGAAAGTGACAGCTTATCGGTCAGCGGAGTTGCATACTGAAGGGCTATGTTTTGACCAAATCCTGCACCATGTCGTGCATGTTTTCCGAATTCAGTAAACACACTTGCACCAATGTTGACGTTTAAACCTTCGTGAATATACCATGAAGAAAAACTACTCCAATGCAGAGGATACATGCTTATATAATTGTATGTAGGTACTTGTCCTAGGTTATTGAGCATTGGCAGATGGAGAGTATCGTTATTTTGGACGTTTGTAATAGAAACATCTTGTATAGCTTTTGCTCTTGTCTCTGTTGTAATTCTTAGAGTGTCTTTAATGTGCGAAAATGCATCTTTCTGAGCGAATACAGGGATGAAATTTATGAGAAATATTATGATTATTACGTTTTTAATTTTCATATTCATACGTGATTATTGTTGTGCAAAGTTACTAAAATCGTGAAAAAAGGGTGTAAAAATTGAGTTTTTTTAAGGTAAAAGGTTGTAAAAACTGTTATTTTTAACATGTTATGGTATTTTTTACCTTTCAAATAATAAAAAATACACCTTGTTTATATAATAAATATCTACCTTTGTATCTGTTATTAGAAAGAAAGTCAAAGAAATCAGAATTGAGAGATAACAGATTAATAAGAGATGAATAGTTTTTTCTAACTAATAAGTTACTAATAGGTAAAGGTTAATTGTTGATTGGAGATAGCGTGCTAAGTGATTAGCGTGCTATCTCATTTTTTATAATCTCATATTCTAAAATAAATGTAGGGCGAGTAAATTCTCACCCAACATTTATTACCAATATACAATTTTTCCTTTTAACAGATTTACCTTTTAATCGATTTATACCATTCCGTAAACGATGTCAATGATCTTCTGTGCAACAGCGTTTGCATCATCCATTGTTGCAGCCTCTGAATAGACGCGGATGATAGGCTCGGTGTTTGACTTGCGTAGATGTACCCAAGAATCTGCGAAGTCTATCTTTACACCGTCAATGTCGTTGATTTCTTCTTCCTTGTAAAGTTCTTTTACCTTTGCAAGAATTGCGTCAACATCTGTTGAAGCTGTGAGATCAATACGGTTCTTTGCGATGCTGTACTCAGGAAGAGTTTTGCGGAGCTCTGAAACCTTAATCTGCTTCTCTGCGAGCATTGTGAGGAAAAGGGCTATGCCAACGAGGGCGTCGCGACCATAATGGCTTTCTGGATAAATGACTCCGCCGTTTCCTTCGCCACCGATAACTGCTCCTACAGCCTTCATCTTTGTTGTTACGTTTACCTCGCCAACAGCAGCAGCTGAGTACAGGCAACCTTCGTACTTGTTTGTGACGTCACGGAGAGCGCGTGTAGAAGAAAGGTTGCTTACGGTATTGCCAGGAGTCTTTGAGAGAACATAATCGGCAATGGAAACAAGTGTATATTCTTCGCCGAACATTGTTCCGTCTTCTGAGATAAATGCGAGTCGGTCAACATCTGGGTCAACAACGATTCCGAGGTCGTACTTGCCTGACTTCATCTCGTTCATGATGCCCTGAAGGTTCTTCTCTAATGGCTCTGGATTGTGAGCGAAGTCACCATTTGGTTCTGCATTGAGCACTGTAGCCTCTACGCCAAGCTGCTCAAGGAGCTGTGGAAGAATCACACCGCCAACAGAGTTGATGGCATCCACGCAAACCTTGAAGCCCTGCTTCTTTATTGCCTCTACATCAACAAGCTTGAGAGCCTTTACAGATTCAATGTGGCGCTGGTTGTAAGTGTCGTCGTATATGATCTTGCCGAGTCCGTCAACTTCAGCATACTGGAAGTTTTCTTCCTCAGCTACGCGAAGAACTTCGTTTCCAGCCTCTTTGTCAAGGAATTCTCCTTCGTTGTTAAGAAGCTTGAGCGCGTTCCACTGGCGTGGGTTGTGAGAAGCTGTTATGATGATACCGCCATCAGCTCCAGACATCTGAACGGCAAGTTCTGTCGTCGGTGTTGTGGCGAGTCCGATGTTGAGCACGTCAAAGCCGCAACCTACGAGAGTGCCTGTTACAACATGGTCAACCATCTGACCAGAGATACGTGCGTCTCGACCGACAACAATCTTGTTTGAAGGCTGGCGACCGTTTGCCTTAAGAGCTTCGTTATTCTTGCGGATATAAGCAGAATATGATGTTACGAACTTGACGATGTCAAGCGGATTTAGTGTGTCGCCTGTTGCTCCGCCAATAGTTCCGCGGATGCCTGAGATGGATTTGATGAGTGTCATATATTAGACCTCCTTTCCCCACGAATGGGGAATTTCTAATTGACTTGGAGGTAGAGCCAAGTTTAAATATTAATTTATTCAAGTTAAATTACCGATTACTCTGTAGCTATTAAACATCCCTTCCTTCGGGATTCGGGAGAGCTTGTATGGGCTTTTACTTACCTTCCTGATATGAGATCTCGTAGAGACAAGGAATTACGTTGGACGAAGCAGTTGCCTGCCCCTGAGAGTGAGGAACGATAATGCGAACCTGAGCTATCTCGTCATATTCTGTGCCACAACGTCCGATGTTGAGGTAAGGGAATGGAACAAGCCAACCTGTAGGAATGGAAAGGCTTCCGTACGACTGGTACATCTTGCTGTAACCGTTGACGAAAGAACCTGAATATGTGTCAGAAGAGCGTGTTACAGTCATCTTCTCAGGAATTGCTTGGGACTCCTTGTCGTAGTTTGTGGACGTTACATTGAGTGTGAAGAGATTTGTCTCAATGTAGCGGCAGAGGATGGTACGAGACTGTCCTGGTTTCATCTTGAGATCAAGTTCCACCTTGCGCCCTTCATTAGCCAAGATGTCCGAATCATAGAACGTGCCTTTGTTGATAACCTGCATATAGACGCTCGACTTGGAGAGCAGAACCCATTCTTGCTTTGCCGTATCGGTAACGCAGCCGTGTGCCTTGAACTCGTCTTCCGACATTGTTTTTGCTCCGATTTTCTTCAGGTATGCGCTGATGGCATCACGCTCAGACTCCTTCTTTTCAGCATAAGTTTCGTATTCGTTGCATGATGCGAATGTCGTAATGGCAATCAGAGCAAATAATATGGTCTTGACTTTTTTCATTTGTGTTTGTATGTGTTCGTTAATTTTGAGCTATTTCAGTTCGCTGATAGCTTTCTTTGCAATTTCCTCAGCCTCCTGGATAGAGCAGTTTAGGGAACCGCCAGCAGCGTTAAAGTGTCCTCCTCCATTGAAGTATTTCTCTGCTATTTCTATGCAGTTCATATCGTCAACAGATCGCAAGCTTACCCAAACCCTGTTCTCTATCTTTGTGTCTTCACGAAGCGAGATGCTTAGGCGGCAGCCCTTAATCTGGAGCGGCTGGTTGACAAGACCTTCGCTAAAGCCCTTGATATAATGGTAACGAGTCAACTCTTCTTTCGTAACGCAGAAATAAGATGCCCCCTTAGCCTCGATATAATGCATTTTCTCGTTCAGGACATATCCCCAGAACTTCAACTTGAAGACAGAAAAATTGTTGAAGACGTTACGATAGATTTTGTCTTTGTCTATTCCTTTCTGGAGAAGTCTGCCTATAATCTCATAGATTTCTGGACGAGTGGAAGCGTATGTGAAGGCTCCTGTATCTGTCATCATTCCGCAATAAAGGCAAGTGGCACCACGCTTTGTGATTCTTTCCTCTCCGCCCATTTCGCAGATAAGACGGAATGTGAGTTCGCATGCACTGGAAAGTTCTGGGAAGGAGAAGAGCCAAGGCGTCTCAATAGTCGGGTCTTCATGATGGTCGAAGACTACCTTTTGAGCTTTTGAATGCTTAAGGATTTCGCCAAGATCGTCCACGCGTGAGTATTGCGCGAAGTCAAGACAGCAGATGGTGTCAGCATTTTCTATCTGGTCTTTGACAAGGTTGGGTACTTTGTCGTAGCGAAGTACCTTCTCTATCGTTGGCAGCCATTTTAGAAAATCTGGGTATTGGTCTGGCACGACGACAATCGGCATTTTGCCGATCTCACGAAGATAATCGGCAAACCCGAGAATTGAGCCCATAGCATCTCCGTCTGGACTGCGATGGCAGATGATGACAATTTTTCGAGAACTACGCAGAAGATTTTTAAGTTCTTCTGCGCGTTCAGTAGTAATCAGATTGTTCATTTAAATCAAGTTTCGCTGACTCGGCTTGAGCGAGCATAGCGAGCGAAATAGATTAATAAAGTGGAGATGGATAAACACCCTCGTCAACAAGTTTCTGGATGCGCTCTACAGTGCCAGGACGGTCTTCTGTGTAAGTGACGCCGAACCACTTTGATGTGGTGTCGAGAACCTTTACTGTTGAAGTCCCTTCGTTGATGAGCTTGTTAACCATGAGAGGAATAAAGAATTCGCTCTTGATGTTCTCCATGTTCTTTGGATTAGAAAGGAACTCCTTGAAGTATTCCTCAGAATAGTCGAAGTAGTCAGGTGTGAATCCCCAAACGTTCATTGAAACAGGAGTGTTGTCCTCTACGGAAACCCACTCGTCGTTGTCGTTCATGTACTGTACAGTTCCGTCATGACGCTCAATCTTTGTGCGTTCTACAACGGTAGTGAGGTTGCCGTTCTCGTCAGTAGAGCAGATGCCGCGAGAAACAGTACCATTCTCAGATAGAGTGTTGCCTACGCGGAAGCCTACCATAGCGTACTGGTTCTTGGCACCCTCTTCAAGTTCTGCGAGGAACTTGCCGATGACCATGAAGCAGTCGCGGTTGTAGAAGTCGTCGCAGTTGATTACGCAGAAAGGCTCCTTGACAACGTCCTTTGCCATGAGAACAGCGTGGTTAGTGCCCCAAGGCTTTACGCGGCCTTCTGGTACGGAGAATCCTTCTGGGAGAGAGTCAATAGACTGGAAGCAAAGTTCACAAGGAATCTTGCCTTCGTATTTAGAAAGAACCTGATTGCGGAAATCCTGTTCGAAGTCTTTGCGGATAATCCATACAATCTTGCCGAAGCCAGCCTGAATAGCGTCGTAGATGGAATAGTCCATGATAGTTTCACCATTAGGACCCAATGTATCAAGCTGCTTGAGACCACCGTAACGGCTGCCCATACCGGCAGCAAGAAGAACAAGTGTTGGTTTCATATTATATCTGTTATTATTATGTTGATTTTTATATGTTCATAATTCTGTGCAAAGTTAGTATTTTTTTTGACAATATTTATATAATGTAGAATAAAATGACGAAAAAGACAAAATAGTTGCCCTAAAATGCGATATTTTAAAGATAATTTGCTAATTTTGCGCCAATATTTAGCGTGATGACCTCGATAAACTACAAACTTATATTGAAAATCATGAGCCAGATTCTGCTTTTGGAAGCAGGGTCCATGCTGCTTCCATTATTCGTGGCTTTAGGAAGTAATGATACGAGCAATATGGGTGATGGCGTTTTTCCTTTCCTGCTTTCCATTCTCATAACAGCCATGGCGGGTTTTTTTATGCGCTATTTTGGAGTTCCTAAAAGAAACAGTCTCGGAACGAAGGAGGCTCCGCTGCTTGTTACGCTTTTGTGGATTGTGCTTACTGTATTCGGTTCTCTACCGTTTCTCTTCCTTGGCGAGTTCGGAATGACCGACGCTTTTTTTGAGACAATGTCAGGTTTTACAACAACCGGTTCTACGATAATAAACGATGTTGAGAACTGCCCATTCAGCATCAAGCTTTGGCGTTCCATTACGCAATGGATAGGCGGATTGGGTATCGTATTCTTCGTTGTAGCCGTTTTGCCGAGTCTTGTGAAGGGTGGGCGAGTGAGAGTGTTCACGGCAGAAGCCACTGGTCCGTTTCGCATAAAGCTTCATCCGAAGATTTCCACGAGTGGAAGTTATCTGCTTTATGTTTATGTTTTGCTCACCGTGCTTTGCGCCTTGAGCTTCTGGGCTTGCGGAATGTCGTGGTTTGATTCGGTAAATCATGCCATGACCACAACAGCAACAGGCGGTTTCTCTACCTTCAACGATACAACAAGTATTTTAAGCAATTCAGCGATAGCCTTCGTAATGACGTTTTTTATGTTTCTTTCTGGTGCTAACTTTACGGCTTTGTACGGAACAGCTATGCGTAAACAAGGCATGCAGATATGGAAGAATTCGGAGTTTCTTTTCTATGTGAAAATGATTGGCTTGGCGACAGTCGTTGTTACCATAGCGTTAATGTTTGGAAAGAATACTAATTACAGTTTCTTCAAGGCTTTAGGTCAGGCTTTTTTTCACGTCGTTTCCTTTGCTACGACAACCGGCTCGTATGGAGATAATATCCAGGCTTGGCCGCGCTTTGCCTGGTTTGTGTTGTTTATGCTGATGTTTATTGGTGGATGTGCAGGAAGTACGGCTGGCGGATTGAAATGTATTCGCGCCCTGATGCTATGGAAAATCGTGAAGAACGAACTGAAGAGAATTATGCACCCGAATGCTATTCTTCCACTAAAGGTGAGTGGCGAGAATGTTTCTTCTGTGCAGATGTCCACTTTGATAGGTTTCTGTGTTGTCTATATGCTACTTTGTTATGTAACTTATGGAGTTCTTATGATTTTTGAAAGTGGCATTGATACCGTTGACGGAATGACGATTGCTTTGAGTAGTGCTTGTAATGTGGGGCCTTCGCTCTTGCACACTCCTGACGATTCGATTTCGTGGGCTTCTCTTTCTGTTCCTTCAAAGTGGATTTGCTCTTTCCTTATGCTTCTTGGTCGCTTGGAAATCCTGAATGTTCTGGTTCTCTTTACTCCTTCTTTCTGGAAAGAACAGCAGTAATTTCGTGCGAAAAGAAAAGTTTTTGATTTTTTGCGTTGACCTTGCACAATCTTATATTAAAAATATAATAATGTGTAAAAGAGTACCATTTTATTTGTATAACTTTGCGCATGTTTTTAGCCGAAAGGGTAGGGCAGAACTCTCCTTTTGGACTATAAGATTGTAATTTAACAACACGAAATAAAACTTCAATAGACTATGGTAATGATTACGAAAGAGGCTGCTCTCGAATACCACGAGAGTGGACGCCCTGGTAAGATTGAGGTAAAACCAACCAAAGCTTACCGCACTCAGACTGACCTATCCCTGGCTTATTCTCCAGGTGTGGCTTTTCCTTGTAAAGAGATTGAGGCCGACCCTTCTGCAGCTTACAAATATACGGCAAAGGGAAATCTTGTTGCCGTTATCAGTAATGGTACTGCCGTGCTAGGTCTTGGCGATATTGGTGCCATGAGCGGCAAGCCTGTTATGGAAGGTAAAGGTCTGCTTTTCAAAATATACGGAGGTATTGACGTTTTTGATATCGAGGTTGCTGAGAAGGACCCAGAGAAGTTCTGTGAGGCAGTTGAGAAAATTGCTCCAACATTCGGTGGTATCAACCTTGAGGATATAAAGGCTCCTGAATGTTTCTACATTGAAGAACGTTTGAAGAAAACTCTCGACATCCCTGTAATGCACGATGACCAGCACGGAACTGCCATCATCTCTGCAGCAGGCTTGAAGAACGCTCTTGAGGTTAATGGCAAGGATATCAAGGATGTGAAGATTGTGGTAAACGGCGCTGGTGCTGCTGCCATCTCTTGTACTAAGCTTTATATGGCTCTTGGTGCACAGAAGAAGAACATCCTTATGCTAGACTCAAAGGGTGTTATCACATCAGACCGCGAAGGCTTGAACGAACAGAAGAAGTTCTTCGCTACAGACCGTCGCGATGCTCACACTCTCGCTGAGGCAGTTAAGGACGCGGATGTATTCGTAGGTCTTTCAAAGGGTAACGTACTCTCTCAGGATATGGTTCGCTCAATGGCAAAGGATCCTATCGTGTTCGCTCTTGCAAACCCTGTACCGGAAATTAGCTACGAGGATGCCATGGCTTCTCGTCCTGACGTACTCATGTCAACTGGTCGTTCGGACTATCCAAACCAGATAAACAATGTAATCGGTTTCCCTTACATCTTCCGTGGTGCGCTTGACGTTAACGCTACTGCCATCAACGAAGATATGAAGCTTGCTGCCGTTCACGCTATCGCTGACCTCGCTAAGCAGCCTGTACCAGACGTAGTGAACGATGTTTACAGTAACGATGACCTTAAGTTTGGTCCTGCTTACTTCATTCCAAAACCTGTTGACCCACGCCTCATCACAGAGGTTTCTGCCGCTGTAGCAAAGGCTGCTATGGATTCTGGCGTTGCTCGCAATTCAATCAAGGATTGGGATGCTTACAAGAATGGTCTTCGTCAGCTTCTCGGTCAGGAGACTAAGCTCACTCAGCAACTCTATGACCGTGCTCGCAAGCACCCACAGCGCGTAGTGTTCGCTGAAGGCATCGATCCTACAATGCTCAAGGCGGCTGTTCAGGCAAAGGCAGAAGGCATCTGTCAGCCAGTTCTTCTTGGTAACGATGAGCGTATCGCTAAGCTAGCAGCAGAACTCGACCTTTCTCTTGAAGGCGTAGAGGTTGTAAACCTCCGTCACGACCGTGAGGCAGAGCGTCGCGAGAAGTATGCAAAGATTCTCGCAGAGAAGCGTCAGCGTGAGGGTTACACTTTCCCTGAGGCTAACGATAAGATGTTCGAGCGTAACTACTTCGGTATGATGATGGTAGAGACTGGCGACGCAGACGCTTTCATCACTGGTCTTTATACAAAGTATTCAAATACTATCAAGGTTGCGAAGGAAGTTATCGGCATTCAGCCACAGTTCAACCACTTTGGTACAATGCACATCCTTAACACTCGCAAGGGTATCTTCTACATCGCTGATACTCTCATCAACCGTCACCCAAACAAGGAGACTGTTAAGGACATCGCTCACCTTGCAGCTCATACAGTTCGCTTCTTCAACGATGAGCCTGTTATCGCTATGCTCAGCTACTCAAACTTCGGTACTTCAAAGGATGGTAGCGCAGCAACAATACATGAGGCTGTGGCAGAACTTCAGGCAGAATATCCAGATCTCGCTATCGATGGTGAGATGCAGGTGAACTTCGCTCTCAACCAGAAGATGCGCGACGATCGTTATCCTTTCACTCGCCTTAACGGCAAGAAGGTTAACACTCTCATCTTCCCTAACCTTTCTTCTGCAAACAGTGGCTATAAGCTCCTTCAGGCTATCGACGAAGACGCAGAAATCATTGGCCCTATCCAGATGGGACTTAACAAGCCAATCCACTTTACTGACTTCGGTTCTTCTGTTCGTGACGTCGTTACAACAGCAGCTGTTGCTGCCATTGACGCTTACGTAGCAAAGAAGAAATAATCGTTTAATTGATATACTTTAAAATCGCATAAGCTTTATATTTAGGCTCATATTGGGTCTTTTATAGAGCTTGTGCGTTTTTTTTCGTTCTAAATGTTTTAAACTTTCTTAAATAAACTACTTTTTTTTTGGTAATAACAAAAAGTTTTTTAACTTTGCACTCATAAATACCTTATAATAATCAAAAACATTATAGTATGATTAATCAACCTATTGTAAAACTTGGTATCGTTGGCGTTAGCCGCGACTGTTTCCCAATCACTCTTACAAAGGCTCGTCTCGCAGCTCTTATGGAAGCTGTAGGTAAGGCTGGTCTCCCTGAAGTTTATGATTGTCCTGTAGTTATTGAAAACGACGTTGACACTTACAAGGCTCTTGACTGGGCTAAGGAAAACGGCATCAACGCTGTTTGTATGTTCCTTGGTAACTTCGGTCCAGAAGGTCCTACTACTCTCTTCTGCCAGAAGTTCGGTGGTCCTTCTATGGTACTCGCTGCTAAAGAAGAAGGCAAGGCTAACCTCGCTAACGATCGTGGTGACGCTCTCTGCGGTGTGCTCAATTTCTCTTATAGCGTAGGTCTCCGTCGCCTTAAGGTTTACATCCCAGAATATCCTAACGTAACTCCAGAAGAGGCTGTTAAGGAACTCGCTGACTTCCGTGACATCGCTCGCGTTGTTATCGGCGTTCGCAACCTCAAGGTT
>JAZLKJ010000032.1:0-4290 GCA_045597565.1 Prevotella sp. | reverse complement strand
CGTTATGGGATTGTCGCTTACGCGCCATGGTCGCTGAGGCTGCGACCCTCCTATGCCTGCGGACTATCGTATAAACGCAAGAAAGCCTTCCAAAGATGCCCGTAAGCACCTCTGGAAGGCTTTGTATCTATCTATAATTATGCGAGTTAGCTGCGCGCAATACCCCCCCCTAAAACGGTGGGTATCAGCATGTTAGCCTCTTTGCGAGAGTTAACGGAATGGCGATATGTAGGGAAGGTGTGGAGCATGGACTACTAATATTATGCAAGGTTACAGTTCAAAACGTCCTTTACAGAAAATATCTTGCTGATTGCGTCAAACGAGAAGAACTGACCATCCATAATCATGTAATCCTCACGCTGCGACTTACGAAGTTGCTTTATCTCTGGAAACAATCCCACAGGAACAAGCACCTCGCGTCCATCTGTCAGATAGACAGCCATCATGCCTCGCTTCTCGTTGAAGTCGAGTTTCTTGATGCCTAATGTAGTGTCTTTGAATCTGCACATATTGTATTTTGTATTGAAAAATCTTTATCTTCAAGAAGTGTACCATCGGCATCTGTAATGCGCCAATGGGTGATGTTACGTTGCTCACTTGAAATGGATACTCCACATTTCGTAAGGGTTCTGCCATCTGCCTCATAAGGAATAGCATATCCCTTATCGTCAATCTGCGCCAGAGCATTCTCTACGGTATCATCAACCTTCAGTTCAAGCACGAAGATGTCAGTCTTGGTCTTGATAACCACATCGGCACGACCGAGGATGCTCTTGACTTCGGTATCTACCCTAGAGTTGAGCATGGAAAACGCCATATAGAGAAGAAGCTGATAGAACGCTTCGCGACTCTCCTTGTCTTCCCACTGCTCTTTGGTGATTACATCGTATGGTATTTTGGCAATGTAGGAACGAAGTGCAGTGAGTGCTTCCGACAGATTGCTTCTGAACAAGGCTCTAGCCATAGCTACAGCTACACTGTTGTTGTCAGCTACTGTGCGCTTCAGGATAATCGGCATCAGGCAGTCAATCAATCCTTTGCGGACTTCATTGTTAGGAATCTTAAGCGTATAACGTTGGTCCCATCGGTCGTAGGATGCTATAGTGAGGTAACCGCTCTGATAGAGCAGCGGCATCGGAGTGTCGGCATTCTCGCATGGAATGCTGAACTCATTCAAATCCACTTCTACACCATCATAATCCAAGGCACGGGTGATAGGGAAGCGTGAAAGATGATCCAGTAGCGAGCGTGAGGTGCCTGACT
Organism: Prevotella sp.; assembly: GCA_045597565.1. Lineage (GTDB taxonomy): Bacteria > Bacteroidota > Bacteroidia > Bacteroidales > Bacteroidaceae > Prevotella. The sequence continues at coordinate 3,027 of JAZLKJ010000032.1, read as the reverse complement.
CAAACCAATAATGGTCGGTAGAATTGTCATCAAGGGCTCTAAGAAGACTGAATGGTGCATATACATCCTCGCTCTTCTTGGAAAAATGATAACCATCATAGTTCTTCTTGAGCAAGGCGTATGCTTCATCAACTGTAATCTCCAGATTCCGAGCATATTCCTCAACGCACGGGCGAAGAGTCGTGTCGAGTTCCTCCTGCGTAATACCACAGATGCCTGAATAATCATCAAGCATGGAAATTTGCTTCAAGTTATTCAGTTCCGAGAATATGCTGAGCTGTGAAAACTTTGTTACACCTGTGATGAAGACAAAACGGAGGTATTCGCCTTCGTCCTTAAGTACTTGATAGAACTCGCGTAGGAGGGAGCGCATTTTTTCAAGTTCATCTGGTTGACCAAGTAATCTCATGATGGCAGAGTCGTATTCATCAAGGATAACAACAGCTTTCTCGCCTGTCTGCTTGTTTGCATTGTGTATCAGTGTGCGAAAACGTGCACCAGGAGAATCGTCTGTTTCCTTTCGTCCATAGATTTCTTCGTAGTCACGCAAGAAGCCCTCCAATTTTGACTTTGCTTCAGGGATGGTACAATCCTTCAGACCGCTTAGGATAAAATGAAGCACCGGGTAAGTTTTCCAATTCTTCTCCAATTCCATTACCTTCAGACCCTCAAACAATTCCTTCTGCCCCTTGAAATAAGCCTTGAAGGTGTTGCATAGAAGAGACTTACCAAATCGGCGAGGACGAGCCAGAAAAACATAGTCATACTTGTCGGCAAGATAGTACATCATATCTGTCTTGTCAACATATACTTTTCCTTGTTCCCTTATTTTCTGGAACTGGTCAGTATCTACAGGGTATTTGAATTTGCTTATGTTCATACGTCTGCGATATGGCTTTTGTCACTTGTAACCGACATTTGTCGGCAAAGGTAACAACCAGATGTTTTTTTCTAATTTGTTGTCATCTGTTAGAGTCATGTGCCAGGTGTTTAACAGCATAATCGAGAAGTTTCTGCCATGTGCACAATAACTCAGTTTGCAAAATTATAAAATAATTTACAAATAACTATCCTTTGGCAATCAGAAATCAGATGTTTATTATAGGTGTTTATTGCTTAAGTTGCTTAAAATCAACTTTGTCGCTCTATAACTGAGTTTAGTTTCTGGTAAGTGAAGCCTTGCCAGTCGTTGAGAATATAGTGACACTTGTCTTTTATTGCTTCTTCGGGATTGCCTGTAGGGAGTCCGATGGTGAAAATGCCTGAACTCATGCCTGCCTGAAGCCCCGTGAATGCATCTTCGAAAACTACGCATTCGTCTATGCTGCAATTGCAGACTTCAGCTCCACGCAGATAGCAGTCAGGATTTGGTTTTGAAGCTTTGAAATCTTCGGAGGTCAGGACGAAGTCAAACAGTTCGTAGGCCTTGGGATTGTATGCCTGAAAATATTGCATCTTCAGTTTGTTGGAAGAGGTTACGATGGCACACTTTACGCCATGCTTCTTAAGGTCGTTGATGAACTCAATAGCTCCTGGATAGAACTCGTAGGTCATCAGCGACTCGCCTCTGTCAAGCATTTCAAAAACTTTCTCCTGAACATTAGGGTCAGGAAAATATGTGGCGAAGATGGATGTGAGCGTAGTACCCTTGATAAGATACTCCAATCTTTCAACATCAGGACGGAAAGTTACGGCTATCTCATGCCATATCTTGGTGTATTGATTCTCTGTGTCTATCAGAGTGCCGTCCAAATCAAACAATGCAGCCTTTATCATTAAGTGAAAAGTGGAAAATGAAAAGTGAAAAAGATGCGCAGCTTAATTATCAATTATTAATTATCAATTCTCTTAGGACAGAAACTGTCGAAAGGGCATGACGCGCATTTCGGTTTTCTGCTTTGGCAGATGTAGCGACCATGAAGCAGGAGCCAGTGGTGAGCATCTGCCATGTACTCGTCGGGAATGTTAGCCTTCAGTTTCTGCTCAACCTTGAACGGTGTGTTTGCGGTCTTTGGTACCAGTCCTAGCCTGTGCGACACTCTGAACACGTGAGTATCTACCGGCATTGCAGCCTGTCCGAAAGCTACTGCCTCCATTACATTTGCTGTCTTGCGTCCTACGCCAGGCAGAGTGATGAGGTCTTCGAAGAGCGAAGGCACTTCGCCGTTGAACTTCTCGCAGATAATTCGCGCTGTTTCTGCAATGTGCTTTGCCTTGGCATTAGGATAAGAGACGCTACGGATATACTCAAAGATTTCTTCCGGTTCGGCTTGTGCCATGGCTTTCGCGTCAGGAAAGGCGGCGAAAAGTTCTGGCGTAATCATGTTGACGCGCTTGTCGGTACATTGTGCGCTGAGTATGACTGCTACCAAAAGTTGGAAGACAGAGCCGAACTCCAACTCGGTGGTTATGTTCGGATCTGTCTTCTTGAAATATTCAAGGATATGAGTGTATCTTTCCTTTTGTGTCACAGTTAAATGAAAAGTGTAAAGTGAAAGGCGAAAAGTATTGAGCGATTATTCTGCTGCTTCTTCTGCCTGCTCCTCCTCGTCGAGGAAGTCTGTGATACCATTCTTTACGAGAATGTTGTACCACTGAAGGAGCTTCTTGATGTCGCTGTCGTGTACACGATCGCGGTCGAAGTCAGGGAGAATCTCTGCAAAGTACTCGCGAAGTTCCTTGCCAGTAGCCTTCTTATAGTTGATAGCAGTTTCCTTACCCTCTTCCTTCTTGCACATGATGTCAAGAATCTCGAGGAGTGGCTTATCCTCTGAATCTGTGTACATAGCAGTGTCGCGGAGGCTTGTTACGCGGTCAGATGCGAAAACTGGCATGCGACGGTGTGAAGGGTCCACCATCTCAACGATGAGGTTGTTGTTGCCACGTGAGATGAGCTTATAAAGTCCTGGCTTTCCAGAAATAGCGATAATAGTATCTTTCATAAAGATTTTGTTGTTTATTTGCTACACTTAGAGTGTGGCTATTAGGTTATTTATTTGGTTTGATAAATTGTGTTTGTTGTCATTT
>JAZLKJ010000031.1:0-27535 GCA_045597565.1 Prevotella sp. | reverse complement strand
TTGGATTAGGTTTTGAAACTTGCTTTGTAGTAACTGCAAAATTACAAAATTTTCTTCAATTTCTGTTATTTTTTGACCACTATTTTACATGTTTTTTTACAATCCAAAAACACCTTTCAAAGGGTGGGAAACTTTAGTTATGTAATATGAAAACGGAACTGGAACTGATAAACATCTGCGTGCTGAATGCTGGTTATGCACGAATTACGCAGCGATGGAGCGGAAAGGGACTTTCCTCTCCTTTCGTCAGACTCTACTACATTAAGGCGGGACATGCCGAAATAACCATGCCCGACGCCCATCTTAGCGCCAAGCCTGGTTGTATGTATATCGTGCCAAGTTTCGTGCCGCATAGCATAACGTGCGAGGCTGGACTTGAGTTCTACTACCTTTTTGTCTATGAACGCTATGGTCAGCAGACTGACCTCTTTGATATCTACAGTTTTCCGCATGAGGTAGAGGCAAACGAGGCTATTGACCTTCTCTTTGAAAACTACTGCAACTATTATCCCGAGCTGAATCTGCCATACCAGACGACAGAAGATTTCTATGCGCATCCGTCGTATCAGGAATATGTGGTTCGTTATGCTAATATGGATCGCTACGAGAAGATGCAGCTTCAGGGCTTTGTGTGGATTGTCGGTTCGTTCTTCATGAAGCATGCCCACAAGCGTCTTGACGATATTGACTACCGCGTTCTGCGGGTGATGGCTTATGTGAAAGACAATATAAAACAGACGATAACGACGGAATCGCTGGCAGAGATTGCGTGCGTTACGAAGGCTCATTTGGGCAGATTGTTTCGCGAGACTCTCGGTCAGTCGGCTATTCAGTTTGTGCTTCGCACCAGGATTCAGCATGCCCAGCGTCTGCTCATGACCACTTCTCTCAGCATTGCAGCCATTGCAGCGGAGGTTGGTTTCAATGATGTTTCCTATTTCGTGCGTCTTTTCCGTCAGAAGATTGGCTTCACTCCTCAGGAATATCGGGAGCAATTGAAGTAGCACATTTTGTCTTTGCTATATAACAAAATGAGCAAAGATTGTGCTATTTCGTTCAGTTTATAGGATATTCAAAGCAAAACTCCATTTTTAATCGTAACTTTGTGGCCTGAAACAACTAAAATACAAAGTTACACAGAATGATTAAAGAGTTTGACAATATCGCCATAATGTCTGGCGACCGCAATATCACCTATAAGCAACTGCTTGACTACATCAACCTTTTTGCTGAGCAAACCCCGAAGGATGAGACTCAGCCACGTACGGCTGAGAATCTCACCAAGACCATGATTTTCAGCGAGAATCGCGAGGGATGGCTCTATGCCTTCTACTCAGTATGGCAGAACAGGGGTATTGCCGTTCCTGTCGATGCTTCGTCAATGGTGGACGATGTTGCATACATCCTGCGCGACTGTCAGCCTTCTGCCATCTGGACATCAAAAGAGAAACTGTCTGTAATAGAAGACGCACTGAAAGTAACAGGTCAGAGCGTAAAGGTTCTGCTCATTGACGATTTTGAAACCGTCACCCCTCATCCACGAGGCAGAAAGACGGAGATTGAGGACGAAAACATTTTTGTGAAGGACAACCACGATCCAGCCCTCATCATCTATACCTCGGGCACAACGGGTTCGCCAAAGGGAGTCGTGCTCTCTTATGCCAATCTCTACGCCAACATGTACAGCGTGACTTACGATGTGCCAATCTTCAACTCTGAACGTCGCACCATCATCCTCCTTCCGCTCCATCATATCCTTCCGCTCGTCGGCACCGTCATCCTGCCTATCCTTGGCGGCGGTGGTGTAGCAATATGTCCGAGCATGTCAGGTCCTGATATAATGGATACGCTCACGAGGGGCAAGATTGCTATCTTTGTCGGTGTGCCACGCCTTTGGCAGACGCTCTTCAACGGCATAAAGAAGAAGATTGACGAGCGTGCAGCTACGCGCATGATGTTCAACTTGTGTGCCAAGGTGAACAACCGGGCGCTCTCTCGCAAGGTGTTTGATGCTGTTCATCAGAAGATGGGCGGTCATCTGGCATACTGCGTCAGTGGTGGAGCTTCGCTTGACAAAGAGATCGGCGAAGGACTTCGCACGCTTGGTATCACCATGCTTGAGGGCTACGGTATGAGCGAGACGGCACCGATCATCTCGTTCACGCGTCCTGGCGATGTTATTCCTGGTTGCGTAGGTCTTCCAATGTCAACGGTGACTGTCAAGATTGTGAATGATGAGATTTGCGTCAAAGGTCCTAACGTGATGCTTGGCTACTACAACCGTCCGGAAGAAACGGCACAAGTCATTGACAGCGAAGGATTTGTGCATACAGGTGACCTTGGTTTCATCGACGAACTCGGACGCATTCACATCACAGGCCGCTCGAAGGAGATAATCGTATTGTCAAACGGAAAGAATGTGCAACCGAACGAGTTGGAATACAAGATTGAGAAGTATGACGACAAGGTCAAGGAAGTTGCCGTAACCCAGAATGGCGACTTGCTCTGTGCCATCATTGTGCCACAAGACGAATGGGCTAAGAACATGACCGACGAAGAGATTGAAGAGGCACTGAAACGCCAGGTTATAGAGCCATACAACAGCAGCGTTGTCAACTACAAGAAGATAAAGAGCATCTTCGTCTATCACGGTGAACTGCCTCGAACAAAGCTTGATAAACTTCAGCGCTTCAAGCTTAAGGACATTCTGAATGCAAAAGCCTCTGGGTTACAAGATGAAACGGCAAATTTTGGAAGCGCAAAATCGTCAAATCATCAAATCGTCAAATCATCAAATGAGTTTGCTCTCCTCAAGCAGTATATTGAGAAAGAGAAGGGAATGGAAATCAATCCTACCGACAATCTTGAGACGGATTTGGCTTTCGACTCTCTTGACTGCGTAAGTCTTCAGGGCTTTGTAGAGCAGACATTCGGCATTGAGATCAAGGCAGATGCTTTCATGAAGTTTGAGAATGTTCAGGCCATTGCCGACCATATTGCAAAACTTTCAGAAGGTTCTGATGTTTCTGAAGCAGAAGAAACCAACTGGCACTCTATTCTCACGGGCGATTCTTCGAATCTGGAACTGCCTTCCGGCAGTCTTGTCAATACGGCAGAAGGACTCTTTAAGTCGTTCCTTAAGGCTCACAACCGTCTGGAGATCAAGGGCAAGGAGAACATTCCTACAAACGGGAACTTCATCATCGCTCCTAACCACCAAAGCTTCCTGGACGGTCAGATATGCGTAGCAGGATTAGACAAGAAGACTCTCTGCAACACATACTACTACGCTAAAGAGAATCATGTTCGCGGAGCTGTGGTTAAATATTTAGCAAACCGTCTCAACATCGTCCGCATGGAGCGTAGCAACCTCAAGAACTCCATCCTGAAGCTCGGTGAGGTACTGAAGAAAGGCAAGAACATCGTTATCTTCCCAGAAGGCAGACGTACTGATGACGGTAATGTTGGAGAGTTCAAGAAGATGTTTGCCATACTGAGCAAGGAACTCCAGGTGCCTATCGTTCCTGTACGCATTTCAGGAGCTTTCGAAGCTCTGCCTCGAGGCAGGAAATTCCCTAATACCCACAAGATTACCGTGGAATATCTCAAACCTATCATGCCTTCGTCCGGTGACACTTATGAAGGGCTTTCCGAAAAAGTTAGAGCTACGATAATAAAAGGTTAGCGGAAAGCTTATGGAGGTGCGGTGCCCTCACCGCACCATTATTAAGATTAAATCCATGCAAGACGTCCCAAAACAATTCCGAGAAGAATCTTCCAACCACTGGACACATCTTGTCGGAGTCATCTTTGCACTATCATGCATCTGGATGGTGTGGCCGGCAGTTTCCATTGGATGGCAATGGACCATGGGCGTGCTGTTCTTCATTGTCGGCATGTTCCTCATGTTTCTCTCGTCCACCATCTACCATTGGCTGCCGGAGGGTAAGGCACGTCGCATACTGCGCAAGTGCGACCACATAAGCATATATGTCATGATAGCCTGCTCCTACACTCCCATCTGCATTGCCGTGGTGGGAGGTTGGCTGGGTTGGACCATCTTTGGCATACTCTGGGCAGTAGTCATTGGCGGCACCGTATATAAGATTCTTGCTTTGGGAAAACACCCACGCCTGTCTCTCGCCTTGTATCTTGTCATGGGGTGGAGCGGTGTGTTCATTGCCAAACCCGTTTACGATAATCTTTCTACAACCTCCATACTGTTCATCCTTGCCGAAGGACTGCTTTACACTTCTGGCACATATTTCTATGCCAAGGACACGAAGCAGCACTTCCATGCCGTGTGGCACATATTCGTTCTCCTTGGCGCCATCAGCCATTGGGCAGCCATCCTTTTCGTGATGTTGGATAGGGTGTGAGATGAACCCACCTTCTTTGTCATACCAATATGCTCCACACAAGGCTACGGGGATGAACTTATCCAACTCTATGCCTTCTATTGCAAAAGGACGATAGCCGTACGAATCCTCCACCTCGCCGGTATTCGGATCTTTTTGCTCATCGAACACCTTCTATTTATATATACGTAAGAAATGGGCAAAATATTGCACGAAAGTGGAAAAAAAATCATTTTTTTTGACTTTCTTTTCTTATTCGTTAGAAAAAATGTAATTTTGCAGCAGATATTCATTGGAATAAATGTGTTATAATAGTAGGTATTCGTCAGAATAAATGTAATATTATCTCTATTATTCATCGTAATAAATGTAAAAAGCAATTGCATAACAGATGAAAAGAACCATCATAAATAAGCTGCGTGAGTGGAAAATGTCAAGCAAAAGGAAGCCGCTCATCATGAATGGCGCCAGACAAGTGGGCAAAACCTATATTCTCAACAAGTTTGGGCAGCTTTACTACAAGAATGTTGCATACGTCAACCTTGACAAGGACCAGCAAGCACGCTCTATATGGGAAAAGGATTATGACACAAAACGCATCATTCTGTCTCTTTCGGCTTTGCTGTCAATCAGCATCAAACCTGAAGAGACATTGATTATATTGGATGAAATCCAAGATTGTCCGAAAGCCTTGTCATCACTAAAATATTTCTGTGAGAATGCTCCTGAATATCATATTGTTGTGGCTGGTTCGCTGTTAGGATTGTCACTTCATGAAGGCGTGTCGTTTCCTGTGGGGAAAGTGAATATGCTGAGAATGTTTCCAATGACATTCCACGAGTTTCTCATAGCCAATGGCAAAGAACTTATGGCAGATCTGCTGACGAACAACGAGACGCAAACGATTGAAACTTTGGGAGAGAGTTTCATGGAATTACTGCGCCAATACTACTACACCGGCGGAATGCCTGCTGTTGTCAAGGAGTTTACCGAAAGCCATGACCTACTGAAAGTTCGCGAGATACAGAAGCAGATACTCTTTGACTACCGCAGGGATTTCTCTAAGCACGCTCCTGCCAATCAAGTGCCACGCATCAACATGGTTTGGGATAGCATTCCGTCTCAACTTGCTAAGGAGAACCGGAAATTCATCTATGGTGCATTGAAAAAAGGAGCCAGAGCAACTGATTTTGAGATTGCTATCCAATGGCTCGTCGATGCTGGTCTTGTTTACAAGATTCCGCGAATAAAGGCAGCCAAGATGCCACTTAAGTTCTACGAAGAGCCATCGGTATTCAAACTATTCATGCTTGATACCGGCTTGATGGGAGCAATGGTGGATATGCCTGCCAGCGATGCATTGGTCAACAACAAAGCCATTACCGAATACAAAGGAGCATTCACCGAACTCTATGTTCTCTCACAGTTAATAACACGCGACATGCCAATCTACTATTTCTCTTCAAATGACTCTACGATAGAGCTCGATTTTATTGTCCAGAAAGATTCGCATATCGTTCCAATAGAAGTAAAAGCAGAGGTCAATGTGAAGTCTAAAGCACTTAGACAATTCATTGCCAGCAATCCAGAACTCAAAGGGCTTCGCCTCTCCATGCTTGGTTATCAAGACCAGGAATGGATGGAAAACAAGCCCCTTTACGCTCCTGGAACTTGGATATAGATTGTTTTCGCCTGTGTTAGTTCACATGCGTTCCTGTATTTTGTGTTGACGACTATCGTCTTGCGGTATCTGCCTTTGCTGCTGTTTTCTTTCGATTAGCGGCACGGATGGAGTCGGCTATTCGCTTCTGCTCAAACCTGATGGAATCGGCTTTCCGCTTTGCTTCTTCCTTCTCGCGACGGATGTCTTCCGCCGTCTTTTTCACTCCGACAGTAGGTGTCTTGTAAGGCTCGCAAGTGATGAAGTTGTTGCCACCGTATATTTCGTAAATCTCGCGAATGCGCTTAACATAGTTGTAGGTCTCTGTGCCTCGCATGCCGCCATTCTTTACCATCGGCAGTCTATAGGCCTCTGGCTCGGAAAGTAACAGAACGTATGGTGCCACATAGTCCCAGCGCGTGATAGGCACGCTGTCGGCTTCTGCCAGTGCTATGGCGTCAAAGATATGGCCTGGCCCTGCGTTGTACGCTGCCAGTACGAAGTTCTCGCGCTCGTATATGGTTTCAATGAAACTGAACTTTTCCTGAAGTTGCGAGATGTATTTCACAGCAGCCTTTATATTCATGTCCGGAGTGAACATCTCAGAGAACGGCAAGCCAAGGTCGTCGGCGGTTTGAGGCATTATCTGCATGAGTCCGCGAGCACCTGCCCATGAGATTGCCTCGCGGTCGAAGGTGGATTCCTGATAGCACTGGGCTGCAATGAGTCGCCAGTCCCATTTGCAGAATTTTGCGTAACGCTGGAAGAGTTCGTCATACTGCGAAAGGTGTCTTGCCTTCAGGTCGATGTACATCGGATATTCATGTCGCACGATTCCGCCGTTGAGCAGCCAGTCTTTCTCCATCTTTTCTACATAACTGATGATGGTATCGTTGAACCACGCGTTGATGCTGTCTTGCAGTTCCTTGCTTGCAGCACGCAAGTCACCCGGTTTCTCCATAGCCCCCACATCTCCCTCAAAGCGTTTCAGTCGGGCGAGCACCTCGGTTGAGTCCTTGCAAGAATCTACAACGAGTTCCAACTTTTTACGCTTGGCAAATTCCTGCATGATGAGATATTGCGTGCCGAGATTGTTGTTGTTGTATTTGTAGAATGTCTTATCGTCTATGAACGTCAACATCCTTATCTCCCCCTTCTGCAGAATCTCCTTGAAAGTCAGCGCGCGGGCGGGTGGGGTAGTGTCGTTCAGGAAGAGCGAGTCACCCTGCGGCGTGATAATGAAGTCTCTGAAGTCAGTCTTCTGACAGGCAGCAGCAAGCATTATTATGAAAAGTATGTATGGAAGATTTCTCATTTAATTCTGCATTTCCTTTGCTTTTTCAGCTCTCTGCGGAGTGGCTGTTGGATTATACTCGCGAATGCTACTTTCCTCAGGCTTTGGCTGCGAGTATGTTCTGCCCGAAGCGTTGTTTTCACCGCCGTAAGTGGCGTAGCGACGCCGTATGTTGTCAACATAGCCAACGGTCTCAGAACCGCGCATGTAGCCATGCTTGACCAACGGATTGCGGTAGCCTGCAGGAGTGGAGAGCAGCAATACATACTCCTTCACGTCTGTCCAACTATAAGGATTCTTACCATTGGCCTGTGCGAGAGCCATTGCGTCGCGGATATGGCCAGAGCCGCCGTTGTAAGAGGCGAGTACGAAGTTCTGACGCTCGTAGTTGTCGCTTATCTCGCGGAATGAGTTCGACAGCTCTACGAGGTAGCGGCACGCAGCAGCGATGCTCTTCTCTGGGTCATATACGTCGTTAGGCGCCAGTCCGAGATGCTCGGCAGTCTTCGGCATAATCTGCATAAGACCCTTCGCTCCTGCAAACGAAACCGCCTGAGGGTCGAATGTTGACTCCTGGTAACACTGGGCAGCAATCAGTCGCCAGTCCCATCCCGGCAGTTTTGCATATTGTTTGAAGAAGCGGTCATAGTCAGATATTACGCCACCTTCCGGATCGCGGAATGGCGAGTATATTTTGCGCTTCACGCCGCCTGAAGCGATAATCTGTCTCTCCCTGTTAGACGTTTGGTTGAGGAGCGACAGCGTGTTCCATTTCTTTATTAGCCCTTGTAGCTCCTTGCTTGACGCACGGAATTTACCTGGATTGTCAAAGGCAACGATGTCGCCCTCGTTATTCTCCAGTCGTCTCACCATGTCGGCAGAGTCCTTGCATAGTTCTACCCTTACGCGTACACCGAGTTTCTGGGCAAATGCTTCCACCATCAGATACTGAACGCCAAGGTGACAACCGTGGTATTCGTAGTATGTCTGCGGACCGTTCTGCGTGAGCATGATAAGTTCACCGTTCTCGACAAGGTCGGAAACGGAGAACGTCTTGCTAGTGTCGCCCTTTATCATACCGCTGGTATCTAGGGTGTCGCCCCATGGAGTAGTGATGGAATCGGTTTTACTTTTCTCTTCCTTGCATGCAATGAGCAATAGTGAGAAAAAGGTTATTATTGGAATTATATTCTTCAAAGATTCAAAATTTTGGCTGCAAAATTAGTTTTTTTTATTGTAATAATATTACGATTTATTCTTTTTTAACTACTTACGTCCAAATATTTAAGATACTTTAATTGTTTGCGTGAGAAGTGTCAAGATATTTATATCTTTGCAGAAGATTACATAAATGATATTTTGTTTTTTTGTAACAAGAATTATCAAGAATAAACAAAAATTTTTTTATAAATTCTGTTAATTGTTGGTTATTGTTGTCCCCCAAGAAACAAATTGCCATAAAATTGATTGTGTATTATGATCCAGGAAGCATTACATCAGCGAATAATGAAACTCTTTGAGCATGAGCCGACGGACGATCAACTCCATGCTATCAATATGTTCTGCCAGTTTGCCTCCGACTTTGATACAGACTCGGTGATGATGCTCTGTGGCTCCGCCGGAACAGGAAAGACCACCCTTGCTGCCACCATCGTTAAGGCTATGCAGAGCCTCGGACAAAAGGTAGTCCTGTTGGCTCCGACAGGTAGGGCAGCAAAGGTTTTCTCGCTCAATTCTAGAACTCCAGCCTTTACCATTCATCGCAAGATATATCGCCAGAAGTCATATACAGGCGGCATCGGTGGACAGTTCCAATTAGCCGATAATATGGCAAAGAATACGCTCTTTCTCGTTGATGAAGCTTCCATGATAGCCGATTCGTCCGACGGTATGTCCGACTACAACTTCGGCTCGGGCAGTCTTCTTGACGACCTTATCCGCTATGTCTATAACGGCTCTTGCCGTATGTTGCTCATAGGCGATCGCTACCAGCTTCCGCCAGTAGGCTTTGAGGAGTCGCCGGCACTTAGCGAGGACGTGCTTCGCAGTTATCACTTGAAGGTCTATCGCGCAGAACTGAATGATGTCGTGCGTCAGGCCTCCGAATCCGGCATACTGTATAACGCGCAGCTTCTTCGCCGCATGATTTCGGAAGAGAATGTGTATGAGTTTCCTCAACTTAAGATAAAGGGCTTTTCGGATGTGGAGAAGGTGTCGGGCAGCGAACTGATAGAAATGCTCGACGACAGCTATTACGACATGGGCGATGAGGAGACGATGGTCATCACGCGCAGCAACAAGATGGCTGTGCGCTACAACAACGGCATCCGCAGATCATGTCGCGAGAGTGAGGACTATCTGGAGGTCGATGACATGGTGACCATCGTTAAGAATAACTATTACTGGACAGAGAAGGATAAGGACGCTCCGATGGCATTCATAGCCAATGGCGACCGCGCTCGCATAGTGAAGATACGCAATGAGGTAGAGGATTACGGCTTCACCTTTTGCGACTGCACGCTCCTGTTTCCAGACTATGACGACTATGAGATGACTTGCACCGTACTTACCGACACCCTTCAGTCGGAGGCACCTGCGCTCACCAGTGATGAGCAGCAGCGGCTCTACGACAAGATGATGGAGGAGTTTGCTGACATTCCGTTGAAGTCCGACCGCCTGAAAGCCCTGAAGAACGATCCGTATTACAATGCACTACAGATAAAGTTCGCCTACGCCTCTACCTGCCACAAGGCGCAGGGTGGTCAGTGGGAGCATGTCTATATAGAACAAGGCTACCTGACCGAAGACATGATAGGACTCGATTATTACCGCTGGCTCTACACCGCCATAACGCGAGCCAAGGAGAAACTCTATCTCGTAAACTGGAAAAAGCCAAATGTCACTAAATAAACTATCTATGAAACACGTTCTGCTACTCATTCTCACGCTCGCAGTTTCGTTTACGGCGGCAGAGGTGGCGGCGGAGGAATCGGTAGCTGGTAAGGTTCTGGCAAGGTTTGAACAAGGAGGTAACGAATTGAAATTCAGTTCATTCATGGTAATCCGTTTCTAAAAACATATTATATTCATGAAAAATTTGTGGTTAATTTGTGATAATTCGTTTCTAACCCCATAGTATATTCATGAAAAATTTATGGTTAATTTGTGGCAATTTGTGTCTAAACCCATAAAATACAGATTGTAATCAAAACCGCCCCTTTTGCTTACAATCCGCTTTTTTATCCCCCTCTCAGAATCGCTCAAAATCTTTTTTAGGAAACTTACCCGAGAATATTGCCGTTATTCGCGGTTTTGTATCTCCTTAATACTCAGCAACTTAACTTTTTTTTATCTCCCAGAACGCCTTCAAAATCCACTGATTTTCGGTCATTTTTCGTAGGCTTTTCGGGTAAAAAGTCCCACAGTTTTGAAATCTTTCCCATAGGAATTTTATCAAAACTCCCACGTTTTTTTCTCAACTCCCCGAAAATAGCCTTCTTTCCCCATATTTTCCGCCTCAGAATCTCCTAGTTGAAGCAAAATCTTGCGAAAATTTTAACTTACACTTTTTAATCATTTCTGCGATTTTGCTTATAGTTTGTAGGGCGAGGATTTCTGAGCCGCCATATACGGATAGAAATATTTACCGGCTTATGTGTGATATTTACTGAAGTTCCCACCCTTTTAACAAAAAATATTAAAAACCAATCACTTAGATTTCAACGATGAAGGTAAAAATGTTTTTCCTGTTTTCTGGTTATTTCACAACAATCTTTTTGCCACCTATGATATAAATGCCGGTTCGAAGGTTGCTGAAGGTGTTGATGCCACGTTGTATCTTCCACATGCCGATGAGAGTGCCTGCTATTCCATGGCAAGGGAGAATGCAGTCGTCGCTACTTTCTACAATGACACTCCTGTCCTGGACATAGATGCGCAAATAATCTTCGGGGATCTTAATTTCTGGTTCCGTTATCTCAAATTGTTCAGGAGAAGCAGCAAGACATGTACCAATGAATATTTTTGCAGACTTGGCAGATAATGCTGCACCCTGCGACATAAAGGTACGGAACGGAACTACTGTATTAGCATCAGGAGTAAAAGCCGTACCAGTTTCGTTCATACCATATGCTGCATCATCAACATAAAGGAATGTGCCCGTATGGATATATCCGTCAGCTTCCGTCGTAAGATCGGTGGATACAGGTACAGTAGTCGAGCCATCGTTGCTGAAGATTATATTCTTCTCAGTGAGGTTGAACTCATAGTAACGACTACCGGGGATGCTAATGAGATAAGGGATATTAGCCGTCTGTGGTAGGTAGTCTGCATACTCATGCTGCTGAGTGTACCATGTATTGTCAGCTTTGTTATAGCCTGAGAGCCCAGTGAAGTATTCGTTGGCTGCATAGATATAGTTAAAAGCTGCAGCGGTTTGATTATCATTATCGAAGAGCCCTTCTCCTTCTGTACCAGGTCGCAAGAAGTTAGCTATTGTTTTATCGTCAGCGGAACCAACGGAGACGAGTCCACGCAGCCAGTATTCGTGGTGGAGAGTCTTGTCATTGGTTGCAGGGTTAGCAATCTGTTCCTCTGTTGGAGTGCCGTAGAAGTGGGTTATCTCTCCGTTGGTCTCAGTCTCTACCTTCTTCACGGTGAATGGCAGGCAGATGCCTTCCCATGCGTCGTTATTACTTTCAGCCCAATATGCAGGCATGCGTTCATACCATGCACGGTTTGTTACGTTGAAGGCTATAGGTGCACAGAACTCCTGTTTATCGACAAGGTGAAGATAAGGGGTAGTGTAGGCATCAACTGTTTTCTTCACAGGATGGAATGTTACCTGTGCCTCAGAAGTATTGTCAGCTTCATCAGCAATGATGCCCTTGTCCT
Organism: Prevotella sp.; assembly: GCA_045597565.1. Classification (GTDB taxonomy): domain Bacteria; phylum Bacteroidota; class Bacteroidia; order Bacteroidales; family Bacteroidaceae; genus Prevotella. The sequence goes on along the minus strand of JAZLKJ010000031.1, from coordinate 15,330 downwards.
CGTTGTGATACACAAGGAGGTTTTGTGTCACTTTATTGACATTCTCGTTACTATATGGCAGAATTGCAGCGTTATTGTCGCTATCGAACGAGAAAATTGCAGTTGGGCGATCGTCCCTGTGACCATAGAAATCACCGTCGGCATTCTCTGCGGTGAAGTCGATAGCTGTGAGCGTTGGTTGCAGAGCCCATGCCTCCTTGTTATAGTGGAAGATGTCTGCTGTGGTGCTGCGGTAATAACCATTTGTACGATAGACACGGTTTGTTTCGTTCCACGCTCCCAAAGTAGCTTTGCTATCGTCAATATGCTGTGGGTATGGCGTTGAGGCAATGCCATCAGGGTTCAGCGCCTGTCCGAAGAACAGGCAGTCGTGGACTTCAATCTCCTTTGCGGTATGAGCGATGTTATGCTTTGTGTTTACACTGCCGTAGTTAGGATTGTCGGTACGCAGCATACGGCTGTCATAACCATCGGTATGTGCATACTGCCAGTCGCCAGCAGCATAGACATCGGTATCAATCTCTTCGCCCTTGGCATAGCGGTTGCCGTTGATATAGCCCTCTGCAGCGTCGGTGGTGTGGTAGTGATGCGAAAGGTCGTAAGCCTTCTTGCCGTAAAGGAAGTCGTCATTGGTTTCTTTGACGAAGCAATTCTCTGTAACGTTCTCCACCGTTGTGACGGAGCTACCACCTATCAGACCGAGGTTATAAACCTTAGCACCCACAGCAAGGTTGTCACCAAAGAGAGAACCTGAAGGGATAGTCACATTATAACCATCACCATTCAGCTCACCCTTGAAAGGAACGCTAATCTCAGGCACTGCGGTAAGATTGATGTCGCTTTGCAGATATATCTTCATGCCTTCAAGTCCAACAGGTATGCCGAGGGTATTGTCAGTAGCGGAGAGATTGAGATAGCTGACAAAGGCATCCCAGTCATCCTTACCTTTTATATATATACGCGCGCCAGCCTGTGGGTCGAGGGCGTCTGTGGCAGATTCCTTGACGATATTGACATGCTCCATATCGTGATAATTGTGCACGAGGAGTGAAGAGAACTTGGAATCGCTGGCAAGGCTTACTGGGAAAGAGTTGCCACCGGCATGGACTACATACTGCAGTCCCCAACCATTGTAGCGATACTTTGCCATTACGTCTGCCTTATAGTGGTCTATGTATTTATTGTATGAAACTACATAGACATACTTATCCTTGTCAGTTGCCAGAGGGTCAGGATTAACAAGACGCCACGATGTTCCTGTCACAGGCATTGCCTCGTCGGTCTCTATCACAAGGTTCTTTGCCTCTGCATGTATCAGTTCTCCAGGCATAGCGCAGTTGTCGATATACAGTTGTCCCGTAACGCGAGGTCCCTGTACATAGACAATGTTCAGTGTTATGTGATATGTGTATATATCCTTTGGATCGCCCGTGCCACTTTCCAGTTCAAATGTTACACGACAAGGGTCTGACAGATGATCGCGCCAATAGTTGGCGGTATTGTTAACCTCACTGTCGTTGAGACGAATGGCGAGCAATGGACTTTCCTGTCCGTTGTCAGCACCTGGAGAGTAAGTAAGGTTGGTTTGCGACTCACTGTCAGTTCGTGGCAACAGAGTGTATCCTCCATCCTCGTTATAGGTGTCGGAAGTGGAAGCACTGAGCTTCAGGGAGTAGCCTTTCTCTGTATTGGCGATGTCACACGACTGTCCAGACTGTGTATAGTGGGAATAATGCGGATGTTCCCAATTTACATTCTTTATCCTCACCACGTCACTCTTCTTCGTACCAGAGAGAGTGATAATCTGGTCGAGGTTATCCATGTCAAAAGAAATGTCCTTTGTTCCGATGAAATCCTCATCACCATAGGTATAAGCGGTTATGGTGTTGGTGAAGAAGTACTTGTTACCCATCACGTACCAGTAGTGGGCAGGACGTTCATCATCGTGGGCCTCCTTTGCCTGATGTGGGGTAGAAGAAGTAGTGCCTGCGAAGTTCTTAGGGAAACAGTCATCTACGACATACTGCGGATTGTTGTCATCTACGGTACCAGGGAAGACGAAGTTGCCCGAGGTATTCATGAAGTGACTGCCATCGCTGTGTACATTGTCTGCATATACATAGCCACCACCCTCGCCAACGACGAGGGTAAGCAGCTTCACCTCACACACGCCAACGACAGGACCATAGTAGATATGGTCTGTCACGTCAACATATGAACCATCAGGCTGCTGGGTCGCTGTGGTATATACATTCTGCACCTTGAGGGTATAGCCATTGTTGATGCCTATCATGTTGCGGGCCGTGCCGATGTTGCGCTGCTTGAAGTGTGTGTAGTGGTCGCCGTCCTTTACTACGTGATTCTCTTCATCATAGTCAGCATCAATGTAATCTTGCTTGTTCGCCTGATAGGTCTTGTCAATATATACGCCTGTCTCATCATGATACTTCGCCGTGCTGAACTCATCATTGGTAGCGATGGTACCGATATAGTGTACATTATTGAAGAAACCGAGATAGTTTCTTGAACGCCTCGTTTCATGCCTACGGTCTGCAGAAGCCAAATCGCTGTTTTTTGTTCCAGGATCCAGTGTTGTTGACGAGTCAATGTTACTCTCCAGATACAACTCCCTGACGCGTGCAATGGAATAGACAATGCCGCTATGTGCATTGACGGCGAAGTCTGTTGCCCCCTGCAGCATCAGACAACAGTCCTGAACACGTACAAAGTCTAAACGTTGCATGGTATTCAGGAGTTTAGGATCCTGTGGTGCATGCTCTGCATAACCATAGCGCTGTATGTCCGCACTGCGGAATCCTTCTACAAACGAGAGGTGACCGTCGCCATATATACCTCCGTTGCCTGAGAGTTCATAGTATGTTGTGCCCTCTGTTGGAGCACCAGCAGACTGGTGGTCGTAGCTGTAAACGGGGTCTCCAAGGGCATTCCTCTTTGGTGTCACTCCATCAGATTCCATTGCTGGAGTGCGCGTGAAGTAACCCATCTTATTTGTCATGCCGCTTTTCTCACGATCCACGATGGTAGAGATTGTTATATGGTCTGTTGTTCCTGTCGATGTGTTGGCAGGGTTGTCGGCTATCATGATGTTAGCATTGCCTGCATAGCCGTCCAGCGTGGTGATATCTTCGCCAGTGCTAACGTCCTTCCATCGGTTTGTAGCATTAAGCCTACGCACGGTATAGTCGCCGGCATATACGGCAGAACCCGTAGCCAAAGCGTAACCACCGGCATATACACCCGCACCGATGTGTATCTTGCGGTTAGTCCAGTCGAGTCGTGAACCATCTTCACGCACATAGCAAGGTGTGAAAGCATCACCTGGGTTTGTTATCTTATTGTAAACCGCCTCACTGACTCTGTCGCCTGGAATGAGATTGATACTTGTCGTTACGGGGTGAGTACCATCATGGTTGACCTTATCCTCGTTCCACTTGTCGGCACGGTCAAGGGTGTATGTGCCTTGTGTTTTACACTCGTACATATCAGGGTCGCCCACTGCAATATGCGTAGAGCCATACTGATAGCCAGCATCCGAACCACCGATGACATTGTTATACACTATACCGTTGAGAATGTTGATGTAGGAGTTGCCATAGAGATAACCACTACGTCCGCCGCCGTTGATGTTGCTGGCAGAAGGACAGGTAAGTTTGTCGAATTCCGGCAAGGTACCTTCCACTGGAGTATTATCAAGTGTTATGGTCACGTTACCATAGACATGCGACCCCATATCAAATCCAGCACCATATACATTGAAAGCAGCAGTCTCTGCCTTTACTGTATTGTCAAGAAGTGCTCTTTTCTCAGGAGTGCTAAGCGGTTCTGCCAGCAATGAACTCTTCACGTTGAGCACCACATCGCCCAGTATGTCACCAGAGTGATAGCAACCACCATAGATGTTACAGCCTACGTTGTATGCGGGAACCTCTGTATTGCGTATCAATGCCTTTCCTGTGTTGGTGTATAGGAAACCCTTTGCCTCAGCAGTGGTGAAGTCATCGCCATGAGCGTTAAGTGCATTCTTGTCCGCAGGTACATCCATCACCAATGGAACAAACTGGCACTCGATGGTGTAGTTGAGCTTTGTCCTGTCAAGGTCAATGGCGCGTGCCGAAGTTCTTATCGGACGATAGTAACCACCGATGTTCGTAACTTCCTTTGTGCCGTTCTTGAATGATTTGTTTGCGTCGAGACATCCAGCCACCACCTTGTCGTAGATAGTGATGTTTGATGGCAAGGTCATATCCACCCTATGGTTAATGGTCATGGAACCGCAGTTGCCACCACCGCAGAAGGTTCCGATATAGGCATTGGTTCTTTCAATATCAAGAGCCTCCTGAAATCCCTTAGGCAATGCATTCATCTCCACTGCCTTCATATACAGCGACAACATCGTAGGGTAGAACTGCTTGTCACCGTCAGTCACAGCGGCATCGCAAGCATTTCCATCCTTATCCGTCCAGGATGCAGGCCACTGGACATCGTCTGTCATATTGAATCCATTGAGATATTCGAGGCGACGAATATTGTCCGTGGTAGAAAATTCCATGCCGTCGCTACCCATGAAGACACCATTCAGTGTTACATAAGACCCGATATCGAACTTGGTGTGTGAGTCCATGCCCTCTATCGTGGAAGCATTACCACCGCAATAGACGTTTCCCCTGACATAAGCCATTTTGTCTTCTGTGCCTGAGATGTTCAGATATGCCTTATGAACAGATGGACGCCAGTGGTTTATGGTAAGAATCTTCTCTGCATCATTGGCATCGGCATTGCCGTAGTACATTGGCACTTTGTAATAGGCAAAGCCAAACTCTTTGTTGAAAGTCTCTGTGACTTTCGTCACGTCCTTGTCCCACTGATAGTAGTAGTTGCCATTGCCGGATCCATAGACGTTGCCGCTGACGGCTCCGCTTATATTCACGTTTGTGCCGTTGGTCACCGTACCGCTGATGTCGTTACCGCCATAGACTTTGTTTATAAATCCTGCCTTGATATTCAGTGTCGCACCATATTCGTTATCTGCGAACTCAACTTCGTCGCCATTGTTGTCGGTTGCCCTCACATCACTCATTCGGCATCCGCCATAGAGTGTCTCTATGTGTATGTCGTCAGAATCAATGGTAATGCTAAGTCCCTTAGGTTTGTCATTATGGTCATGGTTATAATATGTCATATCGCCCATATTACCACCAGAATAGACGTTCTCCAGACGTCCCTGCTTGAGGTTCCATGTTGGCTGTATCTCCATTGTGGCGAGATTATTGCCACCGAAGAGTGCTCCCACATGGTATGGGGTCAGCTTCAGTGTATTGCCTTCCCACGTATAGCCGCTTGTCACACGGCTGAAGAATACTTTCTCCATGATATTCTTCTGGTACTCGGAGAATGTGACATTAGCAAAGGTTGTGCTCTTTGCATCGGTGAATATATACGTGTCACTGGTCACCGTAGCCATATTGCCACCACCGAAGGCACGGAGTGTAGAACCACCATCTATCTCGATCAGAGCTGTGCCTACCGTTGGCTGATTGCCGCTTTCCTCTGTCCAATTCTCTCCATTTCCGCCAGCGTATGCACTACCAATCAGAGGAAAGCCACGGTTGGCAGAGTTGTCGTCGGAAGCAATCTCCACGTATGAGTTGAACGTCTTTCCTGTCAGACTCTCGCGTGGTGTGCCGTTGCCCGTTGGTGCTGCGTTCCACTTGGTCTCAGTGAACTTTGCTGGCATGGTACCGCTGATGGTTCCTGCAATATCATTACCGCCATAGAGATTACAGATGATGAGGTGATTGGCATCTGCTATACCTCGTGATTTACCGTCGTAAGCCCATACGTGAGCTGCTCCCTTGATATTCGCCTGACGGCTGCCGCCATAGACGTTCGTCACAAATCCCTCTGCAAGTTCTACAAAGGTGTTTCCCTCTATGTCACCCTTATAGCCACCGCCATAGAGAGAACCGAGCAGTGTGCCTTGCTTGCCGACAGCATAATAGACGTTGGTATTGCCCAGCACACGTCCCATATTGGAACCACCGAAGGCGTTGAAGATATAAGGAAACTTTCCGTTTTTATTACCATCACCACCAGCAGTCTGGGCAATAGCTTTAATATAGAGGTATGTATCGCCGACGGTGTGTGTATCCTCTCCATATCCAGCACCGAAGATGTTCAGTGCGTTGTTGCGCTGTAGGTCTGCTGCCTCGCTATAGATATGCATATTGTTCGTTTTGTCGAAGTAGTACTTATCCGTGCAATTCTGCGAGAGCCAAGCACCATAATCCACCCATGAGTCACCCTGCACCAGCCCAGACATGAAGCATCCGCCAAAGACGTTACCGCCATGTACGGAATGATCGTTCTCATTGCTCACCAACACTTCCGGTTCCAGTGCGCAACGCAAGTCAAGATATACGAGAGCCTTGTCTTTGTTCCTCGTGAAGAGTTTTGCTTTTGTAGTCTCGTCTTCTGCATCGTCACCTTCGGTCAGAGGTTCGAAGTAGGCAGTAGCATACGCCGTCTCGTCAGCGCGTGGGTCGGCATGTACTTGGTGTGCACGACCTTCGTTGTTGCTCGCCAACATACCGCCGTCATAATAGAAACGCACTATACTGATAGGTGTTTCTCCGTCTTCTGCATACTCCATGTGATGGTAGTCTCCGTCAGGGTGTTCTTCGTCAACTACCTGCAAGCCTGAAGCATCAGTCTGGTACTTATAGTGTCCATTTGATTCTGTGTAGGTATGACCATCGCTGGTCTCAAAGATACGATACACTACGTCAGTGTTGTATGCACCACCCACTACAGCATTGCCTATGGTGACGCCCTCCGGGAGTTTGTAAGCAAAGCGACCGTTTTCACTTTTTGCCTTCATGGAACCACGGAAGCCACCACCCACAAAGTTCGCAAGCCAGATGTCCTCCACTTCGTCTTCTATATTGAGGTGGACGTTGTCGCTCCATACGAGGATATTGTTGAGATAGGCATTAAATGATTTCAAACCCTCAGCTCGTGTCAATGGTGTACTGCCACCATCCTGATACACGGCAAAGCCTGGCCAGTATTTCGCGGTATGGCTGTCATAGTAGTAATGATACAGGTTGTCATCCTTTGCAGTGCTCTGCGTAGCGAGGTATTTTCCGGAACAACCCATAAAAAGACCTGATACATTCTCACCATCCTTGTTAAGATACTCCTCATCTCCTGCATCAACCAGTTCCTTGTGCGAACGACCTATCTTCACGTGGCTGCCAAGCGTTATGTTCAGATTTCCGCCACCAAGGAAGTATTCCGGGTCGTCACTCCATTTATGTGGGTCCCCCTCATACTTGGAGTTAAGATTTGATTCCCATTCACCTATGGTACATGAATTGCCACCACCAAAGACCTGACCGAGAACGACGGCCTTGTCCATTGCATTGTTTCCTGCAATGGTGATGTTCACGTTGGATGTCTGCGGACGACCTTTGTAGGCGTTGCCCTCAGGACCACGGTCGCCTGTAGATCCGATATCGCCTGAGTGGTCAATGTAATAGTAGTTATCATTATCGCCGTCGGCGAAGTCGCATAAGGCTGGTGTGTAATAGCCACGGTAGTTGCCGTTTCCAGCGCCGTAGATGTCCTGGCTTATCGTGCCGCCATTGTGCATGACATTGGCATGTGTCACCTTTCCGCTCACGTCATTGCCACCAAAGACAGAATTAAAGATAGTGATCTTCTCATTGAGCGGTTCATAGGTACGACCATCAAAACTTAATGCTTCATCGTGCAAACCTATGTTCACATTTGTAGAAGTAAGTATATCACCCATCACACCACCGCCATAGACATTATCTACATTACCGCCGGTGATATAGACGTTGGTATTGCCTTTCTCTGCATCGTTTGGTGTGCCAATGGCTGCATAAAGTCCACCGCCATAGACGTTACGGCACATGGCATTTCCGCCGATATGCAGATAGGTATTTCCACCGACGGTTCCATTGAATCCACCGCCAATGACATCGAGATACGACTAGTAATCCAGCAGGTCTTTCCTAATGGCGGAGGATGTAATATCCTTCATGCCATCGATATTGAAATCAACCCATGTATTGCCAGTCACGCTGGTGTTCTTACCATATCCACCACCGAAGACGCTGAAGTACATCTGACCTTCCTGATTGTATGCCTGGGCAATACCCCGGTCGTTATCATTGTCCAGAAAGCCGCCTATGCCGTCTGAGCCATTGGATATCATACCCTTCTTTACATATACATGCGTCTCGCCTACGCTACTGGCAATGTTACCGCCGCCGTAGATGTTGTAACGTTCAGCAAAGGTTGTGAGTATTCTGGGGTCTCGTGTGTCTGTATGCCTTACCGCAAACTCACCACCATTGACGATAACGTTAGTGCTGCCTGTAACATTAGCAGAAGCCATAACACTGCCATCAGCATTAAGGAAGCCCTCTCCTCCACCGAAGACATTGCCACCGAATGAGCCACCGTTGAGTTCCACTGTCGTAATGCCTGTAACAGAACCTCTATTGCCGCCTCCATAGACATTTCCGATAATCTCTCCGCCAGTGATGTTTATGCTCGTGTTGCCAGTGATATCGCCGGAGACGTTCGACCCGCCATACAGACTACCATCTATCCTGCCACCAGTCATGTATATCTTCACCTCGCCACCGCGGTTCTGACATGCTCCACCGAATACTCCACCTGCAATGTCTGCAGAATACTTCGCGCTGTTGTTTACGCCGCCTGGTTTTGCTGCCACATGTCCTCCGGTGATGTACAAGTGCGCCGTTGCTTCAGTATATCCGAAGCCTCCACCGCCATATATGCCACGTTCTACGTATGCATTGTCGGCAAGGACGAGGTTGGTGCCGTCTGATACTTTTCCTGCGGTACTTTTTGAGTCCCAGCCGCATCCTGCTGCGAAGACGTTACCACCGATAGAGCGATTGATAAGAGTCGTGCTGCCATTGCTATCTACACGAGTGTTGCCACCGATATAGACGTATGTAGAACCAGTCATCGCACCACCGTCACTTTTTGTGCCATTGGCACCGCCGGCTATCCATCCGTTAATCTCACCACCAGTGAAGACAAGAAGACGAGTGCCCTTTGAACCTGTATATTCCGTACCGCCATAAACAGAGCCTTTTATGCGCCCACCCTTCATTCTGATGATGGTACAAGGGTCCGTTTGATTATTTGATCGTCCCATTGCACCTGCAATATTGTTCCACTCTCCGCCTTGTATCTCAAGGTAGTTGTATCCTTCATCATCTGGTTGTTTGGAGAAACCGAAATAGTAGCAATCTTCCACCTCTGCCTTTCCTACGGTTCGACTTGTTATGAACCTGCCGCTCTTTGAATAGACACGGCATACCTCCTGTCCAGACTTGGCTTTGATATCCTTTTCGAAGGTAACAAAAAGTGCTTGGGTAAACTCTAATTTGTCGTTGTCGGACTTTGCCCGGTCGTAGTCGTTGCCAAAGAATACCCTTTGCTTGTATGTCGTATGTGCTGCAAGAGCATAGTCATATCCGTAGAATCGCTTGTATTTGCCACTCTCTATCTTGAGTCTTTGTCCGTAGTTGGTGCGAGTAACGTTTACTGCCGTACCCGTCACATCCTGAACAGACTCTGTCTTGAGCATACCTCTACCAATGGTAAAGTTACAGCCTCTTGCATCTATCATTTCTGCCGGCTGCCAGTTAGCCCATTCTATCTTTGTATCCGTAGTAGGAACGAGCTTGCTGTAAACGATGTTGCTGCGATAATCAGCACTTCCGTCAGGTTCTACCTGCATTATGGTGACGGGGTAAGAGGCAGATAGTGTTGCTCTGCATGAATTATTCAGAACAAGGAAGTTGTTTTCGTAATTACCACCCACGAAGGCCAGTGAGTTGATGTTCTCTCCACCATATTGCACGTTGGCAGGCACCCATGTCGTTTCCATTTCTATTTCTGCAGAGGTGCAGTTGACACTTGGATAAGGCAAATCGGTGAAGTAAAGTTCCTCATCAAGGGCAAGTACCTCGTCTTTTCCTATAGCCGTGCCATCGGCATGGCGCATATATTCGTAGCCTCTTGTGACCTTCCATCCTCCAAAGCCGTAGAACACCTTGTCATGTCCTTCGACAGCAGAAGGTCGCTTGCTGAATGGGTTGGATATAACCTGATAGTGATACACTCCCGGCGTCTCGCTCTGTTCAAGCGTATTGTAGTAGATGAAGGTGTTCTCTTTTTCCTCCATAGATACCTGCGCTCCTTGTGTTCCCCAGTAGGCTATCTTAACATTACGGGGATTAGGACTGTACATCCTGACATCAAATTTTGAGCCTTCACCTGCGGGTTTATAGGTATCGTTATAGAATCCTCCATCTATTTCGGGATCTACACCAGCATAGTATGTCCATGTATGATCTTCGTAGTCGTTAATGGTAACGGTTGCGAAGACACTATTTACTATTCCCGACGTCTTTCCGCCTTTTACGGCAATGACCTTTATTGTAGTTCCGTTATGTACAACAAATGGAGCACTGTATGGAGTACTTGAAAACGTAGGATCCGTTCCATCTGTTGTATAGTAAAAAGATATCTTGTCACCTACCGTAGCATTCGGATAACTGAACGATACGAGAGCATCGTCTGAGGTCGAAGCACTGCCGAAGGATATTACTGGGTCCTCTATTCCTTCTGCATTAGTGAAGGTGACATATTTGCTAACCTTCGCTATCCTGCCAGTTGTGGAGCCTGTGATAGTACAGGTGATGAGTGCTACGCGCTTTTCTTGAGGAATAGGTGTTGTATAGGAAATACTTCCATCGGTACCTATCGTTGCATATCCATCCATGTTGAATAACTCCCAACTGCGGGTAACTTCTTCTGATGGATCAACTGCTGTTCCGTCATCGCCCAAATAGAACCAAGTGTCATCAGATAACTTTACTCTCTGATGCGCCAAAGTAGCGTTCGTCGAGTAGGTGTAGTTACCTGTTTGGGTAATCACCTCATCGCCTGATATCGTTCTTTCCTCTGTAAACACCTCTGCCTTTGTAGCCTTGAAGTACTTACTCTCGTCGTAAGCCGTATTGATTGGTGATGACGCGTTGTTTGTGTCATGGTTTCTTCGTAAAAGGCTGAATGCCGTGCCATCAGCTGTTTGTACGTAATAAATCAACTGATATCCCAGGATATTGGTCTGGGTGGAGCGGGCTGTAGATACGAGAAAACCATCCGCTATCTGCCATGACAACGAGCAGTTATCACCAGATGTGTTGTAACTTCCTATCTTAGGTTTTGCGTTGCTGTCACCCGTCTTGCAATCAAGATATGCATTGGCATCTACCATAGAATAGAGTGCGCGGTTGTCTGCATGGTTACCGCTACTGCCTTTGGTAGGGTTAGGTCCGAATGTCTTTCCTTCAGTCGCAATCTCCACGAGTGACTGAGCTCCCATCCATACACAATTGGCGCCAATGGTCTTTGTGGTAGCCAAGGTGCCGTTTTTGTTATACAGATAGCCGTAGGTATCGTTGTAGAATACATAGTAAGCAGTCTGCGCCCACACGCTTCCCATGCCTGCTGTCAGCAGACACAGAAGGAGCATCACACTGCGGAAGAAGGAGAGTGTATCAGATGTGTTGTGTCTGGTTGTGTGTTTGTTTGTCGCCATCATTATGTACATATAACTTAAATTTCGCTACATTTGAATTTAACCTTACCCATAAGCCTCTGAGTAACAAAAAAATGACTTATTTCCGCTTTATACTATTACTTCGATGAGAGTATGTCCTCGGTGTTCTACAGAAGGAAGCAATCCCGGTTTCTTACCCTTGTTGAAACAGAACGATACGAGATATCCCTTCTTTTTCTTTTTAAGTTCAAGATACTCGAACAGTTGGTTTTCGCCTTTGGTGTTATAACTATTGCCTCGCCATATCTTCAACTCAATTACATACTCATGATTGTTGTAGTTGATGATTAGGTCTGTGCGAGTTTCATCGCGTGTCTCTGCTTCTACATAGTAATGTCCGACACCATTGATAATAGGGCGTATATAAAGTTGGAACTGCTTTCGTCCATGCTTTTCAACGAACTTAGCATCCATTGTTCCATCTTCTGTACGGAAGATTTCATTGAAATGCTCAGAGAACTTCTGCAAAAGCAAAGACATGTCCAATCCATCACCTTTGATGAACTGTGGCTTTTCTATGGATCCTGCTGTATAAATCTCAGAGTCCTTTTCTTGCGACATGAAATACTCGTAGATAGCAGTTTCTATGATACGGCACGAAACAGAGAATGTTCCATTATGGACATTAATAAAATTGAACCTCTCTGCAAGTTGGAATGCCTCGTTGAGCGGATTATACTTTTGGGATTCGCCTGAAAAGAGATGATTCTTGAGCAGTGATTTCAGATCAGGGAACTGTTCTATCTTCTTAATCATGTCGTCAAAGAGCGTGTTGTGCTCGTTGAGCAATGACTTAACTGCACCACGAAGTCCCTCATGGGTCCAGTCGTCCTGCTCCTCCATCAACTGGCACAAGCGAGAAACGAGGAAGGGATAGCCACCAGTATATTCACGAATCCATGAAGCGACATCTTCGGTGTTCATACCCCTATGGTGGTCAGACTCATAATCATCAAGCATACCCTTGATACCATTGGCTGACAAACTCATATCCACATTGAATGGGACGGCAATGTTCCATGGCGAATTGTATTGATGGTCATCTTCTGGACGAATCTTTAACTTGAGATTTTTGACATCATAGACTCCTGCAAGAATTACAGACTGGAAAGTCGCTCTGTTTTGTCTGTCAAGAAACAACTTGCGCAAAATACTTAACAGAGAAATCAAACTGCTATTATCAGAGGCCTTGTCAATCTCATCAATAGTCAAAACAACTGGCTTATCATTGAACTTGCATACTTTGCTAAAGATGCTAGACAGAATTACCGTTTCGACAGGAGTGATAGAGTCATCTACAGAATTAAGAATCAATTCTCTTGACTTGTCTGAAAGCCCACACACGGTGTCATTCTCGATAGCATCCTTCATAAGCCACAATACAGTGGCACAGAATTTCTCGTCAGAAGAGAATAATCCTTGCCCCAAATCTTCAAAAGATAAGGAAAACACTGTATAGCCATCACTCTCCAGGGTGGACTTAATGGCATTCAGTGTGGTAGTCTTACCGTATTGTCTGCCTCGATTTATACAGAAATAATCACCCATGTCAACCATCTTGCGGATGATTTCCAAACGCTCGGTTATGTCCACCATATAGTGCTCATTTGGGCGGCAAGTGCCCGTCGTATTGAATCTCTTCATGGAAGCGGTCTTTTGACCGCAAATTTATGAAAAAATCTCAAAAACATTCAAAATCACATTCGAAAACCGTTATTTTTATGAAACTTTATGACTTATGACACAAATATCTGGCATTTTTGCTTTCAATTCTGCACTTTTGTTACTCATTTTGTTATAGTTTTTAACCTGGTATTGACAAAATCCCATATAGAGCAACAATGTCGAACAAAACAAACTTGTTGCTCGCCCTGAAAATGCGAGAGTTAGACTGTATATCAGACAGTTAGAAAACAAATAGAGAGCCCCAAAAGGAGCTCTCTAAATGCGTCTTTCGTGATTCCGTTGGGGTTCGAACCCAAGACCCACGCCTTAGAAGGGCGTTGCTCTAATCCAACTGAGCTACGGAACCAGCAACAACTTTTGGCATACAGAATGCGCATAAAAGCGGTGCAAAGGTAATAATATTTTACGAAAAACGAAGACAAAATGTTTTTTTTTTGCTCTTGGCGTATGATATTTCTTGATTTACTTGCTTATTAAATATAATAATGGTATATTTGCAGACTGAAAAACATAGATATTAATTCAAACAAAAAATACTATAAACCAATGGACACTCAATTAGTAAAACAGTGTGAGCAGGAAGCTCAGAAGTGGCTTTCTCCTCTTTTCGATGAAGAAACTCAGGCTGCAGTGAAGGCTATGCTTGACAATGAGGATAAGACAGATCTTATCGATGCGTTCTATCAGAACCTTGAATTTGGTACTGGCGGTCTCCGCGGCATCATGGGCGCAGGTACTAACCGCATGAACAAGTATATCGTGGGTATGGCTACTCAGGGCTTTGCCAACTATATCAACAAGAACTTCGCTGGCAAGGAGAACATCTCTGTAGTTGTAGGTCACGACTGCCGCAACAACTCTCGTCTCTTCGCAGAGACTGTTGCTGCAATCTTCTCAGCTAACGGTATCAAGGCTTATCTCTTCGAGAGCCTTCGTCCAACTCCAGAAATCTCTTTCGCTATCCGTCAGCTCGGTGCTCAGGCAGGTGTGAACGTAACTGCTTCTCACAACCCTAAGGAGTACAACGGCTACAAGGCTTACTGGGAGGACGGAGCTCAGGTGCTCGCTCCACACGACAAGGGCATCATCGACGAGGTTAACAAGGTTTCCATCGAGGACGTTAAGTTCGAGGCTAACCCTGACCTCATTAAAATCATTGGTGGCGAGATGGACTACGACTACATGACTGCCGTTAAGGAAGCTATGGTTGACCAGGATGTTATCCTCCGCCAGAAAGATCTCAACATCGTATATTCTGCAATGCACGGAACAGGTCGCGTAATCGTACCTCTCTGTCTCCGTTCATGGGGCTTCCAGAACATCAACGTTGTTCCTGAGCAGATGGTTGTTGACGGCAACTTCCCAACAGTTATTTCTCCAAACCCAGAGAACGCAGAGGCAATGACTCTCGGTATGAAGCTCGGTACTAAGCTCAACGCTGACCTCGTTGTAGCTACAGATCCTGACGCTGACCGTCTCGCTATCGTTTGCCGCGATCCTAAGGGTGAGTGGGTTATCATCAACGGTAACCAGACTGCAATGATGTTCTGCTACTACATCATCAAGAACAAGATTGCTCTCGGCACTCTCAACCCTTCAGACTTCCTCGTTAAGACTATTGTTACAACAGAGGTTATCGCTGAGATTGCTAAGAAGAACAACGTGGAACTCCGCGACTGCTTCACAGGCTTCAAGTGGATTGCTCGTGAGATTGCTATCTCTGAGGGCAAGCAGAAGTACATCGGTGGTGGCGAGGAGTCATTCGGCTTCCTTCCATACGACAAGGTTCGCGATAAGGATGCTCCTGCTTCTATCTGCTTGATCTGCGAAATCGCTGCTTGGGCTAAGGATCAGGGCAAGACTCTCTACGACCTCCTCATGGACATCTACCTCGAGTTCGGTTTCTCTAAGGAGACTACAATCAA